>CAYVJI010000053.1:0-11671 GCA_964451805.1 uncultured Pelolinea sp. | reverse complement strand
TCCGCGAAGGCGGCTTGACTGTGGGCGCAGGCGTGATCACTAAAATCAATGAATAGGTAAAAAAACATGGCAAAACAAAAAATTCGCATCAGACTCAAAGCCTATGATCATCGTGTCCTCGACCAATCCGCTAAGAGAATTGTCGAGACAGCTGAACGCAGCGGAGCTAAAGTGGTTGGGCCGGTACCTCTGCCTACAAACACAGAAAAATTCACAGTAAGAAGATCAACTTTCATCGACAAAGATTCGCATGAACATTTTGAAATACGAACACACAACCGAATCATCGATGTAATGGATCCAGATTCAAAAACCATTGATATGCTCATGCGATTAAACCTCCCCGCGGGAGTCGATATAGAAATTAAGATTTAATTGAAATTGTCAAAAACTTAAAAAATGTGATAAAATTTTTAGGTTTGAAGATTAACGTTTGAAAAAGACAATAAAAGAATCTTTTCGGAAGCGAACGGGCAAATTGCGAGTTTAGCTTCAAAAAGATTGACTTTATTGCCAGAGATGATGCAGCTTGCCCATGCTGACAGTCTCTAAGAATAATATTTCAGGAGAAATTAAATATGTTCAAAGGGCTTATCGGAAAAAAACTTGGCATGACCCAGGTCTTCGGAGAGGATGGCAGCGCCATCCCAGTGACAATCCTAGAAGCTGGGCCATGTTTTGTTACCCAAATTCGAACACTGAATAAGGATGGATATTCGGCTGTTCAACTTGGTTATGAAGAAGTAAAACAAAAAAAGCTTACCAAAGGACAGATTGGTCATCTTGAGCGAAGCAAACTGCCACCCCTGCGCCACTTACGTGAATTCCGCACGAGTAAACCAGAAGTGAAAGAGGGTGAACAAGTAAATGTTAGCCAATTTGAGGTTGGTGCACATGTAGATATTGTGGGTGTTAGTAAAGGAAAAGGTTTCGCAGGTACAGTAAAGCGTTATCATTTCCGCGGAGGCCCCGTTACACATGGTCAATCTGATCGCTTGAGAGCTCCTGGTTCAGTAGCTGCCACAACAACTCCTGGTAGAGTTTTCAAAGGAAAAAAAATGGCTGGACACATGGGAAATGAACGGGTGTCTTCTCAGAATCTTAAAGTCGTTTTGGTGGATGTAGAAAAGAATCTAATCGGAGTAAACGGCTCAGTTCCCGGTCCACGCGGTGGGCTGGTTGTAATCAAAGAAGCCCGGAAACAATAAAGAAGAATGAATCAGGCAGATACATTGCGTGTATTTGGAGCTTAGAATGATGAAAGTAGATGTAGTCGATATAAACGGTAAAAAAGTGAAGGAGATCCAATTACCCGCTTCAATTTTTGAAGCGCCAGTAAATACGGATCTCATGCATCAGGCTTATGTGCGACAATTAGCCAATGCTCGATTAGGGACGCATGATACCAAGGATAGGGGTGAAGTTTCAGGTGGCGGACGAAAACCCTGGCGGCAGAAAGGTACTGGTAGAGCGCGGCAAGGTTCAACACGCGCGGCTCAATGGGTGGGTGGTGGAAAGATACATACCCCGCACCCACGCGATTACAGCTTGGATATGCCAAAAAAAATGCGCAGGGCTGCGGTTCGATCTGCGCTGTCAGCCAAAGCATCTGAACAAGCAATCATTGTTGTTGATCAATTTACGATCAAGGAAGCGAAAAGTAAATTACTCTCACAAGCAGTAGAAAAGATCGTAGGAAATCATTCTGCATTGCTGGTGATTCCTGAAAAGGACAGCAAAATTGATGTGCTGATTTCCGCAGACAATATCAGTGATATCAAAGTATTAATGGTGAAATACCTGAATATTCGCGATATGCTTACTTTTGATCGCATAATTTTGGAAGAACCAGCAATTTCAGTGCTGGAAAGTTATTTGAAAATCAGTAAGAGGAAAAAATGACCACCGCTTTTGATATTCTACGCAAACCTCTCATTACTGAGAAAACTGCCTACCAATCTTCAAAGCTGAATCAATTTGCTTTTGAGGTTCCGTTAAATGCAACCAGATCCGAGATAAAAGAAGCGGTTGAGAAAGCATTTGATGTGAAAGTAGTAAGGGTGAATACCATCAATGTGGCACCCAAGGTTAGCCGTCGTGGACGCAGCCGTCGTATGGCTATTCGTAAATCAGGGTACAAAAAGGCTATTGTAACCTTGAGCCCAGAGGACCGCATACCCGTATTTGAGGGAGTTGATTAATGAGTGTAAAGATCTATAAACCAACGACACCCGGCCAACGAGGAATGACCGGATCAACGTTTGAAGAAATTACAAAGAACAAACCAGAAAAATCACTGCTGGTTTCAAAATCAAAAAAGGCTGGCAGGAATGTATATGGTCGGATCACTGTTCGGCATCGCGGTGGCGGCAACCGCCAGCAGATTCGCATTGTTGATTTCAAACGGCAGAAAGCAGGAATTCCTGCAAAAGTTACCGCGATTGAATATGACCCGAAGAGAAGCTCCCGCTTAGCACTCCTGTCATATGCAGATGGTGAAAAAACTTATATCATCGCTCCTTTAGGTTTGAAGGTTGGAGACGAGGTCATGGCTGGTCCCTCAGCGGAAATCCGACCTGGAAATTGTCTGCCAATTTCCGCAATCCCAGTTGGTACTATGGTGCATAATATTGAAATGCGTGAAGGTGCGGGGGCACAACTGGTCAGATCTGCTGGAACTTCTGCACAATTACTGGCAAAAGAGGGCGAATATGCACAGGTGCGTATGCCTTCAGGGGAAGTGCGTCTGATCCGGCAGAAATGTAGTGCCTGCATTGGCCAAGTAGGAAATTTAGAACACAGCCAAATAAAACTTGGCAAGGCTGGCCGCAAGCGCCACTTGGGTATACGCCCAACAATACGTGGCAGTGCCATGACACCCCGCGATCATCCTCATGGTGGAGGAGAAGGACGTTCTCCGATTGGAATGCCTGGTCCTAAATCGCCTTGGGGAAAACCCACTCTTGGGTACAAAACTCGCAAAAACAAGCGTACTGATAAATATATTGTGCGCAACAGACGCTCTGCAAAACGGTAGCAATTGTGGAGAGGACAGGAGCTAAGAAATGTCACGTTCTTTGAAGAAAGGGCCATTCATTGACCCAAAGCTATTGAAAAAAATTGAGCAAATGAATGAAAAAAACGAAAAAAAAGTAATCCGCACCTGGAGCAGGGCGAGCACGATTTTTCCGCAGATGGTAGGTCATACTATCGCGGTGCATGATGGCAGGCGTCATGTGCCAATCTACATAACCGAGAATATGGTTGGTCATAAATTGGGTGAATTTGCCCCAACCCGGCATTTTCGCGGTCATGTAGCGGAAAAATCATCATCAAGAGGATAATATCAAGATGGATGTGAAAGCTGAATTAAAAAATTGTTCTGTATCTCCGCAAAAAATGCGTCTGGTGCTTGATCTGGTGCGTGGAAAAATGGCAGAAGAAGCTATTTCAAGGTTACGATTCACCAATAAGAAATCTGCAGAACCAGTGAGCAAATTAATTGCTTCAGCGGTAGCGAACGCGGAAAATAATTTTGGTTTGAATTCTGAAAAACTCTATATTCATCAAATCACGGCAGATGCAGCCCCATTAAGGAAATGGCGCCGATATGGAGCACGCGGAAGATTCAAACCGATTTTGCGACGATCATCGCATGTGAAAGTCATCCTCCGTGAGAAGGAATAGAATTTTTACAGAGTTTTATTAAGGAATAGGAAGTAGGAGAAATTATGGGTCGAAAAGTTCATCCAATTGGAATGCGGCTGGGAGTGATACAGACTTGGGAAGGACGATGGTACGCTGAAGGCCAAAATTACATTGATCAACTTCATCAGGATATCAAGATTCGCGAAATGATCAAAAAAGCCAGTGAGAGAGCTGGAGTTTCTCAAATTGAGATTGAAAGATATCCCGGAAAAGTCCGCATACTAGTAAATACTGCTAAGCCCGGAATATTAATTGGAAGAAAGGGTGAAACGGTAAAAATTCTGCGCAAGGACTTGGAAGATTTAACGGGAAAGAAGATTGATCTTGAAATAAAAGAAATAAAAAATCCAGATTGTGATGCATACCTTATTGCATTAAATATTGCTTCGCAAATTGAAAGGCGAATTAGCTATCGCCGCGCAATGAAGAAAGCGATCCAGCAAGCTATCCGTCAAGGGGCACAGGGCGTTAAGATCCAGGTTGCAGGCCGTTTGAATGGAGCAGAGATGTGCCGCACGACCTGGCTGCGTGAAGGACGAGTGCCATTACAGACCTTGCGTGCGGATATTGATTTTGCACGCACAGAAGCGCTGACCACTTATGGGCAAATCGGAGTTAAAGTTTGGGTTTACAAAGGCGAGGTACTGCCTGGCTCTGAGGAAGAGTTAGAAAAAACAGAAGGCGTTTACGTTAGCGAATAGGCTGACCGGAACGTAGAACGAGGTTTTTATTATGTTGATGCCAAAAAGAGTGAAATATCGCAAGCAGATGCGTGGTCGTATGACAGGTAAAGCTTTGCGAGGGGCAGAAATTTTAGGTGGTGAATATGGTTTGCAGGCTTTAGAACCAGGCTGGGTTTCAGCCCGCCAGATTGAAGCTGCACGCCGTTCGATTGTGCGCACCATGAAACGACGTGGTAAGGTTTGGATTCGGATTTTTCCCGACAAACCCATTACAAAACGTGCCGCAGAATCGCGCATGGGTAAGGGGAAGGGAGCTGTTGAATATTGGGCAGCAGTAGTCAAGCCAGGCAGAATCATGTTCGAAGTCGGTGGTTTGGATGAAGAAACCTCTATTCATGCTTTACAGCAAGCAGCTTATAAATTCTCAATAAAAACAAAAGTCATTGCGAAGCAAGAGATGTTGGGAGGTCAGCGTGAAAGTGAGTGAAATCCGACTGATGTCCGTTGAAGAGATTCAGTCCAAATTACTGGATACTCGCAAAGAGTTTATGACTATGCGTTTTCAACAGGTTAGCGGGCAATTATCTGATACCAGCAAGATCAAGCAAACTAAAAGGTTGATTGCGAGATATGAGACTATCCTAAATGAAAAACAGGATGAAATAAAAACAGAAGGTGAAGCATGAATACTCGTCGAAGAATAATGGGCGTAGTGATCAGCAACAAGATGGCAAAAACCGTGGTCGTTGAGATAAAGCGATCCTATCGGCATCCTCTATATCAAAAAGTTGTCCATAGCACCAAACGGTTAGTGGTACATGATGAAATGGGCTGTAATGTTGGCGACGAGGTTCAAATCATTGAAAGCAAACCTATCTCGCGCACCAAACGTTTTATCGTAGAAAAAATTCTCAGCAGGCAAGAAGTAGACGATACCAAGCCTGTAGTGGAAGAGGTTTGAGTCCATGATTCAGCACGAAACCAGATTAAAAGTTGCCGATAACACAGGTGCACGAGAGCTGCTTGTAATCCATGTTTTAGGTGGATCAAGGCGAAAATATGCTCATATAGGCGATATTGTAGTCGCTACTGTAAAGTCAGCCTCTCCCCAAAGCTCTATAAAAAAGAGTGAAGTTGTAAAAGCTGTGATTGTTCGCACCTCGAAAGAATGGCGCAGAAAAGATGGATCCAGCATTCGATTTGATGATAACGCAGCGGTAATTCTGGATACTGATGGAGAAAATCCGAAAGGAACACGCATCTTTGGACCTGTTGCCCGTGAATTGCGCGAAAAGGGTTATATGAAAATAGTTTCACTGGCACCAGAAGTGCTTTAGGATTTGCATGAGGAGATTCAAATAATGAAAATGCGCATCAAAAAAGGTGATCAGGTTGAAATCATCACTGGAAAAGAAGAAAACAAAGGCAAGCGCGGTGAAGTGATCAAGGTATTGCGAAAAGAAAACCGTGTTGTTGTGCAGGGACAAAATTTACGTACCAAACATCAACGCCAAGTTCAATCTGAAGGAAAGACAGTAAATCCTGGAATTGTAAAGTTCGAAGGCGATCTGGATGCATCGAACGTAATGGTAGTTTGCAAGAAATGCAACAAACCCACTCGAGTTGGCATTACGCGCGATGGAGAAAAAACTATGAGAGTTTGTAAAAAATGTGGTGGATTGTTGGATTAATCCAATCATCCATTTCTGGGAGTACTGAATGAATGCATTAAGAGAAAAATATCGAAAAGAAGTTGCACCTGCTTTGATGAAGGAATTTGGACTAACCAATACCATGCAAGTGCCAAACCTGCAGAAAATTGTCGTCAATATTGGCATGGGAGAAGCATTGGATAATCCTAAGGCATTGGAATCCGCGAGTGCAGATTTGGTAAAAGTCACTGGACAAAGACCTGTCATCACAAAAGCAAAGAAGAGCATCGCAAACTTCAAATTACGCGAAGGCAGAACCATTGGAGTGAAAGTAACATTGCGCGGTGAAAAAATGTGGGCATTATTAGACCGGCTGGTCAATATTGCGTTACCACGCGTGCGCGACTTTCGCGGTGTTTCTGATAAATCATTTGATGGACGAGGAAACTATACGTTAGGTTTACGCGAACAATTGATTTTTCCTGAGATTGAATATGATTCGATCGACAAAATTCGTGGTATGGAACTTACTTTTGTTACCACTGCTCCGAATGATGAGCAGGCAATGTCATTATTAAAACATTTGGGAATGCCCTTTAGGAAGGTCTGATTATGGCAAAAACATGCATGGAATATCGAGAACAACGCAGAAAATATCCAAACCAGGTACGCAACCGATGTCAAATTTGCGGGAGACCAAGAGGATATATTCGTCGTTTTGGAGTCTGCCGAATCTGTTTCAGAGATCTGGCTTTGAAAGGGAAAATCCCAGGTGTAACAAAGTCATCCTGGTAGAACCGTCCGGAGGTAAAGATGAGTGTAAATGATCCAATTGCTGATATGTTGACTCGCATCCGGAATGGTGTCATGAGCAACCAAACCGTGGTAGCGATGCCAAGTTCGAAAATTAAAGCGGAAATTGCGAGAATTCTGAAAGAGGAAGGCTTTGTTGAGGATTTTGAAGTAGCCAATGGAAACACATCTGCTCACAAAGTAATCCGAATCAAACTGAAATATATGGGTGAACGAAGAAAAAAGCGTTCAGTCATTACTGGTTTGGAAAGGATAAGCAGACCGGGCAGGCGTGTGTATACCCAGAAAAGAGAAATTCCCTGGGTGTTATCCGGCATGGGTATTTCCATCCTTTCAACACCGAAAGGTGTTATGACTGGCCAAAATGCCCGCAAACAAGGGGTTGGTGGTGAAGTCCTTTGTAAGATTTGGTAGGATGAAAAAAAGGATGGAGGTATTGTTGTGTCACGAATAGGAAAACTTCCCATTACAGTTCCTAATGGTGTTGAGGTGGAATTGAATGGATCAAATGTGAGCATAAAAGGTCCTAAAGGCAGCATGCATAGAGAATTTTCTTCACTTATTGAAATTAAAAAAGAAGAAGATAAACTCGTAGTTGCGCGCAGTTCTGATGAGAAGATTGTGCGTGCGCTGCATGGGACCACGCGAGCGGTATTGAATAATATGGTAATCGGTGTCAGCAACGGATTTGAACGCATTCTTGAGATTGAAGGTGTAGGCTATAAAGCTGAGATGGATGGAAAAAACCTTGTGCTTAGCTTGGGTTTTTCTCATCCGGTAGTGGTAAAACCGTTGGATGAAATCGAATTCGATGTTCAAGAGAAAAATCGGCGGATTGTAGTCAGGGGAATTAGCAAAGAAGTTGTCGGACAGGTCGCATCGGATATTCGCAAGATTAGACCGCCAGAACCCTATCACGGCAAAGGTATTCATTATTTGGGCGAAAAGATCCGTAGAAAAGCGGGCAAGAAAGCCGCATAAAAAAAGTGTGAGACAGGTATAAAAAATGGCAAATGTATCACGAAACCAAGCGAGATTGCACAGGCATCAAAGAGTGCGAAAAAACATTTTTGGCATCGCTGAAAAACCCCGGTTATGTGTTTTTCGCAGCCTTAATGATATTTATGCCCAAATCATAGATGATGAACGAGGGATTACCTTGGTTTCATCTTCAAGCATAGATCACGAATTAAGGAAACAAGTAGAAAAATTGAACAAGACTGAACAGGCGGTTGCAGTTGGTAAGCAATTAGCTGAGAGAGCGAAAGCAAAAAAAATCACACAAGTTGTTTTTGACCGTGGCGGTTATCAATATATCGGTCGTGTGAAAGCTCTCGCTGACGCTGCCAGAGAAGCTGGATTGAAGTTTTAGCAGGGTTGCGAAAGGATCAGAGAAAAAATGATGGAAAAAATGGCTTACCAGGCAGTTGAAAAAGAGTATGATGAAAGAGTTGTTGATATCGCGCGTGTCGCTAAAGTTGTCAAAGGCGGACGGCAATTCCATTTCCGTGTTACTGTTGTTGCGGGAGATAATAACGGCAATGTCGGTTTAGGGGTAGGCAAAGCAGGTGCAGTACCGGAGGCTATGGCCAAAGCTACTCAGCGCGCACATAAGAACATGCGCAAAATTTCATTATCAGGTACTACTATTCCTCATGAAGTTGTGGCGAAAGTAGCTGGTGCCCAAGTACTATTAAAACCAGCTTCTTTGGGAACGGGCGTTATTGCAGGTGGTGGTGTCCGCGCGGTGGTTGAAGCAGCGGGTGTGCGGGATATTTTGACAAAATCTTTAGGCAGTTCAAATATGCTCAATGTTGTTAAAGCAACATTCAAGGCATTGGAACAACTGCATTCGTCTGATGATGTCGCGCAAATGCGCGGTAAACCTGCCAAAGACCTAGCACCCTTCTGGGAGCGGAGGAAAGATGGCTAAAAAAGAAAAAGTATTGAAAATCACATTAGTGCGCAGTCCGATTGGCAATACCGAACGACATAAGGCAACCATTCGTGCGTTAGGTCTGCGAAAAATTGGACAAACTATTGAACAGAAGGATTCTCCAACTGTCCGTGGGATGATCGCAAAAGTGAATCATCTCATACAAATCGAAGAAGTTCAGGAAGAGAAATGAAATTACATGATTTAAAACCCAATCAGGGCGCCAAGAAAAACCGAAAGCGCGTAAGCCGTGGAATCGCAGCTGGACAGGGCAAGACTGCTGGTCGGGGAACCAAAGGACAACATTCGCGGACTGGTTTTGGAGGCCATCTCTATCGGCAGGGCGGAAACTTGCCCTTCTATCGACGTCTACCTTTCATGCGTGGTGAAGGTTTTCGACCGATTAACCGGGTGGAGTTCAACGAAATAAATTTATTAAATTTGTCAAAGTTTGAGGCTGGCACAGAAGTAACCCCTGCATTGTTAGCGGAAATGAAAATGCTACATAAGAAGCAAAATCCTGTTGCTATACTGGGCAACGGAGATATAAAGGTCGCTCTAACTGTCAAAGCACATCGCTTTACTAAAAGCGCAAAAGAAAAAATAGAGAGTGCGGGCGGTAAAGTGGAGATAATTTAGGATTAAAGGAACAAGTAATAAGGAGATGCAATAATGAAAAGGTCAGCCTGGCGTTACTTGTGGACTTCGGCAGATATTCGAAAAAAGCTGTTGATCACGCTTGCGTTACTGATTCTTTACCGCTTAGCGGCCAATATTCCCGTTCCAGGAATTAACCGGGATGTAATTGCCAGCATCTTTCAACAGCAAAGCGCAGCCAGCAATTTGTTGAATGTTTTTGACATGCTGTCTGGAGGAACGCTATCCAATTTTTCCATTTTGGCAATGGGAGTATATCCTTACATCACTGCCCAGATCATAATCCAGCTTTTAGTGCCCATTATTCCGTCTTTGGAAAGGCGTATGCGCGAAAATCCAAAAGAGGGACGCAAATTGATGGAACGATGGACGATATTTCTGACCATTCCCATGGGGACTCTGTCCGCACTTGGACAGATCCAATTATTCCGGCAGTTGACAACCAGCGGATCAATTTTAAATTACACCTTCGGCTTTGCAGAAGGAGGAACGCTGCCCACATTGACCACAGTCATTAGTATGGTGGGCGGAACTATGCTGGGAATCTGGCTGGGTGAACTTATTTCTGAATATGGCATTCCTAACCAAGGTTTATCACTGATTATTTTTGCGGGTATTGTTTCGCGAATACCGAACAACATTTTAAGCATCATTGTTTCTGGCCAATCAGTGGCATTCCTGCTGATTCTTATGGCCATTGTGCTGGCTTTAACAATTTTTGTGATTATCTTTGTGCAGCAAGGCCGGCGTAATGTTCCGGTTTTGTTCCCCGGAAGGAGAATTGGCAACCGAATGTCTATGCCGGTAAAATCCAATTTACCGCTAATGATCAATCTAGCAGGCATGATACCGCTGATTTTCGCACAAACTATACTCTCATTGCCTGGCATCATAGCGCAATTTTTCATCAATTCAAAAACAACCTGGCTGGCGAATATTGCAAATTGGCTGCAATCAACTTTTAATACCAATAGTGTATGGTACATGATCATTTATTTCTTTTTTGTTCTCCTGCTGACGTTCTTTTACACTGAAGTGTTGTTTGAACAGCAGAATTACGGGGAGAATTTAAAAAGACAGGGCGCCCAAATCCCGGGTGTGATCAGGGGAGCTCCCACCCAAAAATACCTCACCAGAGTGCAGCGACGTATCACCTTAGTAGGTGCTTTATTCTTAGCCGTGGTGGCTACCATGCCATATATTTTCAGTTTGGTATTACCTGCAAATATCGGATCAGCTTTATTCTTAGTATCTGCTTCAGGTCTGATCATTGTCGTAGGTGTTGTGCGTGACACATTCAATATTATTGAGACAGAATTGAAATTGCATGGCTACGACGAGAAATTGATCAAAGGATAGTGCATCAAAATTACCATGATCGATTTTTTTGTTTTATTAGGACCACCCGGAGCAGGAAAAGGCACACAGGCAGCTATTGTGGCTGAGAAATGCGGAATTCCTCATATTTCTTCCGGGAATATTTTTCGTGAAAATCTCGCGAAAGAAACTCCCTTGGGAAAAAAAGCAAGGATTTTTATGGAAAAGGGGGAACTGGTTCCTGATAATCTCACCATTCAAATGGTGGAAGACCGTCTTTCACAACCTGACTGTCAGAATGGAGCAATGCTGGATGGTTATCCCCGCACACCTGCTCAAGCTGAATCTTTGGATCAGTTTTTAAGTAATAAGGATGCCCGTATCCGCTGTGTTCCCTTTATCAATGTGTCCAATGATGAATTGGTGGAAAGATTAAGCGGTCGCTGGACATGTAAAGCAGAAGGACATGTTTTTCACAGCAAATTCAACCCACCAGCGAAAGAAGGTGTATGTGATTTTGATGGTTCCCCTCTATACCAACGTAGTGATGATAAACGCGAAACGGTCAAGCAACGCATTGAAGTATATTTCAAACAGACTTCGCCACTGATTGACTTTTATCGAGAGAAAGTGTTGTTGGTTGAAATTGATGGGGCTTTGCCAATTGAAGATGTCACGCAAGAGATTTTAAAGGTTGTTGCTTGCGATGCAGAGAAAGAATAGACGATTAGAGAATTATTGGTTATAATAAAAGTTTTGCGGCTGCAGTAATAGAAGATAGGAGAGTGTTAGAATGAAAGTGTCACCATCAATCCGCAAACGTTGTGCAAAATGTAAAATTGTAAAACGCAAAGGAATTCTTTACGTTATCTGTGAAAATCCGAAACACAAACAAAGACAGGGAT
>CAYVJI010000052.1:7825-12632 GCA_964451805.1 uncultured Pelolinea sp. | reverse complement strand
AAAGGAATTCTTTACGTTATCTGTGAAAATCCGAAACACAAACAAAGACAGGGATAAAGAATATGGCAAGAATTGAAGGTGTTGATCTACCGCGTTCCAAGCGCATTGAAGTCGGATTGAGATATATTTTTGGAATTGGACCGACCAGGGCGCATGAGATTCTGGCAGCAACTAATGTGAACCCCGATGTTCGCGTTAATGACCTCACAGAATCGGATGTAAGCGCATTACGCGAATATATTTCGAAAAATTTCAAAGTTGAAGGTGATCTGCGTCGAGATGTTCAAATGAACATCAAAAGGCTAGTGGAGATTGGCTGCTACCGTGGCATGAGACATCGCCGAGGTTTGCCAGTTAATGGTCAGCGCACCCGTACAAATGCGCGCACACGCAAAGGACCAAAGCGCACGGTAGCAGGACGCGGTCGCAGGCGTGGCGCAACGAAGAAATAAACCTAAGCCGTATCCAAAGAGTGTCTTAGGCGAAAAAGAGGAATTATGGCACAAAGTACAAAACCAACACGACGTACAACATCAACCAAAAAAGTCAAGCGTTCACTATCTGCTGCACAAGTCCATATCTTTGCATCTTTCAACAATACAATTATTTCAGTTACTGATATGCAGGGAAATGTGATTGCATGGACAAGTTCAGGTTCAGTAGGATTCAAAGGATCCCGTAAAAGCACTCCTTTCGCAGCGCGTTTGGCAGCGGAAGAAGCGATCAAGAACGCTAGTTCAATGGGAATTTCTGAGATTGAAGTATATATCAAAGGACCTGGTCCGGGTCGTGAATCTGCGATCCGGGCGATTCAATCCAAAGGATTGAAGATCAGGTCGATCACTGATATTACTCCGGTACCTCATAATGGATGCCGGCCGCCCAAGAAACGCCGTGTGTAGAATTGCAGGAGAATTGATTAATGGCAAGATATATTGAACCAGTATGCAAATTATGCCGAAGAGAAGGCGAGAAACTCTTCTTGAAAGGTGAACGTTGTTTCACCTCAAAATGCGCATTTGAGAGACGCAGTTATGCTCCAGGTCAGCATGGTCAAGCTAGCCAAGGCAGAGGTCGGCGTATGTCTGACTACAGCCGACAATTGCGCGCCAAGCAAAAAGCTCGTAGTATCTATGGAATTTTGGAAAAACAATTCCGCAGGTATTTTCAAATGGCGATCAAAATACGCGGTATTACTGGTCTAACCATGCTTCAGATTCTAGAAGCCCGTTTGGACAATATCATCTATCGCATGGGTTTCGCCAAGAACCGCGCACAGGCGCGCCAGATGGTTTCGCATGGCCATTTTGTTGTGAATGGTCGGCGAACCGATATTCCGTCTATGGTATTAAAACCGGGTGATGCTATTGAGGTTCGGGAAGAATCACGAAAAAATGGATTGTTCAAGGATCTAGCTGAAGAGGCAGAAAAGACCAATTGCGCTTTATGGTTAGAACGCGATTTAAAGAAATTAAGTGGTCGAGTGCTGCGATTGCCTGAGAGAGGTGAGATTGACGGAAACCTCAACGAACAATTGATTGTTGAGTACTATTCAAGGTAGTCCGGTTGATGAATGTTTCTATAAACAGGAAGAGAGGGTGACTGTGGCTCAGAGTAGTATGGTTTCACCAACTTTAGAACGGGAAGCTGAAGCTCGTAATTATGCAAAATTTGTGATCAGCCCGCTCGAAAGGGGATATGGAGTCACTTTGGGCAATTCTTTGCGCAGAGTGCTGCTATCCTCGTTGGAGGGTGCAGCAGTAACCTCCATGCGGATCTCCGACACTTTGCATGAGTTCAGCGATATCCCTGGCGTACGCGAGGATGTTCTGCAGGTCATGCTTCAGGTAAAACAGTTGCGCATCATCATGCATGAAGGAGATAACTCCCATATGCATTTGGATGTCAGTGGAGAAGGTGTGGTAACTGCAGCGGATGTTCAAACCTCATCTGAGATTGAAATTGTGAATCCTGAATTGTACCTATTCACCGCAGACGATCCAAAAACCCGGCTTTCGATTGACTTTACAGTGGAACGCGGACGTGGTTATTTGCCCTCTGATGAACGCGTAGGAGACTTACCCATTGGGGAATTACCAGTGGATGCCATTTTCAGCCCAGTAAAGCGGGTTAACTTCGATGTCGGCAATGCGCGTGTCGGACAGAGTACGAATTATGATCGACTGGAACTTGAAATTTGGACGGATGGGACTACCTCTCCGGAAAAGACATTAGCGCGAGCGGGCAAAATCCTGATCGATCAATTCAGATTGATTGCAGGCGTGAAAGAAGAGCTTCTGGAAGTAGCAGAAGAAAAGGCAGAAAGCGTGAAACAAATCAACAGTGAATCTGCTGATATGCCGATTGAGAATCTTGATCTTTCTGTGAGGGTTTTCAATTCTTTGAAGAGAACTGGTGTCACGACTGTTGGAGATGTCATAGAGCTCTTAGAGAAAGGCGAAGAAGCGGTCATGTCCATCCGTAATTTTGGCGAGAAAAGTCTGGACGAACTGCGACAGAAAATGCAGGAAAAAGGGTTTTTATCCGAAGAAATTGATGAAAGTGAAGTGGAGTAAGTGAGATATGCGTCATCAAGTGGCAGGTTATAAATTAAATCGCAGCAAAGATCAACGCAGCGCGTTACGCCGCACATTGATCAAGCAATTATTTGAACATAACCGCATTAAAACTACGGCAGCCAAAGCGAAAGCGATTAGAGGAGATGCCGAAAGATTGATCACTTTAGCGAAGAATTGCGCCAATGCCAGCGACATAGAAAAAGTCAATGCACGCCGACTTGCGGCTGCATCATTAGATGACGCTAGTATTGTCAAGAAATTGTTTGACGATGTCGCACCGCGTTTTGGAAACCGCAGTGGAGGATATACCCGCTTGATCAAGCTGGGTCCTCGAGCAGGTGATTCGGCGGAAATGGTTGTCTTAGAACTCGTTGAAGAATAATCCTTCCGGGATACCGGTGGGAATGGCACTTTACCAAGTTACAATCGCATACGATGGTACTGAATTCAAAGGATTTCAGCGCCAAAAGAACAGCCGCTCCGTTCAAAGTGAAATTGAGCAAGCCTTGCGGAGGTTGAATTGGCAGGAGGAATCCCTACTCAGCGCAGGTCGAACAGATAGCGGTGTGCATGCTGAGGGGCAGGTGGTTGCCTTTCAATTAGATTGGCAGCATTCAGAAGAAGAATTGAAAAACGCCTTGAATGACCTGCTTCCAAGTGATATAAGTGTGCAGACAGTATCTCAGGCTAATGCCAAATTCCATCCTCGCTTTGCTGCTCTTGCACGCGAATACCGATACCAGATTTATTTCAGCGAAAACTCTAAACCGCTGAAAGAACGTTTCTATTGGAGAGTGTGGCCGATGCCGGAAATTAAGGTTTTGCAGCAAGGCAGCCGCTTGTTCAAAGGGAAGCATGATTTTTGTGCTTTTGGAAGAGCGCCTGATGACAAATCACCCACACAACGAACAATTCAGTCAGCGGGTTGGGAGATCGACCTGGAAGCTAATGAAGCCTATTTTCGAATAAGAGCAAAAGCATTTTTATATCACATGGTGCGACGGATCGTTTATGTGCTAGTAAGAGCAGGGCAAAAACGCATCGGCTTGGAGGAAATCCAAGCTTGTATCGAGAGACAAAAAGAACTGCCCGCGGGAATAGCTCCCGCAAAAGGATTAATTTTAGAGCGAATCATTTATTAATTAAATGGAGTACAGATTGTGGAAAAAACATATGTAATTAAAGGACAACCTGAGAGTAAATGGGTTGTGGTTGATGCAAATGGGCAGAAATTAGGCCGTTTGGTTACTACCATTGCGTCCATTTTGATGGGTAAAAACAAACCCGATTTCACTCCCGGCGTGGCAATGGGCGATGCGGTGATTGTGATCAACGCGAAAGGCATCCAGGTGAATCCAACGCGAGTAAAAGAGAAAGTATATTACCGCCATTCCAATTATCCTGGTGGTTTAAAGGCTGTGACCTATTCGCATCAGCTGGAAGATCACCCTGATAGGATTATTAAGTCTGCGGTCAAAGGAATGTTGCCGCATAACAAATATGGCAACAAGTTGATGAGGCGCCTGCGTGTTTATGCAGGAGCAGAACACCCTCATAAGGGGCAACAACCCATAGAAATGAAATCGACAAGATAATTTAGGAGAAGAACACATATGTCGGGACAATATTATGAAGGCATTGGCCGTCGCAAAGAAAGCACTGCCCGCGTTCGCGTTATGCAAGGGGAGGGCAATTTTACTGTTAACGATAAGAATTTGGCGGAATACTTTACGCGTTTAGGCGATGCACAAGCTATTCTAGAACCATTTAGCAGCACCGGCGAAAACCAAGGTCAATATGATGTATCCGTGATTGTAAAGGGTGGTGGTGTGACAGGCCAGGCGACAGCTGTTCAATTAGGTCTGGCACGAGCGCTTACCAAACTCAATCAGGATTACATCACAGCGCTCCGCAAAGATAATCTACTTACTCGCGACCCCCGTGTAAAAGAACGCAAGAAACCCGGCCTTAAACGGGCGCGCAAGGCACCAACCTATACCAAGCGTTAGAACCAAAAACCAAACCACAACTGAATTACTACCCACTTGGTATCAAATAAGTGGGTAGTATAATTTTTTGGCATCAGAATCCCCAGAATAGAAAGTTGTCATGAATTTTTGCAGTTTGCAGAATGTGTTGAAGGTTGTTGACCCACAGGGAAAGCTACTTAACATTCAATTGATTGATGGAAGAACCTTGGAGGGAAAACATATTCTTCTCCATGAGAA
>CAYVJI010000052.1:0-7725 GCA_964451805.1 uncultured Pelolinea sp. | reverse complement strand
CCTGAAGGCTGCCCTTGGGATCGAGAACAAAACCACCAATCCCTCAGGAATAATTTACTGGAAGAAACCTATGAAGTATTGGATGCGATTGACGAATGTTCACCATCAGAGCTATGCGAAGAACTTGGTGACCTCTTGTTGCAAATTGTGTTGCACGCCCAAATTTCAAGTGAAGAGGGTGAGTTTGACATGCCAGAGATCATCGAAGCAATCCATCGCAAGATCACCTTCCGACACCCACATGTTTTTAGCGGACAGGAAGTGAAGGGCGTCAGCGGGGTTCTTCTTAACTGGGAAAAGTTGAAATCGCAAGAGCGCAAGCATAATCACATCCTGCAGGAAAGCATTCTAGATTCCATCCCTCGAGATCTACCCGCTTTGGCACTGGCACAGAAATATCAGGAGCGGGCAGCCCGGGTGGGTTTTGATTGGCCAGAGATTGCACCTGTTCTAGACAAAATTAGCGAAGAAATCGAAGAACTGAAAAATGCAGAAGACAAAGAGACACAACAAGCAGAAATCGGCGATCTGCTTTTTGCATTGGTCAACCTGATCCGCTGGTATGGTTTAGATGCTGAAAGCGCGTTGAGAAAGATGACACGCCGTTTTTACAATCGGTTTCGTGCGATTGAAAAACAAGCTTCCAGCCAAGGTCGACAAATAAGCGACCTCTCACTGGAGGAAATGGATGCCATTTGGGAATTGGCAAAATCTAAAGAGAATAGACTGGATCGTTAGAAACATTAGAGTGCCGCAGTAATTCCGGCTTGTATGGAATACAATGACACTAAAGAACCGCGCATGACAGCTGGGAAATCCTGAAGGTTGAGAAGAACAATTTGTTGAACCATAATTGACAAGGCATGTTCCGTGTGTTGTTACCGAAAAGAAATGCTCTAATTTATTTGAAGTATTGGATTGAACCAACCAAACTGATTGGAAATATGCCCTATTAAAGGGTTGATTTGTGACTGCCTGTATGGATAAACTTCATTCTCGTTTTCTTCAAATTATTTTGATTGTTTTGCTGGTAGGCATTCTTATCTGGTCTATCTGGCCATTGCCTATGGCAACCCAATCCTTACAAATGAATACAGATTACTTGAATCAGGAAGCAAGACTGGAATGCAAGGCACTGACACAGCTTGAATCGTATGATTTCATCATTCGATCACCACAAAGAATCTGGAAGGGCGAACCAGCAAATTTATGGCTTATTCTAAATCGCAAAGAAGCTTCTCAGATTAACATGACAGCATGCACCATTTCTCTTGAAACACAACTCGATCTTCCCGGTGTTACCGTTCACCCTGGAGCGCGGTTGATCACACCTTTTGGAAGTGAGGAAGAGCAGTTGATTCTCTATGCAATCACTGCAAATCAGGAAGGAAAGACACATGGCACTTTATGGATCAGAGCCGTTTATTATGCAGAAGCAGAATCAAGTATTGAAACGATCACTTTGTTCTCCGTGCCAGTTTTCCTTGAGATAAAATCGATATTTGGCATGCCACCTATTTTTGTACGCTATCTCTGCTTGTTGGGTTTGCTGTTGGTATTGGCAATTTGGCTGCGGAGCAAGCTGAAATGACAGGAATGATATAATTCCAACGATGAACCCCGAACCGCAGAAGAAAATTAAATTAACCAAAGTTAAACAAGAAGCTCTCAATCGTAAACTTGCGCCTGTTTATCGCAGAGTAGGTTTTATCACTTTTGCGATAGGAATGGCAGCTATTTTGATCGGTTTAGCTGTTGACCGTAGCAGAGATACTACTCCCGTCATTACTGTGGCATTGCTGGTAGTGAGCGTACCGCTGGTGTTATGGATCAATACGCGCATGATTCGCAAAGCTATCCAAAAAGCTGCTGAAGAAATGCGATCTAAAAGTCAGAACTCATAATTCTAACCAGGCGTTTTTGACAGATGCTTCTGAGCGACCTGCTTGAATCAGTCCCAACAATTCCTAAACCTACACAAGCTATGCCAAGCGTAGAGGTGACTGCCGTTCATTTCGATTCACGACAAGTCAGTCCGGGCAGCTTGTTTGTGGCAGTCCAAGGTGGCAATTACGATGGGCATGCTTATATTCCAGATGCTATTGAAAAAGGGGCTTGTGCGGTAATCGGAAGCCAGACATTGGATCTGAGAGAAGTGCCTTACCTGCGGGTGGAGAATCCACGTGATGTACTGGCGCGTGCGGCGGCTGCTTTTTATGGATTTCCTGCACAACAACTGACGGTTATCGGAGTAACCGGGACGGATGGCAAAACGACTACCGTCAACCTTATTTATCAAATCATGCTAGCGGCTGGTTTGAAAGCTGGTATGATCTCGACCGTAAACGCGGTCATTGGTGAAGAAGTGATCGATACAGGTTTTCACGTGACCACACCCGAAGCGCCAACCATTCAAGCGCTCCTGCGCAAGATGGTGGACAATGGCATGACGCATGTCGTGCTGGAAACCACTTCACACGGATTGGACCAGCAGCGGGTGGCAGCCTGTGATTTCGATTTGGGTGTAATCACAAATATCACACATGAGCATTTGGACTACCATGGGAATTACGAAGGTTACCTGCAGGCGAAAGCACGCCTGCTAACGAGTTTGACTGAAACCCCCAGAAAAGATCAAGGCAACTTCCGCATGGCAGTGCTCAACCGCGATGATATTTCTTATGCGTGTTTGGAACAAATCCTTGCGGACGAAAAGTACCATTCTATCCATATAGTGACCTATGGCATGCAGACTGAAGCTGATTTGACAGGGCAGAATTTACAAACGGACAGCAACGGCATACGCCTGGAAGCAATATTGCACGGGAAAACATTTCCACTGCAATCAGCGATGCTGGGCGATTATAATGCCAGCAACCTGCTGGCAGCCGCAGCGACCTGCAGATTGGGTTTGGGATTGGATATGCAGCTTGTTCAGCAGGGTATCCAAGACATGCCGGGTGTACCAGGGCGCATGGAGCGCATTAATCTGGGGCAGGATTTCTTGGCAATCGTGGATTTTGCCCACACCCCCAACGCACTCAAAGTGGCACTGGAAACAGTGCAACGCATGAAAAACGGCGGCAAGGTGATTGCCGTGTTTGGCTCGGCGGGACTGCGCGACCGGCAGAAGCGAAGAATGATGGCGGCGACTGCGTTACACCTGGCTGACATGACCATTCTCACTGCTGAGGATCCACGCACAGAACAATTGAATGATATTCTGGCTGAAATGGCGGATGAAGCTGAAAAAAATGGCGGAGTAGAAGGGAGCAATTTCCTGCGCGTGCCAGACCGCGGGGAGGCAATCCGCGAAGCGGTCAGGTTGGCGAACAGAGGCGACATTGTGATGGCTTGTGGTAAGGGGCATGAACAGTCCATGTGCTTCGGTGAAACGGAATATACCTGGGATGACCGCACCGCCATACGCGCAGCGTTGAGTCAACGGCTGGGGCTGCCAGGTCCAAAAATGCCATAC
Source organism: uncultured Pelolinea sp. (assembly GCA_964451805.1). GTDB lineage: Bacteria > Chloroflexota > Anaerolineae > Anaerolineales > Anaerolineaceae > Pelolinea. The sequence continues at coordinate 4,247 of CAYVJI010000052.1, read as the reverse complement.
CTGCCCACCCAGAAATAAAAAAAGAGCTTGTTCATAGTGAACAGCTCTTTTTGGTTGTATTTTTTGCAGATATTTCTAACTAACGGCGTTGGTCGCGGTTTGAACGTCCACCGCCACGGCTGCTGCGCCCGCCGCGCCGATCACCGGTGGATTTCCGATTGGGCTGGTCATGTTCGCGCGCTTCTTCTGGGCTCCAGCCTTCCAGCACGGCTTGGCGCGAAAGGCGGATCTTGCCCATAGGATCAATATCCGTGATCATAACCGTTAGATCCTCACCCAGGGAAGCGACATCTTCCACTTTGTTGACGCGCTCGCTGTCAAGCTGAGAGATGTGCACCATGCCATCTACACCCGGCATGATCTCGACGAAGGCTCCGAAATCGGTGATGCGCACCACTTTGCCGGTATAGATTCGGCCGATGACCGGGCTTTCGGTCAACTGCATGATGCGTTCACGGGCTTCGTTCTCATTGTTGCGGTCGGTGGCGGCGATGTAAACGGTGCCGTCTTCGGCAATATCAATATGGGTATCGGTTTCTTCCTGAATCGCGCGAATCATCTTGCCGCCTGGGCCAATGACTGCGCCGATCTTCTCGACTGGGATATGGATGGTGGCAATGCGCGGCACGAATTCCTTCAGTTCAGGGCGTGGAGCAGGCATGACCGCTTTGATCTTGTCCAAAATGAACAGGCGTGCTTCTTTAGCTTGCGCTAGAGCTTCGGACATGATCTCGGGTGTAATGCCCTTGATCTTGATATCCATCTGCAGGGCGGTGATGCCACTATCAGTTCCGGCAACCTTGAAATCCATATCGCCCAAGTGATCTTCCAGACCTTGAATGTCGGTCAGCACTTTGTACTGCTCGGCTTCCTTGATGAGCCCCATGGCAATGCCTGCCACGGGCGCCTTAATGGGCACGCCGGTATCCAGCAGTGCCAGGGTGGAGCCGCAAACGGAAGCCATGGAAGTTGAACCATTGGAGGACAAGACCTCGGAGACCAGGCGCATGGTGTAGGGAAAATCTTTCTCATCCGGCAGAACAGCCATGAGGGCGCGTTCCGCCAGAGCGCCGTGCCCGACTTCGCGGCGAGAGCGGCGCGGACGGCCGACTTCACCGGTGGAGAAGGGCGGGAAATTATATTGGTGCATGTAGCGCTTGGTATCGTTGGGACCGAGATTGTCCAATTCCTGGGCTTCCTTGGGAGTGCCTAGTGTAGCCAGGGTGAGTACCTGCGTTTCGCCGCGGGTGAACAAACCCGAGCCGTGCGCGCGCGGGCTGGTGCCTACTTCGCACCAAATGGTGCGGATGTCATTGGTACCGCGCCCATCGGGACGGAGGCCTTTTTCGAGGATGCGCGAACGCACCACTTTTTTATAAGCTTCTTCAAATGCTTCACTGACTGCCAGCGATTGGCTTTCCTCTTCGCCAGCCAGAGCAGCCAAAGTTTCTTCTTTCAGCAGACGAATGCCCTCATCCAATTCCGCTTTCAAATGCGGTTTTTCCAACAAGGCGATCATGCTGCTTTGGCAATGCGCCAAAACCTGGTCATGCAAGCTGGTATCGGGCTGTGTGACTTCGATGGTGCGTTTAGGTTTACCGATCTCAGCAGCCATCTTTTCCTGAAGGTCAATCAGGGGCTGAATGGATTGGTGCGCCAGACTGATAGCGGCGATCATATCTTCTTCGCTGGTTTCATCCGAGCCGGATTCGACCATAAGGATGGCATCGCGCGTGCCCGCCACGCGCAGGTCGAGCGATGATTCTGCCATCTGCTTGAAGGTGGGGTTGATCACAAACTCACCATTGACGCGGCCAACGCGCACAGCCCCAACTGGACCGCCCCAAGGGATATCCGAGATGGTCAGCGCCGCAGAAGCAGCATTAACGGTCAGAATATCCAGCAGATTTTCAAAGTCGGCAGACAGCGTGAAGGCCATGATCTGCACCTCATTGCGCAGGTTCTGGTCGAACAGCGGGCGCAGGGGGCGATCAGTGAGGCGCGCGGTGAGCACGGCTTCATCATCCGGGCGACCTTCGCGCCGGAAGAACGAGCCGGGAATGCGGCCGCCAGCGTAGAGCCGCTCTTCATATTCCACGCTGAGCGGGAAGAAGTCGATGCCCTCGCGGGTTTCACTGGAGATGACTGCCGAGGCGAAGATGACCGCATCGCCTACGCGCGCAGTCACTGCCCCTGAAGATTGACCGGCAAGTTTACCAGTCTCGAATGTGATGGTTTGATTGCCCACCACGGTTGAAAATTGTTTTCCTTGTGGATCCATGTTTCCCTCATTTCTTCCCCACTGCGGTCAGGGACTGAGAAGCGCCAAGGAGGGGCTCATTGCCGCTTCTCAATTCCCAACCAGGGGGATCGGTTGATTATGATTGAACAAGCTGATGGAGGAAAAGCCATCAGCTTGTTATCCAAACATTATTTGGTCCTCAGATTCAAGCGCGTGGTCACTGCCTGGTAGCGCGGCAGGCTCTTTTTGCGCAAATACGCCAAGAAGCGCCGGCGCTGCCCGACCATCTTAAGCAGACCGCGGCGTGAAGATTCGTCGTGCTTGTGAATCTTCAGATGCTCGGTGAGCTGCAAGATGCGCTTGGTGAGCATGGCGATCTGAACCTCGGTGGAGCCGGTATCCGACTCATGGACCTTGTATTCAGTGATGATGCTTTCTTTTTCTTCTTTGGTTAACGACATGACAATGCTTTCTCCTTCTTTTCTTTATGTTCAGCAAGTCTCCTCACCCGCAGCCCAAGCCGCGAGAGGGACCAGTCAGGAAAACCATTATACCAGAGAAGGAGAGGATTGTTTTTGACAAGGATTGGGGCAGTCAAGGGATTCGTTTCGGACAAAAGTTGACAGTTTTTCGAAACGAATGCATTCGTTTCTATGAAACGAAAGAGTAAAATTCCCCAAATATTCCTATAGAAAACCTTCATATATAAAGAGTGGTTTTTCGCTTGCTCGCTGTTTACGCTCAGGATGAGATGCGATTGGCCATAGCCAACAGGGCGATTCTGATTGAGTTGGCAACCGTCGGCTGGTAGTCGGGCAGGAAAGTATCGGCGCGGCGGTTGGCGATGGTGGTGCAGATGGAAGCAGCCGGGTAGCCAAGCCCGCCCATGAAGTGGGTGAGGAAGCTGGTTTCCATTTCCATGTTCTCGATGCGCTGCCCATCCAGACCGGGGTCATAATCCGCCAGCAGCTGATCGAGGTCGGGCAGGCTGGGCGCGACGCGGGCGACGTTGCGCCCCTGGGCGGCAAAAAAACCGCTGCAGGAGACGGTGAGACCAACCTTGACGGGGACATTCAGCCGCTGAGCGGCGCTTTGCAGCGCTTCCACCAGGGCGGGATGGGTGCGGGAGACATAAGGCTGGATCTTGCCGGCGTAGCGTGAACCCCGCGGCAGGTGAGCGGAAAACAGATCTGCCAGCTCTTTTTCAAGCCGCTGGCAGGTCGGGTCGGGGTAGGGGACATCGTAAAACAGACCGGAGTTATCCATACCGATGGCGTACGAGGTGATGATGGGCGTGCCGAGGGCGGTGGAAGACTGCAGCCCACCGCAGGTGCCCACGCGGATGAGCTGGAGCGGTTGGAAGGATGCTTTGGGCGCACGGGTGCGGAAGTCAATTTCATTCAACGCGACCAGCTCCTGCAGGACGATTTCGAGCGAAGGCGTGCCCATGCCGGAAGTGGCAACAGTGGTGCGCATGGAGGGCAAGGAGGCAGATTCGGCATCTGCAAGGCGCGCACTGCCGGTCACCGTGACCAAGCCGCGGTGCTCATGAATAACGGCATCCGGCTGAAAGAATTCTTGCGCGATCATGTGCGCGCGCCCAGGGTCGCCCACCAGCAGGATGTTAGGTGCGAGCTGTTCGGGCTTGATCTGCAGGTGGTAGATGCGATCATCCGCATCGATGGGCAGGTCGGATGCAGTGAAGGGCAAAGCGCGATCAGCGGATTTGTTTTTTAAGGTTTTCATGGGTGATTTCCTTTTCGGTTCATCCAAATGTGCGTTTAATATACCCAAGAATCAGGGAAAAGGCAATCAAAGGAAAAATTACAAAATCCTTGATCAGGTAAAAAATCATCCCATAGCTTTGATATTTGGAAGAAAAGGTGCGATGATTTCAGATGGATTAGAATTAGACCAGGGAAGAGATAGGCGATCATGAAAAATGGGACGGCTGCACAGAAACGGATAGGCTGGATACTGGCGGGCATTTCGCTGGCGGTTTTCG
>CAYVJI010000051.1:8148-12849 GCA_964451805.1 uncultured Pelolinea sp. | reverse complement strand
GTTTTCGTGCCTGGGCAGGTGATGCTCTGGGTGGGAGAGATCACTCCTTCATTCATAAATCCAAGCGCAGGAGCCAGCTTATACACCGAACCGGGCGGATGCTCGGCAGAAATGGCGTGGTTGAACAGGGGACGGGTGGGATCCTCACTTAATTGGCGGTAATAATAAGCAGGGATAAATTTCGCCATGCGATTGTTCTCAAAAGTGGGGTAGGAAACCATGGATAAAACCTCCCCCGTTTTGGGATTAATGGCAATAGCAACTCCATTGGATGAGCGGATGGTGTTGAAATAGCGGTTCCACCATTCGATCTCCCCGATCAACGCGGCTTTGGTAGCCGCCTGCAGGCGCGTGTCGATGGTCAATTTGATGTTGCTGCCTGGAAGCGGCTCCTGCGGCGGCTGGAGGTCGCGAATCTCCTTGCCGGCCACATCCACCTCCACCACCCGCAAGCCGTTCTTGCCTGCCAGGATATCATTCAACGAGGCTTCCACCCCCGCATACCCGACCTTGTCGCGATTGGGCACAAAACCCAATGCGCGATATTCCTCTTCCAGCGTTGCCGGAATCGGACCAAGAAATCCGATGATCTCGGATGTCATCGCGCCAGTGGGGTATTCGCGGATCGGCTCGATTTCGATCTCGACTCCCGGCCAATCGCTGGCTTTTTCGCTCACACGCATAGCGACTTCCTGATCGACATCACAGGCAACCCGCACGGGTGTATAAGGCGCATTGGTATCGGCAATAATCACAATTTCAGTAATGCCAAAATCAGTGTAGCACGGGGTAAAGGTTTTTACCGTTTCTTCATTCAGGACGCCATTGGATACCGGCACTTCGATCAGCGGAGACAATTCGCGGTAGATCTGCTGCACCGCTCCGGGAAGGGGCTCCTCTGTGGGATCTCCAGGCAGGTCGGCGGGGGTGATCATGACATTGTATGATGCGACATTGCGAGCCAATACCACGCCATTGCGGTCCATAATAATACCGCGCTCCGTTTGGAGATTCACTTCTTTGGTGCGGTTATCCTCAGCCTGTTCAAGGTAATAGGCGTGTTGGATGATCTGCAAGTCAAACAGCTTCAACGCGTAAAAACCAAAAATTGCCGCAATGATCAGGTAGATCACGCGGACGCGCCATTTTTCTATGGCTGCCCTGGAAGAAAAGTGATTATTCATAATGCTCTTCAGGCTTTACCCATTTGCGCAAATCTGAGATAACAGCATACATCGGAAAGCATAGAAAGAAATTCAGCAGCAAACCTGGCAGGAGAAAATTCCGCACGGCGGTCATCCAATCGGCATCCATGCCACTGATCTGCAGAACCAGCAAGCTCAATCCGTTCTGGAACAAGGTGCCTAACAATACTGTCAGAATCAGCATGACAATCGGGGACTGCCAAATGCGGCCGAACAGCAGGCGCGACAACAGGGCTACAAACCCATACGAGAGGATGGGTAGATAGGGAGGCATGGCAGTGATGACAGCAATGAACAATCCACCCACCAAAGCCCAGATGAAAACATCGTAACTACGTTCTCGCACACCCCAGGCTGCCACCGCTAATAGGATCAAATCTGCGCTGCCATTCAACAGCGTAATGCGGCTGACAGCAGTAGACTGCAATACAGAAAGAATCAACATGACCGGTACGGAAATCAAATAGGCAATCATCAGGGTGCGCCCGCAGGAATGAGCGGAGAAATATTGGTGATCTGAAAATTTTTGATGATTAAAACCGCGCGCAAAGAATCAAAATCCACCACCGGTTGAACATCCGCACTTTGGAAAAGCTCATTTTCCGTTTTGGTGATGTCGGTTACCTGACCTACCAGGATATCGGCCGGATAATTGCCTCCCAAGCCAGAGGTAAGCAAGATATCCCCTTCATTCAACGGGACATTCTGGGCAATCATTTCCAGGGAAATATCACCGGTAATCGAACCGCTGATCACCGCATCCGCTCGCTGGTTCTGCAGCGTGACGTTGACGGTGGACCCCGCGTCAGTGATCAATTGCACGCGGGCTGCACTGGCTGTGACAGCATCAATCCTGCCGACCAAGCCGCGCTGGATGACAACCGGCATGCCATAGCGGACGCCATCATCAGAACCATGATCGATGATGACATACTGCAAAAACGGGCTGGGATCTTTGCCAATGACCGCTGCGGCAATGTATTCATCCGCCGGACGCGAGCGAGCGAAATCTAATAGTGAATAAAGGATTTCCGCCTCACGCAATTGTTCTTTCAGTTGGATGATCTGACTCTGCAGGTTGGCGACCTCATCTTCCAGCTCCATATTGCGCTGGATAAGCTCGGTCACATTGCGCGGCAGGGTAAAAAAATCATACACTGCCATAAAACGCTCAGAAAGCCAGCGCTGGGCGGTGACAAGCGGGTCCATGATGAATCCCAAAATCGGTCTGAGAAAGCCGCTGATAGCCAGGAAGAGAATTCCAATGACCAAAAAAACCACCACTGCATTGCGCAGGGAACTAGGTGAAATAGGTTTCATAATTTATGCGTATGATGAATCACGCAAATATTGTACCCGCTAAGACCTGGAGCGCTCCACTTCCACCAAAAGATGTTGGAAACGATTGAGGTCTTCAAGGACAATCCCTGCTCCGCGCGCGACACAGGTCATTGGGTCTTCTGCCAGCCAGACATGCATCTTCAACTCGCTCGCCAAACGCTGCACGAAATTTTGAAGCTGTGAACTGCCGCCGGCCAAGCAAATGCCGGTATCCAACAGATCTGACCCGATCTCCGGCGGAACCTCATCCAGGGCATCTTTGATGGTATCAATGATCACCTGCAGGGATGTATTGATGGCTTCACGGATTTCAATTGAGGATATTTCCATACTTTCCGGCAGACCGGTGACCAGGTTCCTGCCACGAATGGCCATGGTCTTCTCGCTTTCCAATGGGTAAGCAGAACCAATTTGGATCTTAATGTCCTCCGCCATGCGTTCACCGATGAGCAGATTGTATTTATTGCGGATGTAGTTGATGATGTCCTGATCCATTTCGTCGCCAGCCACGCGCAGCGAGCGCGTCACTACAATGCCGCCCATGGAGCTGATGGCTACCTCGGTAGTGCCGCCGCCAATATCCACGATCATGGTGCCTTTCACATCCGCCATGGGCAGACCAGCCCCTAAGCTAGCTGCCATGGGTTCTTCAATCAAATAAACTTCACGCGCGCCAGCCGCCATGGCTGCGTCGTACACTGCGCGCTTTTCTACCTCCGTCGCCCCAGATGGAATGCCGATCACCACTCGCGGGCGCGGCATGGGCACAACCGACTGCTGGTGCACCCGTCCAATGAAATACCCCAGCATGGCCTGGGTAATCTCGAATTCGGAAATTACCCCATCGCGCAAGGGACGCAGGGTAATGATGTTGCCAGGCGTGCGCCCGATCATCTCTTTGGCTTGCGCGCCGATCGCCAAGGGACGGCGGGTTTTCTTTTCGATGGCAACCCAGGAGGGCTCTTGAATCATAATGCCCTTGCCCCTCACATAGATAAGGGTGTTGGCTGTACCCAGGTCAATGCCCAAATCCAGCGAAAACAACCCCATCAACCAATTAATTGGATTCGTTACCAATAACGCTCTCCTATTTTGCTAGCAGCGATAACGCTTTGAGTCTCTGAAAAATCGCGCAGTATTATAACATTATAACGAAATTTGCCCTTTTTTATCACACAAAGGCTTGCACCGCCATGAAACTGATCAATTCTTTCTATTGATTATTTTAATTCCATCTTTCGTGAACAAATCAGCAAAGATCTTTTGTGCGGCAGCACCTACGCTTGACAGGCATAAACGCCCTCGCTATAATGGCTGCATTCATGCGGGTGTTGCCAAGTGGTAAGGCAGTAGCTTCCCAAGCTACTATTCGTGGGTTCGAATCCCATCACCCGCTTTTTTGCATGATCCGCAGCAGATGCGTCAGGTCATTCACGACCAGATCAGGCTGGAACTGCGATGCTGCCAAATCTTCAGGCTGCGTTTCTCCGCTGAGCACCAAAATGGTCTTGATGCCAGCTTTGCCCAACGCGATATCCGTATAGAGGCGGTCGCCGATCATGGCAATTTGGTCAACTGAAAAACCGGTCTTTTGCACAACTGCTTCAACAATGTGCTGATAAGGCTTCCCGATGATCACATCCGGCTGCCTGCCGGTCGAAGCTTGTATCAGGGCAATGAAGGAGCCGATATCGGGCATGAACCCATTTTCCGTCGGGCAATTGATATCCGGGTGGGTAGCGATGAAGGGCTTACCCTGGCGGATAAAGTCACAGAGCTTGTGAATTTTTTCATAGGTGATACTTGTATCAAAACCCAACACAACCACGTGCGGGTCTTCTTCGGTCAGGTCAAAACCCGCTTTTTTAAATTCATCCCGCAGCGCAGCAGTACCCACCAAATAAATTCGGGCATCGGGCATGTTTTTCCGCAAGTAGAGGATAGTCGCTTCACCTGAGGTAAAAACGCTGCGCTCGGTTGTGTCAAATCCCATGACGCGGATCTTCTCAGCGTATAATGCGGCATGTTTGGAAGAATTATTGGTCAGAAATAGATAATCCAGTCTTTTCTCGGATAAGTAGCGCATGAAATCCAGCGCGCCAGGCAGCAAACGATCGCCCAAATAGAAGGTGCCATCCATATCCAACATGAAGCA
>CAYVJI010000051.1:4151-8048 GCA_964451805.1 uncultured Pelolinea sp. | reverse complement strand
TTGGACAAGATCGTCAGAAAAAACAATCCGCAATGAGGCGAACTCCAGCGGCATCAAAGCAGCTCTTGGTTGAGAATCTGATATGATTAGCTGCATGCGTAAAAAAATCCAACCTGACTTAGCAATCATCCTTTTTCTCATTTTCCTGACCTTGCTTTTACACTTTTTCTTCCTCAACCCGCCTATTTTGAGCGACCAGATGGAATACTACATGGCGGCTGTGGAATTCCCGCACCTGCCCAACCGTCCGGATATCGGCAGGATGCGGATCGGATTGATCCTGCCGGTTGCCCTGTTGTATCGCATTTTCGGCAGCGCTGAAATCACCTATTACTGCGCACCCATTCTGAGCACTGCGATGCTGTCCATCAGCATTTACTTGATCGGGAAAGCGCTGTTCTCACGACGGGTGGGCTTTTTTTCCGCGGTATGGGTGCTGCTGATCCCCAATTTGATCCTTGAGTTCGGACACCTGCTGCCGGATATCCCCGCGGCTGCCTGCGCGAGCAGCGCCTTTGCACTGCTCTTTACCTTATGGGGAGACCAGAAAAAAGAGCATAATTTTTCATCAAGGCGCAGCAAATGGCTATTCTTTCTCTGCGGACTGATCTTTGGATGGTCCTACCTCATTAAGGAATACCTGGCGATCCTGTTCTTCCTGATACCGCTCACTTTCTGGCTGTTAAAAATTCCCTGGCGCTGCCTGATCCCGCTGGCGTTGGGCATGCTGCTCATGTTCGGCTTAGAAGTCATCTTAAGCACGCTGTACTACCAGAATCCGTTGGCGCGCTTTCTGGCAGCCTCGCCGCGCGAAACCGAAGGTTTTATTGAAAAAGACGTTGGGCGCATCCTGACTTACTTCGCATACCTGCTGCTGCGTGCGGGCGGCGAGGGCGTGCTGGCTCTGATGGGATTGGGCGTAGCGCACAGTATCGCAGGCACTATCAAAAAAGACCAGCGACATGCTTTCCTTTTAGGTTGGTTCCTGCTGATCTACCTGCTGTTTTCCTTTGCGGCGCTGCTGCCGGTGCTGTTTGGCTGGCAGGGCAGCGTGCTGATGCGGCTGCACAAATTCCGCTATTGGATCCCCATTCTGCCTCCTTTGGTGATCGGCGCTGCAGCCACGCTGGATCACATCAGCACGCTGCTGGCTGCGAAGTGGAAGATAAAGCCCGCTTACGCGTCAAACTTATGCTTAATCTTGATCTTTTCTTTGGTCAGTTTTCGCTCCATCAGCGCCATCAAGAACGACCCGGATTTCATACGAAACAACAAGGAGCATTATCTAGAACTGCGCGCTTACCTGCGTGAGAATGATGACGCGCAAGACGTGATCTGGATCGACCGCGACAATAAACGCGCCTTTGCGCAGGTGCTGCCCATGTACATCCGCACCCCTGTGGGAAAACTCATCTGGCACGGCAAATTCAAATACATCAACACAGAAAGCCTCTATCTGCGCGCTGAGGAAATCAGCGAGGGTTACGTGATCGTCGACCGAGATTTCATGAATGCGGATTACAGCTACGTACCGGAATACCTGTACCATCCCCCGCAGGAATGGCAGCTGGTTTTTGAAAGCAGCAACCGCAAAATCGCGCTCTACCAGGTGGATTAAAGCCAAATCCCCTGATGATTGGGAAAGACTGCCATATTGCTTATATAATAAAGTCCAAGCGTGCTGAAAACCATGAAAAAAATCTCTAAATTGCTGGTCTATATTCCAGCCCTGAATGAAGAAAAACAGATCGCACAGGTAATTGCCAGCGTACCGCTAAAAATTGCAGGTATTGGAAAAGTAGAATGCCTGGTGGTAGATGACGGCAGCACGGACCAAACCGCTGCGGCCGCGCTTGCCAGCGGGGCACAAGTGGTCAGCCATGGAAGAAACCAGGGTGTAGGCATGGCGTTTCAATCCGCCGTGCAGTTCGCCTGGGAGCATGGAGCGGATATTTTAGTGGGCATCGACGCGGATGGGCAATTCGACGCCGCGGAAATCCCGCTGCTCATCGCACCCATCCTGCAGAACCAAGCGGACATGGTGATCGGCAATCGTTTCACGCAGAGCAAACCGCAGCATATGCCTCCCATCAAATACTGGGGCAACAGAATGGTCGCCAGCCTGGTCTCATCCATATCAGACCAGAAATTCGAAGACGTATCATGCGGCTTTCGCGCCTATAACCGCGAAGCGCTGCTGCGGCTGAACGTGTTCGAAAAATTTACCTACACGCATGAAAGCATTCTTTCGCTGGTGTATCAAGGGCTGAGAGTGGTGGAAATGCCAATCAGCATCCGCTACTACCCGGAACGTCAATCGCGCGTGGCGGGTTCAATCGCGAAATACGCCTCCAAGACCAGCCGCATCATCCTGCGCGTGCTGCTGGATTACCGCCCGCTGCGCGTTTTCGGCACATTGGGCAGCCTGTGCTTCTTGATCGGGTTGGGATGCGAAGCGTTCCTGTTCACCCGCTATGCACTATTGGGCAGCTTCAGCCCCTATAAAACCATCGGCTTCATCGGGCTGGGATTCATCATCTTCGGCATGCTGGTTTTCCTGCTGGCGTTGATTGCAGAAATGCTCAACCGCCTGCGCCTCAACCAAGACCGTTTATTGATCGAGCTGAAAAGGCAAAAGCAATAATTCCGCCTGCTTTTTTTACAAATACAAAGATACAAGCCAAGGGGGAATAGCGTTTTTTTCAAGTTTGCTCCTTTTATTGTAAATAAAACACCAGGTACTATATAATGTAATTTAAGAGACTATTCATTCAATCCTATGGAGAGTCAATAGATGCCTGCAAGAATCTTGGTGGTTGATGATAATTCCAATCTTCGAAAGACAGTGGCTGCCATGCTGCAAGAAAGGAATTATCCAGTAGCTCTGGCAGACTCTGGCAGCAAAGCGATCGCGCAACTCTCCCAACAAGAAATATCCCTAGTTATTCTAGACCTGAACCTGCCGGATATGTCCGGCTTAGAAATTTTGAAATGGATCTACGAAAAGGGATCAGACACAAAAAGCATCATCCTGACCGGCTTCGCCACCCAAGAGAACGCCATCGCAGCGATCAACTTGGGCGCGTTTGCCTTTATGCAAAAACCACTCAATCCCGATCAATTCCTGTTAACCGTGCAGCGCGCCCTGCAAATGAGCGAAATCACGCAGGCAAAGAGAGTCAGCGATGAGAGCCTGCAGATCCTGTTCGATAAAACCACCAACCCTATACTAATTCTAGATCGTCAAGGCCATTATTTGAATGGGAATATGGCGGCCTGCGATTTTTTTGAGTGTTCTTTAGAAGAACTGCAGAGCAAGGGCATACGCGATTACCTGCCTCCCTCAGCAAAATACACTAAGGCATTAAAAGTACTGAGACATCTTTGGGAAGTGGGGGGTGTGATGGAAACAGAGTATCAAGTCAACGGGCACTCCAAATTCATCAGACTCTCCATCACACCGGGCTTTTGGCAGGGGCAGAAGGTCATTTACGGACTGGGCACGGATATCACCGATTTCATCATCACCCAGCAAATCCTCAAAGGGAAAGATGAATTCTTTCAGACTATATTGGACAGCCTGCCGGTGGGCATCGCAGTAAATTCGGTAACGCCGGGAGTGTTTTTTGATTACATGAATGAGAACTTCCCAAAATTCTACCGCACCACGCGCGAAGCGCTGCTGCACCCGGATGCCTTCTGGAAGGCAGTCTACGAAGATGCCGAATTTCGCAAGCAGATCAAAGAAAAGGTCGAACAGGATTGCGCCAGCGGCGACCTGCAGCGCATGATCTGGCAAAACGTTGAAATCCAACGCGAGGGGCAAGAAGCCTTTTTTATTTCAGCCCGCAATATTCCAGTTGAAAAAGACGACATCATGATCTCCACCGTGTGGGA
>CAYVJI010000051.1:0-4051 GCA_964451805.1 uncultured Pelolinea sp. | reverse complement strand
CCTCAACCTAGAAAGGCTGCGCAGACTGACCAACATCCTGCAATACCAGGCAAAAAATGAACAAGAATTCCTGGATTACGCATTAGAAGAAGCCATCCAGCTCACCCAGAGCAAGATCGGTTATATCTACTTCTACGATGAGAAAAAGCAAGAATTCACGCTGAACACCTGGTCAAAGGATGTCATGCAGGAATGCAGCATCCAGAATCCGCAGACCATCTATCAATTGGAAAAAACCGGCTTATGGGGCGAAGCCGTGCGCCAGCGCAAAACCATCATGGCGAACGATTTTGCGGCTCCGAATCCCTTCAAGAAAGGTTACCCGCAGGGGCACGCTCACCTGGAGAAATTCCTGACCGTGCCGATCTTCAACGAGGGTGAGATCGTGGCAGTGATCGGCGTGGCAAATAAAACTACTGATTATGAAGAAACGGATGCGCTGCAGTTATCGCTGCTGATGGAATCCGTATGGAAAGCAGTGGAACACCGCCTGGTAGTGAAAGCGCTGCAGGAAAGCGAAGTGCGACAAAGCAGCCTGATCAACGCCACACAGGACATCGTCATCCTGAAAGACGCTGACTTCCGGCACATCATGGTCAATCAGGCTGCGGAGCAATTCTTTGGAGAATCCAAGGAAGCGATTCTCGGTAAAACTGATTTTGAGCTGATGGACGAAGCCGGCGCACAGCGCTGCCGCGATACAGACGAACAAGCCCTGCGGTTAAATCAGCTGGTGATCAACGAAGAGAAAGCCGGTGAACGCTTCTTTGAATCGCGAAAATTTCCGGTGCCGCTCGGTTCGCAAAGCGGCGTGGGCGGATTCATCCGCGATATCACAGAGAATAAATACCATGAGGAGCAAGCCCACCTGAAAACCAAGCAGATCACGATCCTCAACGAAATGGGATTGGCGCTGGCGCAGACTCTGGACCTCAACGAGGTATTGCGCAAAGCCCATTTTCACCTGAAAAGGATCGCGGACTGCCCGATTTTCGCGGTTTCGCTGGTCAATTTTGAAAAACAAGTTCTTGAATCCTTTTACGTGCAGTGGAATGAGAAAGAAATCGACGTCAGTCAAATGCCTGTGCGTCCCATTGACCGGAAGACAAAAACCGGGCGCAGCGGCGCCATCAACAGCGGCAAACCAGTCATCATGCACGATCTTCCAGAGTTTCTCAAAAAAGTCAAGCTGGATACGATTATTGGCTATACGAAACCGCCACAGACTGCCATCTTTGTTCCCATGATGGTCAATCAGCAGGTGATCGGTTTGTTGGAACTGCTCAGCTATCAAAAGGACGCTTACAGCGAAGAAATTAAAGAAATTCTCAGTACAGGCGCCAACCAGATCGGATTGGCGATCGAAAACAACCGCTTCCTGCAGACCCAGCAGCTGCAGACCAAAGCACTCAACGCAGCCGGCAACGCCATCATCATCACCGATTCACAGGGTCTGATTGAATGGGTCAATCCCGCTTTCTCCAAAATGACCGGCTATTCTTTTGAAGAGAGCCGCAATCGCAATCCAAGAGAACTGGTTCGGTCTGGCATGCAGGATGAAAACTTCTATCAAAATTTGTGGAATACCATCCTCAAAGGCGAAGTGTGGAAAGGCACGCTGATCAACCGCCGCAAGGACGGCAGCCAGTATGCCGAGGAGATGACCATCACGCCACTCAAGGCGGAGGATGGCAGCATCCGGCGCTTCATCGCCATCAAACAGGATGTCTCCGAACGCGAACAGCGCGAACGGGAACTGATGGTGGTTTCCAATGTATCCTCCGCCCTGCGCAGCGCGCGCACGCGCGAAGAGATGCTGCCGGTGATCCTGGATCAATTGATCGAGCAATTGGACGTGGAAGCCGCGCTGCTGGCAATCCATCATCCTGCCAGCGATGAGATGGCGATCGAACTGGGGCGCGGTCTATGGCAGCAAACCAGCGATTTGCGTATCCCGCCCGGCAAAGGACTGGCACGCTGGGTGATGGAAAGCGGGAAAACCTACCTGACCAATGACATCCATTCGGAGACACGTATTTTCAAGCCCGCGCTCTTCAAACAATGCCGCAGCGCAGCCGGGGTGCCGCTCTCAGCAGAGAAGCAGAAATTCGGCGCGCTGTTCATCGGCAGCCAACGCGAGCTGCACGAGCGGGATGCGCGCCTGCTGAGATCGGTGGCGGATATCGCCGCCAACGCGCTGCACCGTTCGACGCTGCACGAGCAAACCCAGCAGAAGGTCTTCCAGCTGAACGCGCTGCGCACCATTGAACAAACCATCAACACCAGCCTGGACCTGCGGGTGACGTTCAATGTGATCCTGAAACAAGCCAACGACCTGCTGGGCTCGCAGGCGCTGGCGGTCTTCCTGAGCAGACCGCACACCATGTGGCTGGAGCATGCCGCTAACTACGGCTTCACGGGCAAAGAGATCGAAGCGCTGCGCCTGCATATCGGCAAAGGTCTAGCCGGGCAGTGCATCCTAGAGCGCTGCATCCTGAGCTCCGACAGCACCTCAGAGCCATACGATTCACAAACTGACAAAAGCATCTTCAACGCAGAAGGATTCCAAACCTTCCAGGCTGCTCCTTTGCTGGTGAAGGGCGACGTCAAGGGTGCGCTGCTGGTTTTTCAACGGCAGCCTTTTAAACCGGAGCATGAATGGCTGGAAGTCCTGCAAACCTTGGCCACGCAGACCGCCATCGCGATCGACAACCATGAAATGTTTGACCGCCTGCAGCGCTCGACCGCCAACTTGACGGTGGCTTACAACGAAACTATCGAAGGCTGGGCGAAAGCACTGGAACTGCGCGACCAGGAAACGGAAGGACACTCGCAGCGCGTGATGCAGTTGACCATCCGCCTGGCGGAAGAATTCGGCATCCGCAATGAAGACCTGCAACACCTGGTGCGCGGCGCGCTACTGCACGACATCGGCAAGATGGGCATTCCGGATGCCATCCTCAACAAACCCGGCAAGCTCAATGAAGAGGAAATGGAGCTGGTGCGCAAGCATCCGACACACGCCTATGAAATGCTCGCTTCCATTAAATATCTGCAGCCTGCATTGGAGATCCCTTACTGCCACCATGAAAAGTGGGACGGCACAGGCTACCCGCGCGGATTGAAGGGAGAGGAAATCCCGCTGGCTGCCAGAATCTTCGCGGTGGTGGACGTGTGGGACGCGCTTACCTCCGACCGCCCCTACCGCAAAGCCTGGCCGCAGAAAAAAGCGCGGGAGTACATCCGCCAGGAAGCCGGCAGACACTTTGACCCGCAAGTGGTAAACGCATTCCTGGAACGCGTGCTGCCGCAGCTGCCACATTCAGAAACAGAATGATTGGGGAGCAAAACATTATGAAACAACAAACCCGCAATTGGCTTCTGGCAGCCCTGATCCTCATCACCCTGATCAACCTGGGTGCAATCTTCCTCATACCAGAGCATAACTTACATGTGATTCTGACCAGCCTGGCAATCATCATTTTGAACAGCCTGACTACGTATCTATTAGGACTCGCAGCAATTCAGGAGAAAAAGCGCTCCAACGAGCAATGGCGCGGCTGGTTTTTCCTTTGCCTGGCGCAGCTGGCATTCACACTGGGCGATGTGATCTGGATGGTATATGAATCCATACTGCAGCTGGAGCCTTTCCCATCAGCAGCGGTTATCTTTTACCTTTTGTATTACCCCTTCTTTTTGGGAGGAATCTTCCATTTCCGCCGGCAAAAACAATCCAAGTTCAAACAAGTCAGCAGCTGGCTGGACGTCAGCATCGTATTCATCGCCGCCAGCCTGTTCAGCGGGGTGTATATTTTCGCACCCTTGCTGACCAGCCTGATCGGCGAAGATATGCTCAGCCGGATCATTTCGATCGCTTATCCGTTGGGCGATCTCGTATTGCTCTCTGCCCTATTGGTTTTATTCTATTTTCATTCATCAAAATTACCACGCCTGCCGATGCAGTTTTTAGTTTTCAGCATCGCCATCCAAATCGCTTCAGACATCATTTTCAGCTTTCAATCGCAATCCGGCAGTTACATCAGCGGGGGTT
>CAYVJI010000050.1:283-12972 GCA_964451805.1 uncultured Pelolinea sp. | reverse complement strand
TTGGGGGCTCGTCTAACGGCAGGACAGCAGACTCTGAATCTGTTTATAGAGGTTCGAATCCTTTGCCCCCAGTCAAAAGCTCCAATCTGGAGCTTTTTTTTAAACACGAAGGTCTTCAATAATTCTCTATTCCGATATAATGATAGAAAAGGCTAAAGAAATAAAAGGTTTGCTGTCATAAAACAGGAGGTTGATATGGGTAAAAAGGATAAAGGCGCTAAGGACGGGAAAGAGAAGAAAAAGAAGAAAGAAAAAAAGGATAAGAAAAACAAGAAAGACAACAAATAACGCTTCATTCTTGCTGATCATTACGCCATTTTCAAATTACGCATCTGAAAGTAAATACCGGCTCTATTGTTCTGTGTCGCAATTCTCTGAGTCTTCTGGTCATTTTTCTGAGAATGTATAATAAAGAGCGCCTATGAAAAAAGGAAGTCTCCCAACCTCTCCCAATTGGAGCAGCTCAACCAAAGTGATTGTCACCCTGCTGATCCTGGCGGCTGTGATTGCTCTGCTTTTCAGGTTTTCTAATTTGATCACCACCCTGGTGGTGGCCTTCATTCTTGCGGTTCTTCTATACCCCATTGCAGAATGGTTGAACGCCAAAACTCGCATCCCTTGGAATTGGTCGGTGACTATCGTCTATTTTTTCAGCGTTGTCATCTTGTTTGGCTTGTTGACTCTGGGCGGTATCGCTGTCGTTGAGCAGATTCAAGGATTAATCCGCTTCTTGCAGGAATTGTTGTATGATCTGCCGGAATTTTTTAATCAGCTTACAACCACAGTAATTGAAGTAGGTCCCTTTACTTTAGATTTCACTTATATCAACTGGAACGATATCAGCAACCAGCTGCTTGCGTCAGTTGAACCGCTTCTTGCACGCGTGGGGAACATCATTGCCGGGATTGCGTCCGGCACTGCTGGTGTAATTGGTTCGTTCCTTCTCTCTCTGGTCATTTCATTCTTACTCTTAAATGAAAGTGGTGGGGTTCGCAAAAGAATTTTATCCATCGAATTGCCTGCCTACCAAGAAGACTTTGCCCGTATTGGCTACAAAATAAATCGTATCTGGAATGCTTTCCTGCGTGGACAGGCTTTGGTCTTTTTGGCAAGATTCGTCATGTACCTGATCATTCTCAGTCTCCTGCGGGTGAAATTTGTTTTCGGCATGGCATTGATGGCGACCTTGGGGAATTTTATCCCCTATATTGGTGTGGCGATTTCGTGGATTACGATCTTTTTCGTTGCCTTATTTCAGGGTACAACCATCTTTTCGCTGGCGCCTTTCCCCTACGCGTTATTGGTGATGGGCGTGGGTTGGATTCTGGATAATTTATATGATACTTTTTTCACCCCGCGTGTCATGGCGGATGTGCTGGAAGTGCATCCTGCGGCTGTCATGGTGGCAGTCTTGGTGGGGTTGAACTTGTTTGGAATTCTAGGCATGCTTCTGGCTGCGCCAACCCTGGCTACCTTGAAATTCTTGCTGATGTATGTTCAAAAGAAGCTCCTGGACCAGAATCCCTGGGAGGAAGAGGAAACTCCAGAAGAGGAAAAGCTGCCATTTCTTGGCAGGCTGTTTAAAGGTCTTGCATTGAAAATTAAGCGCCTCGCGCGCAGCGATGTAGTGAAAAACCGAAAAAGGAGAAATAAAAATGAGTGAACAACCGGAAACGAGCATTCAGAGCATTGTTGAAATGGATGACAATTTCTTTTACACTGCCCAGGAACCGGATGGTGAAGTGACCTATCATCTGCAGTTTAACAATCTCACCCTGCATTTCTTTACAGAGGAATGGCAGGCAGCGGTAGCTTTCTTAGAAAAAGTGGTTGATGCTTCGAAAAAACTATAGAGAGGATTTAATCCATACAACATGAATTTAGATAGTGATAAAGATTTTGCGCGGCTTGATCGCAGCGGCATGCTGGCGGAGATCCAGAACCTGCCCGATCAGTTGCAGCAAGCTTGGCGCACTGCTCAAGCGCTGTCCTTGCCCGAAGAGCGGCAATTTGCGCGCATCATTGTGGCTGGCATGGGGGGATCAGCCATTGGCGCGGATATTCTGGCGGGATACATTGCCCCCTTCTGCCAGGTTCCCTTCACCGTATTGCGCGGTTATCAATTGCCAGCTTGGGTGGCTGGTAAAAATGACCTGGTAATCTGTTCCTCGCATTCAGGAAACACTGAAGAAACCCTGTCGGTATTTCAGGAATGCCTTGAAAAACGCTGCACGCTAATGACCATTTCCACCGGCGGAAGATTGCTGGAAGAAGCTCGGGAGAAAGGTGTTGTTTCTTGGACCTTTGAACATGCGGGTCAACCGCGCGCCGCCGTGGGATTTTCGTTTGGCATGCTGCTCAACCTTTTTTCGCGCCTGGGGTTGATCCCCGATCAAGCGCAAGCATTGCAGCAGGCTGTTGCCGCCATGCGGCAGTTCATGTCGCAGATAGATGCGCATGTACCCGAGGACGAAAACCTGGCGAAGCACATCGCTGGTCAGTCACTGGCGCGCTTTCCGCTGATTTTTGGCGCTGAACATCTGGAAGCGGTTGCCCGGCGCTGGAAAACGCAGATGAATGAGATCGGCAAGGCTTTAGCGCAATTCGAATTCCTGCCGGAAGCCGATCATAATACTCTGGCTGGTCTGGTCAATCCTGAAGAATTATTGACCAAAACCTATGCCTTGTTCTTGACTTCCACTCGCTATCACCCGCGCAACCAGAAACGCTTTGATTTCACTGCCAAAGAGTTCAAGCTGGCAGGTGCAGTTGTTGATAAGATTGCTTGTCAAACCGACTCCAGCTTGGCTGAAATCTGGAGCGGCATTTTGCTGGGCGATTTTATTTCCTTCTATCAGGCTATGGCGTATGAAGTCGATCCAACCCCCGTTGATGTCCTGGAAGACCTCAAACGCGCTCTGCACGCTTGATTCGAAAGAGGTTATGCTGTTATCCGCAGATGGAAAGAAAAAAGCTGCTTGACTGGCAGCTTTTTTATTGGGCGATATTAAAATAATTGTAGGCTGCTGTGGAGATTTGAGCGAACAGGAAGTTGCCGATGTCGAAGATTAATTGCGTGGGTTGGTACATAGCCGCCACGATGACGTAATCTCCGCCCGGCGAAAATACAATGCCGGCATCGATCATGGAATTGATCACGCCTGTTTGGGGATCCGTTGTCCAGCCGTGTTTGTGGGCAAAACGCGTCCCATCCGGCAGGCTGGCTTGCAGCAGCTGGGCGATTTTGTTGTCAGCCAGGAAGGTCAGCATGGCTTGGCATTCGGTTTGCGTGATCTGTTCAGGGAATACTGCCGCGAAAGAACCGCCGCCGCTTTGCGCGCACTGATAGATGTCATCCAGCAGCATGCCCATTTCGGCTGGGATGGTCTGGTTATAAATGTCGGGTTCGGTGTCATAATCCAGGCGCTGGTTGGCAGGCGTTAGGAAGCGTTGCAGCAAGGGAGCGCCGTAATAAAAATGGCCTGCTAGAAATGTATTTTCCAACCCCAAATCTCTTAGATCTGCAGTTACAAGCAACGGACCCAGTGTGGCATCCAGGTAGGTTTCCATCAGGCTGTCTGCGGGGGGGTTTTCAGATTGGTCGACCATTTGTTTGATTAGGTTCAATGCGCCTTGCGGGGTGGGTTCTGAAAGCGCCTTGAAAGTTGATACCATGATCGGGATTTTGATGGTGCTGGCGGCGGTGAAAGCGATGCCCGGGTCGTAATCTTGTTCCAACTCATAGGCGAAATTGATCTCCTCGCGATTTTTCAGATCCAGGATATATACTTCCGTCAAACCATCGAATTTGGATTGGTCGAGAATCTGTTTGATCAGGATTTCCAGGTTTTTTAGAGATGGTTTTGGGGGTTCCACTTCATTGACGATCAGCGTTGCAGTGCGCTCGTATGCCGATTGCAAGGCTCTTTCAATCACCGGGATGGATTTTTCCACATCCAGCACCAGCCCTGGTTTGCCATATTCAAAATTGACCGTCCCCGCCAGCGGCTGAGAAGATTCCGGCACCTGGTCATAACGTGATGCAATTTCATCCATCAAAAAGAGGCGCAGGCGGTTTTTGTCAATTTTCGTCAGCAGGGGGGTTTCATTGGCTTGGGGAGCATTGTTCCATAGATAATCCCAGAATGAAGACCAGAAGGGAAGCTCTACGCGCTGTTGGTCTGCTGCTGCGATCATGGACTCGATTTCCAGATCAAAACCGATTTGAGAAGGTTTGATATGGATGCGGTTTTCCTGGTAAAGGATTTCTACAGGATTGTTGTATGCCTGCCGAACGCGGTCGGCTGCTTGGTTTTGGTT
This sequence comes from uncultured Pelolinea sp., assembly GCA_964451805.1. Classification (GTDB taxonomy): domain Bacteria; phylum Chloroflexota; class Anaerolineae; order Anaerolineales; family Anaerolineaceae; genus Pelolinea. The sequence goes on along the minus strand of CAYVJI010000050.1, from coordinate 8,652 downwards.
CAGACCGCCCACCGCGACCCCGCCGATGAGCGTTCCGGCGGGGAATCCCGCCCGCAGCCGGCTGAATTGGATTAACTGCAGCACCAGCAGCACCGCCGCCAAAACGACCAACGCGATCGAAAGCCAACGCAATAAATTTGATCTGTTGATTTTCAAACAGGAATCTCCTTAAAAAACAAGCGCACCCATTTTACCAGAACGCTGAAGGTTGATTGTAACACCTCTGGGTAATGGATACGATATACTTAGGGCAATGATCGTCAGTCGCGACCAGCTGCGAAATTTTATTATGCAAGTGTATCCATTTGATAAAATGGATGAGACTTCGCTGTCATTTTTAGCGGAGAAATGTGAAATCGTTTTTTATAAAAAAGGGGATTTGGTATATCAAGAAGGTGCCGCTGCCAGATTTCTGTATGTCCTTCTCGAAGGGCAAATGAATATCCTCAAAGAAGTTAAACAATTGATCGTAAGCCTGAACCATGTGCGTGTGGGTGATGTCTTTGGAGAAGATGTTTTAGATTTAAGCTGCACGCGCCGTACTACCGCCCGGGCAGAAACAGATAGCTTGCTGATCCGCATCCGTTTGTCATCCTTGACTCAAATTATCAAGCAATCTCCCGCCATACAATCTGGTTTGCAGTTGTTGTTGCGCTCTTATCAAATCCTTATAAGAAATGTCTCAAAAGTTTCCAATGAAGAAGAAAGTTTGCGCTTCATCAGTCATCCCCATGAGTTTTCTTGGATTCTGAAACCGTTGCTGGGCGGTTTCGTGCTCATGCCTGCCTGTGCAATTTTCATAAGATTGGCTCAAATAAATTGGTTGTCAGTCTGGCACGCAGCGTGGATCATTGGCTCCCTCTCAGCAATCTTCATGGTGTGGATCGTTTGGCATTATTGGCGCTGGAGAAATCATTGGTTTATTTTTACGAACCTGCGGGCGATCCATCATGCAACCAATTTTCCTTTTCAAGAAATCCGTGAAGAGACACCCTTGAATGCTGTCGTCAGCCTTGCCCGACAAACCAACTGCCTGGGACGTAAATTTGGTTTTGGCAGGCTGAGCATAAAAACTCTGACAGGTCTTTTGCAGCTGCGTTTTGTTCCGTTTTTAGATGAAACCCAAAATCTGCTGGAATTCTTGATCGAAAAACAAAAGCGTGAAAACAAGCTGCAAGAAAAAAAAGAATTTGAGGCTTTGCTGCAGGAAAGGTTTGCCTCACCTGGTGGTATTTCTGACGAAACTGATATTTCCCTAAAACAGGCTGACAAGCGCACGCAGGAAAAACCCGAAATGAGGGATTTTGTTGGTTGGATTTTTGGTTTGCGCAGAAAAATTGGAACCTCAATCATCTATCGTACCCATTGGGTTTTTTTGATAAAGAAAACCTTTTTTCCTTTTTTAGTTTGGATAAGTTTGCTCTTGCTGGAAGTCTATTTTCGTACAAATCAGATTGCGTTTTTCAATAGTTCCTATCTTGTTTGGATTTTTCGTTTAGCCGAAATCTTGGCTCTGATGGTTTGGTTGTATCAGTTTATGGATTGGCGTAATGATCAATACATCATAACGCCTGATCAGATCGTTGACGTGTATCAAAAACCATTGGGTCTGACTGATCGTCGAGAGGCGCCAATAGAGAACATACAATCCATTCGTGTTGAAAGGCAGGGTATTGCGGGCATGCTTTTAGATTACGGCAATGTATTTGTAAAGGTCGGTAATGAAGATTTTTCTTTTGATGGCGTAAATCACCCAATGGAAATCCAGCAAACCTTGTTCGGTTTATTGGAGCGCACCCATGCAAAAGAAAAGGAAGAAGAACGCATCGGCCAGCAGCGCCGTCTGCTTGACTGGTTGGAAACCTACCAGCGCTTCACTGGCGAAAATTCCATGAAAAATCAATCCAGAGAAGAATGAGGCGAATAAGATTAAAATAATGATCAATGTGTCAAAAGAAGGAATGGTTTTCCGATGTCTTTAAGAGAAGTGATCAAGCTGCCGAATCCTTTGCTGCGTAAAAAAGCGCACAAATTAACCGATTTCGGCAAAACAACGCAGGTATTGATTGATGATATGGTGCATACCATGCGCGACGAACCCGGTGTGGGTTTGGCTGCTCCGCAGGTGAATGTGTCTTTGAGATTGATTGTCGTGGAGTACGCCGTTGATGATTCGGTGGAAAACCCCCAGCTGAAATTGTATGTTGTGGCAAACCCGCAAATTGTTCATCGGTCATCGGAAATGGTAAAGGGCATAGAGGGCTGCCTCTCAGTTCCGAATCTCTTTGGAGAAGTAGAGCGCGCTGACCAGGTTGTAGTGGAAGGTTTAAATCGTCATGGCAAAAAACAGAAGATTGCGGCTGCGGGTTGGCTTGCCCGAATTTTTCAGCATGAAATTGATCACCTGGATGGAATCCTGTTCGTGGACCGAGCGGAAAAGCTTTTCCGACCGGATGAAGTGGAAGACGGTAGCGCAGTCTAGCCAAGAATCTGGACATGCAGCTCAGGCATTTATCCCTATCCAATTTTCGAATATTTCAGCGGTTGGAAATGGAATTTCCCAGCCGCTTGACTTTGTTATGGGGCGATAATGCTCAGGGCAAAACCAGCGTTCTGGAGGCTGTCCATTTTCTTTCGATCTTGACATCCCCGCTTGCATCCAATGACCGCGAATTGATCAGCATTTTATCTTTATCGCATGAATTGCCGGTTTGCCGCTTGGTGGCGAGTTTCCAAAAAAGAGAAAAGACGCATCTGATCGAAGCGCGCATCATACTCAATCCAGTGTCGAACGGCAATCACCGCTTGCGAAAAGAAGTGTTGATCGATGGGGCGAAAAAACGGCTGTTTGATGCGGTGGGTTTTTTCAATTCTGTCCTCTTCCTGCCGCAGATGATGCGTATTTTGGAGGATGGTCCGCAGGATCGCCGGCGTTATATAGATCAGCTCCTTTCTCAAGCGATTCCTGGGTATGTGCGTGCGCTCAGTGCATACCAGCAGGCTCTCGTGCGGCGCAATGCCTTGCTCAAACAGCTCATGGAAAGAGGCGGCGATCAAGAACAGTTGACATTTTGGGAGGATGTGCTCAGCGAAAATGGCGCCTCGATTATTTCTGCCCGGCGGCAGTCTTTGCGAGATTTTGAAATATTCGCTTGTCAGCAATTTGGGCAGCTCTCAGGAGGAAAAGAAGAGCTGCGCATTGAATATTTGCCTTCCTTCAATTTTTCAATGGGAGAAGTTCAACCCGAACCCCAGCTGCCAATGCCAAATTTGCCTGAGCGTGTGGCTGACCTTGAAGGGATAAAAAGTGAGCTTAAGCGTCAACTGAAAAAACGGCGTGCTGAAGAAATTCGGCGTGGGCTGACCACGATTGGACCGCATCGCGATGAGATCCGCTTTTTTTCAAACGGAATTGACCTGGGCACGTATGGTTCGCGCGGACAGATCCGTACAGCGGTCATGGCTTTGAAGATGGCTGAAGCCTGTTGGCTGCGCGATAGAACGGGTGAATTGCCAGTTCTGTTATTGGACGAGACTCTTGCGGAATTGGATGAGAACCGCCGTGTCGATCTGCTTGATAGTCTGATCGGCGATCAGCAGGCTATCTTGACCACCACCGACTTGAATTTGTTCTCGCAAGATTTCAAAACTGCCTGTCGCATCTGGCAGGTATCTCAGGGCGTAGTTGCTCAATATGAAACATAGTCCATTCTAACTTAGGGGTTTTTTGACGGGGATTCCCGCTTTGCGCGGGTAGATTTTGGGTGTGGGAGTGATTTTTCGAATTTTTACCAGCGATCGAATTTCATGCGTCATCGGCAGTTCAAACTCTAAAACCTCTTGCAGCTTCCCGCCCAACAAACGTATCGCGTTTTGGCTTTGTTCAATCTCTGTTTGAACGGATCTGCCTTTCTGTGCTAGCGCCGCTCCGCCTGGGCGCACTAAGGGCAGCAGATATTCTGTCAGTATGGGCAAGGGTGCAACTGCACGCGCCACTGCCCAATCGAATTTTTCCCGATAGGCTGGGTTCTGTCCAAGCGTCTCTGCCCGTTCGTGCAGAATGACCACATCCTTTAAATCTAACTCAGCTGCCAACGCACTGCAAAATTCTGTTTTTTTTCGCACCGCGTCCACTAAAACCAATTGCATATTCTCCTGTACGATCTTCAATGGAATGCCTGGAAAACCTGCCCCGCAGCCGATGTCGATCAGGGTAGATTTGCCGTCGCCGATCAATTTCAGGCAGGTGAGGGAATCATAAAAATGCTTGATGCGAATTTCCTGCGCTTCATGGATGGCGGTTAGGTTGGTTCTTTTATTCCAATCTTGCAGCATCCGCTCATAGATACAAAATGCGTTCACTTGTTTGCGGGTCAGCTGAATCCCCAACCAATCAACCAGCATTTCTTCCAGAATAATCATAAGTGTATTATAACGATTCAAGCATTCAGTTTGGCAGGTTTGCTATAATTGCGGAAACTATAACCTGGAGGATTCTTAGTGGCCAATGACATTAAAGCGGTCATCTTTGACATGGGAGGAGTGATCCTTCGCACGCGGGATTTTGGGTTTCGCGAAGCGGTAGCGCGCCGGCTTGGCACTACCAGAAAAGAAATGGAGCAGGTTGTTTTCCTGAGTTCTTCTGCCAAACAGACCGAGATGGGCAAAATATCTGATGAGCAGCATTGGCAGAATGTTCTGCGGCATTTCGAACAGCCGCAGGAGGATTATAGGCAAATCTACCGCGATTTTTTTGCGGGCGATGAAATCGACCTTGAGATGATTGCCTACATCCAAACCCTCAAACCCAATTATCAACTTGGCTTGTTGAGCAATGCTTGGAAAAACGCCCGAGAAACGATCACGGTGATGCACCCATACCTGCATCTATTCGACGTGAGCATTTTTTCCGCTGAAGTCGGCTTGCGCAAGCCGGACGCGCCGATTTTTCAGCTCATCTTAAATCAGCTTGGCATTCAACCACATCAAGCGGTTTTTGTGGATGATTTTCCCGAGAATATTGCCGGTGCTGCCGCGCTTGGTCTGCATGCTGTTCATTTTCAAGAGCGTGATCAGGCGCTTGCCAACATCAATGCTCTGCTGAAAAACTAGCGCGTGATTCCTATGGTATACTCTCAGCCGTTGGCGCATGCTTGACATGCCGCCGCCTCTTGGGTAGAATTTGCCTGCCCTAGTGAAGGGCCTGTAGCGCAGATGGGAGCGCGCATCAATCGCACTGATGAGGTCGAGGGTTCGAATCCCTCCAGGTCCACTGGGTAAAATCAGGGCCCATAGCGCAGTTGGGAGCGCGTCTCAATGGCATTGAGAAGGTCGAGAGTTCGAATCTCTCTGGGTCCACTGAACAGCCGCGAGGAGCAGTAGGCTATCCGTCAGAGAATCGGGAGAAAGGGTGTAATCCCGCTGTCATGCCCGCGGAGCATCTGCAGCTGAACTCGCCTTGCAGATCCGGTTGGATCAGGCTGATGCGGCGAAGGGATTAACTGCATCCGGATAAGCCCGTTATAGCTCTGAGAGGTGGCTCATGCTGGTTGAGCAACCAGGGTGGTACCGCGGAGAAAACCCTTCGTCCCTGATGACGAAGGAATTTTTTTATAAAGGTGAAAAATGGCACAACCAATCGAACGCTATATTCCGGCGAAGATCGAACCGAAATGGCAGAAAAAGTGGGAGCAGGATGGCCTCTATCATGCCGATATTGATCCGAAACAGAAAAAGTATTACGCCCTGACCATGCTTCCCTATCCCTCCGGGAATCTTCACATTGGACATTGGTATGCCATGACCCCCTCCGATGCGCACGCCCGCTATATGCGCATGCGCGGTTTCAACGTCATGTTTCCCATGGGCTTCGATGCCTTTGGCTTGCCCGCAGAGAACGCTGCCATCCAGCGCAACATCCATCCCAAGACCTGGACTTATGACAATATTGACAATATGCGCAAGCAGCTGCGCAGCATGGGTGCCATGTTCGACTGGCGCCGCGAGGCAGTTTCCGCCGACCCTGAATATTACCGCTGGTCGCAGTGGTTTTTTGTTAAACTTATGAAAAATGATTTAGCGTATCGCAAAATGTCCCCCGTGGATTGGTGCCCAAATTGCAACACCACTCTGGCGCGCGAACAGGTGTGGGGGGAGGATCGCCATTGTGAACGCTGTCACACGCCGGTGATCAAGAAAGATCTCAATCAATGGTTTTTCAGGATTACCAAGTATGCCGAAGAATTATTGAATTTTGACGAAATTGATTGGCCGGAGCGTGTGCGCCTGCTGCAGACCAATTGGATCGGCAAATCGGAGGGCGCCGCGGTGACCTTCAAGACTGAGCAGGGTGATGCGTTGGAAGTCTTTACCACCCGCCCAGATACGCTTTGGGGGGCGACCTTCATGGTTTTAGCTCCGGAACATCCACTGGTTGAAAAACTGACCCCGCCTGCCAACAAAGCGCAGGTGGATGCTTATGTACAGGAAAGCATACGTCAAACCGAGATCCAGCGTGAAGCGACCGATAAAGATAAAACGGGTGTCTTCACGGGTGGATATGCCATCAATCCGGTCAATGACGAGCGCATCCCGGTTTGGGTGGCGGATTATGTGCTGATGACCTATGGCACCGGCGCCATTATGGGAGTGCCGGCGCATGACCAGCGCGACTTCGATTTTGCCCGTAAATTCGGCTTAGAAGTGCGTGTAGTCATACAACCATCTGGAATGGAGAGATTGGATGGCGCCAGCCTGGCTGCAGCGGTGCCGGCTGAAGGCACCATGGTCAATTCAGGTCCCTTGGATGGCACGCCGGGCGATCAAGCCATTACCAAAGCCATTCAATTCATCGCAGCCAAAGGGGTAGGTCAGGCTGCGGTTACCTACCGAATTCGCGACTGGCTCATCTCGCGTCAGCGCTATTGGGGTGCACCCATCCCGGTTGTTTTCTGCGAAAAATGCGGTGCGCTGCCGCTTCCCGAGGACCAGCTGCCGGTGCTGCTGCCCGATGATGTGCAGTGGAAGCCCACTGGCGAAAGCCCGCTGAAACTGCATCCCACCTGGCGTTTCACCACTTGCCCCAAATGCGGTGGAAAAGCCGAACGGGAAACCGATACCATGGATACCTTCATGTGTTCTTCTTGGTATCACTTGGCATATTTGAGCCCCAATTATGAACGTTGGCCGTTCAAGCAGGAAGAATATGATTACTGGATGCCGGTGGATTGTTACACCGGCGGCGTGGAACATGCTACCATGCACCTCATCTACACCCGATTCTTCCACAAGGCTTTCCGCGATCTGGGCGTTACCCAAGGGAATGAGCCCATGCTGCAGATGCGCAACCAGGGTCAGATCTTAGGACCGGATGGCCAGCGTATGAGCAAGTCGCGCGGCAACGTGGTCGACCCGGATGAACAAGTACGCTTGTATGGTGCGGATACCGTCCGCGCATATCTCATGTTCGGTTACCGTTGGCAGGATGGCGGTCCTTGGGATGCCGGCAACATACAGGGCTCGCATCGCTGGCTGGGACGCATCTGGAGCATTTTCCTTGAACTGGGTAAGACCAGCGCCCACACAACAGAGTTGCAGAAAAAACTGCGCCGCAAGCTGCACCAAACCCTGCGCTCGGTAGGCAATGACTTTGAGCGCTATGAATTCAACACGGTCGTGTCGGCTTTGATGGAATTGCTCAATGAACTGGCAGCCGTCAAGGAGGCGGGCGGCTGGAACACGCCTGCCTGGCAGGAGGCGGTAGATTTCTATTTGCGCATGCTGGCGCCGGTAGCCCCGCACATCAGCGAAGAATTGTGGGCGCGCTTGGGAAAACCTTATTCTGTTCATCAGCAGCCTTGGCCGCAATTCGATCAGCAGGCGGCTGCTGAGGAGGAAATTGAGCTGGTTATCCAGGTGAACGGCAAACTGCGCGATAAACTGGTCGTACCGCTGGATGTCAGTGAAGAGCAGGTCAAGCAGCTGGCGCTGGATAGTGCGCTGGTGCAGAAGCAGCTGGCAGGCAAAACGCCGCGCAAGGTGATCTATGTGCCCGGGCGCTTGATCAATATTGTTACATAATTTGATGAAACAAATCTATTGAAAATTTATTATCTATTATTAAAAAGATAGAATTGATAACAACATCTTGAATAAGAAATCAATAATGGATAGTGATTATCAAAGTACTAGCGAAAAATGGAGAGAACAATTCGAACGTATTAAGAGATGGTATCAGAGAATCCAAGAAATTGATAATACAAAAATAAGAATTTCAGATGATGACCTTGATTTTTATTATGCATTTTTTATTAACTGTTTTCATCTCTATGATTGGATGAAAAAATCAAACTCTATACCAATAGATAAAA
>CAYVJI010000050.1:0-273 GCA_964451805.1 uncultured Pelolinea sp. | reverse complement strand
CTCACATGTCATCCCGAGCCCTTTTTTATGTCTCTGCGAGCGGCGCAGCCGCGCGGCAGTCTCGGTTTTCGGATTTAAGCAAGCCATCCACTCCTATAACATCCCAAAATCCTTCCCATCTGTCTCTGCGAGCGGTGCAGTCGCGCGGCAGTCTCGGTTTTCAAGCGAGCGGTGGGTAAGCCAACCCGCCCTGTAAATATTCTTTCCATTGGCGTAAAATATACGTATGGAGGGCGTTCAAATGAAAAAGGGCACATATTTCGCGTTACTGTT
>CAYVJI010000049.1:2072-13788 GCA_964451805.1 uncultured Pelolinea sp. | reverse complement strand
ATCATGAGGATGATCAGGGCTACTCCAACCAAGAAAGATTCCAGCGCCAGGATAATGATGAAGATATCCCTTACCTGACCCGTAGTTTCAGGTTGTGAGGTTGCCAGCGCCACAACGCCTGCCACCAAACCTGCCAACAACAGCAGAGCCAGAACGATAAAAAGAATCGTTCCGCCACGTTTGTTTTGGCCGACGGTTTCGGACTGGTTTTCGCTCATATCGCTTTGTCTCTCTCTTGATTTTTGATTATAACATACCAAAGTTTTACAGAATTTATCGTTAACAAATAATTAATAGCAGCAAAAAAGCAGAGATCCGTGAATTATTTTGCTTATTTTTTTCTCTTATGTTAGACTAACTTGTTACCATTTTATAAACCGAGCATAAAAACATGATCCTGAAGAGATTTCTCAATAAAGATTCCGAGCATTGGTTCCTGCTGGCGGGTTTGGGCAACCCCGGGAGCGAATATGAAGATACGCGCCACAATATCGGTTTCGCGGTCATACAAGCCGTATCCCGCAGGTGGGGAATTGACATCAACCGCTACCGTTTCAAATCCCTGACGGGAGATGGAGAATATAACGGCAAGCGCGTGGCGCTGGTTCTGCCTCAGACATACATGAACAACTCCGGTATAGCAATCAGCTCACTCATGCGTTTCTACAAACTTGATCCCTGCAACCTGCTGGTTGTCCACGATGACCTGGATCTACCCTTTGGCAGCATCCGCCTACGCAAATCGGGCGGATCGGCAGGGCAGAAGGGAATGCAATCGATCATTGAGCGGTTGGGTACTTCGGATTTTCCACGCTTAAGAGTGGGAATCGGACGCCCTCCGGGGCGTATGGATGCGGTGGATTATGTGTTGAAAAAATTCAAACGCGCTGATCAGAACCTGCTGAACCAAGTTCTGGATCAAAGCGCAGATGCCATTGAAACCTATTTGGAACAGGGCATTGAAAAAGCGATGACCTTGTTCAATCATTCGCTGCTGAATGAAGAATAATCACGACCTGATTCGATTCCAGGACCTTGAGGGATTTTCAGGGCTGCTGCAACAGCTGAAGGATGAAACCTCATCTATTCCGATCAGCCTGCCGCGTTCTGTGCGCCTGCCCTTCATGGCGGCTCTTGAAAAAAAACTACAGAAACCGCTGCTGTTCATCACCTCAAAAGCAGACCGCCTGCAGTCCATGTATGAGGAATACGATTTCTGGTCATCCAACCCACAGCATTTTGTGTTTGCCGAACCAGCTCCTCTTTTTTATGAAAAAATTGCCTGGGGACAGGATACACGCCGAGAGCGGATTGAAACATTGGTATCTCTAGCAAAGACCTACCTTCCCAGCGGAAGCCTAGAGAATCCAAACCAGGTCATATTCACATCGGTGAAATCCATCATGACACGCACCATCCCGCGCAGAGAGTTTCTGATGGCATGCGCCACTTTGAAATTGAGAAGCAAAACCAGCATCGATGGGCTTTGCAGAAAAATGGTGGAGATCGGATTTGCGCCGGTTGACTTGGTTACAAACTCGGGACAATTCTCACGCCGAGGAGGATTGGTGGATATTTGGCCGATGCCCGCAGCGCAGCCGCTGCGCATCGATTTTTTCGGCGATGAAATCGATTCAATACGCTCATTTGACCCGGCTTCGCAGCGATCATTGGAGCTTCTTGATGAAATTTTCATCGCACCTGCCAATGAAGTAATCGGTAAAGCTGGGAAAATGCCGGACGATGAACAGACACCGGTCGAATACAATCTACCCCTGATTTACCATTCACACGCATCGCTGCTGGACTATTTGCCGCGCGGATCAGTCATCCTGTTGGATAATTCAGCGGCGCTGCAGGTCACGGCTGAAGAAATTGAGACACAATCCGTCAAGCTGCGTGAGGAAGGATTGAATGCGGGAACAATCGCGGAGGATTTCGGGCTTCCTTACATGAGTTGGTCCGAACTGAGCGACCACATGACCCGATTTTCAACCATTGATCTGGGATTTCCTTTAACCGAAGACGTTCATTCTATCTCACAGGCTTTCAGACCTGCTCCACGATTCGGAAGCCATCTGGAAGAATTGTTCCATTTCATACAGCGTTCTTCCCTTGAAAAACACTGCATGGTGGTGGTGTCTAAGCAAATTGAGCGTTTAAAAGAAGTGGGCGGGGAAAGAATCCATCACTTGAGCGAAGCGGGGGAGATAACGTTCATTGACGGCAGTCTCAATGGCGGCTGTCAGATCAGCTACCCGAACGGAGACCAACAAACCATTCTGAGCGACAGCGAGGTATTCGGATGGGAACGTCCGCGCCCCCGCCGCCAACGCAGCCGAACACGTGAAGGTCCTGAGATCTCGTATGCAGACTTACGAGCGGGCGACTGGGTGGTGCATATTGACTACGGCATAGGACAATACGCGGGATTGGTTCACCGATCCATTGAGAATATCGAACGAGATTTCCTGTTAATCCAATACGCAGAGGATGACCAGCTATTCGTACCGGTGCATCAGGCGGACCGGCTGAGTTTATATATCGGCCCGGATGAGAGAGACCCGCGCATGTCACGTTTGGGATCCAAGGAATGGATCGCCGTGAAATACAAGGTGCGCGATGCGGTCAAAGAAGTTGCACAAGACCTGCTGCAGCTTTACGCCGCGCGGCAAAGAGTAAAAGGATATGCGTATCACAAGGACACGGAATGGCAACGTATTTTAGAGATGAGTTTTCCGTATGTGGAAACGCAAGACCAAGCGCAGGCAATCCAGGAAGTCAAAGAGGATATGGAAAGAGCGCGCCCGATGGATCGTTTGTTGTGCGGAGACGTGGGGTATGGCAAAACTGAAGTTGCGCTGCGAGCTGCTTTTAAGGTGGTAATGGACGGCAAACAAGCAGCATTGCTGGTGCCGACGACAGTGTTAGCACAGCAGCATTTTGAGACTTTTCGGAATCGACTAGCACCTTTCCCAGTTGAAGTAGAAATGCTTTCAAGGTTCCGCAGCCCGGCAGAGCAAGCCCGCATTTTGCTGCAACTGGAAAATGGAGAAGTGGATATCGTCATCGGAACACATCGCTTGCTGCAGCCAGATGTGCTCTTTAAAGATTTGGGATTGCTGATCATCGACGAGGAACAACGGTTCGGCGTGACACATAAGGAATATTTCAAGAAGATGCGCACCGAGATCGATGTGCTAACGCTCACAGCCACGCCCATACCAAGGACGCTGTATATGGCGCTATCCGGCATTAGAGATATATCCGTGATCAACACGCCGCCTTCCGACCGTTTGCCGATCCAAACCTACATCGGCGCATACGATGAACACATGGTGCGCAATGCGATCAGGCGCGAAGTTGACCGCGGCGGGCAGGTGTTCTTTGTGCATAACCGCGTGCAATCAATCAGCATAGCTGCAACGCAGCTGCAGGCTCTCGTGCCGGAAGCTCGGCTGGGAATCGCTCACGGACAGATGCCCGAAGATGAATTGGCGGATGTGATGCAGCGCTTCAGCCAGGGAGAGGTGGATGTACTGGTTTCCACTTCAATTATCGAGTCTGGGTTGGATATTCCGAATGCCAATACCTTGATCGTAGATCGCGGGGATGCCTTCGGACTGGCTCAACTTTACCAGTTGCGAGGAAGAGTAGGGCGCGGCGCCTCGCGCGCCTATGCTTACTTTTTCCATCAAACAAACAGGCTGCCTACTCGGGAAGGGCTGGAGCGGCTGGAAACCATCGCCGAAAATACCCAATTGGGCGCAGGGTATACGATCGCGATGCGCGACCTGGAAATGCGCGGCGCGGGAGACCTGCTGGGGACTCTGCAGCACGGTCATGTTGCGGCGGTGGGATTTCATTTATACACGCGTTTACTGGCTGAGGCGGTGGATGAAGAAAAGCAAGAGAGACTAGAAGCACCCCTGAAGCCAACGGAACTGCCCTTCAGCAGCATCCGTCCGTTGGTAGCTATCGAACTGCCCTTATCGGTCAGCATCCCCCAATCTTACCTGCCCGATGAGCGCCTGAGATTGCAGCTTTACCGCCGAATTGCCGATACAATTGACGCAGATGAAATTGACAAAATTCGGGAAGAATTCTCAGATCGTTTTGGCGCTTTACCTGAGGAGAGCGAGAATTTGTTCTGGCAGCTGCGGATAAAATTGATGGCGGAAAGGGCAGGCATTGCATCCATTATGCTGGAGGGCGACCAAATCGTATTGCGATACCCACCTCTGCCAGAGGGAATCAAAGCGAGAGAATTATTGGATATAGGGGATGGTATCCGCAGAGGAAAAAATGCATATTGGATGCCGTTGAACGGACAGCCGCATTGGAGAGAGAGGCTGGAAAAAGTTTTGAACAAACTGGCACAAGCAACTCAAAAAGGACATTGAAGAAATGGAATTCAAACTGCACGCTCCATATGAACCTCTGGGAGACCAACCGCAAGCCATTCAAGAGCTAGTGTCAGGCATCCAAGCAGGCAAGCGCCACCAGGTGCTACTGGGCGCGACAGGCACGGGCAAGACTTTCACGATTGCCAATGTTATCGCTAAAGTACAAAAACCAGCCCTGGTACTGGTGCATAACAAAACACTGGCAGCGCAGCTCTATGCGGAATTCAAGGAATTCTTTCCGGAAAATGCGGTGGAGTTTTTCGTTTCCTATTACGATTATTACCAACCGGAAGCTTATGTGCCGCGCCAGGACCTGTACATCGAAAAAGAAACTGAGATCAACGAAGAAATCGAGCGATTGCGGCTGGCAGCAACCACTTCGATCATTTCCCGCAAAGATGTGATCGTGGTCGCATCGGTTTCGGCGATTTATGGGTTGGGCAGCCCGGAAGCATATAGCAGCGTCGTGATGAAATTAACTCGCGGGGAAATTTACCGCCGCAATGTGCTGCTGAGACAATTGGTCGAATCGCATTATACCCGCAATGATATTGACCTAAGACCAGGCGTTTTCCGCCTGAGAGGGGACACGCTGGAGGTATTCCCCGCTTACGAAAAGAACCTGGTATATCGAATCGCATTTTTCGGAGATGAAGTTGAACGCGTGCTGGCGCTCAATCCGTTAACGGGGGAAATTTTTGATGAGCTTGACAGCGTTGAGATCTATCCGGCAAAACACTTCATTACCGAAGAAGAACGCTTGCGCAAAGCCATTAACGACATAGAACAGGAACTTGGGGATCAGTTGAATATTTTCCGGCAGGAGGAAAAATATCTGGAAGCACAAAGACTCGAACAGCGCACGCGTTTTGACCTAGAGATGCTGCGCGAGATCGGGTATTGTTCTGGCATTGAGAATTATTCACGGCACTTGGATCAACGCCCGACCGGATCAGCTCCCTGGACGCTGATGGATTTCATGCCTTCTGAATACATCATGGTGATTGACGAATCACACATGACAGTACCGCAGGTGCGCGGCATGTACAATGGCGACCGATCGCGAAAAACGACGCTGGTGGATTATGGATTCCGCCTGCCTTCCGCGCTGGATAACCGTCCTTTGACGTTCGATGAATTTGAAACCAAGATGGGATATGCCATCTATACCTCCGCAACACCCGGTCCATATGAAATGGGGAAAGTGACGGATGTCGTGGAACAGATCATCCGTCCGACCGGTTTGGTTGATCCGCAAATCGAAGTGCGACCGGTTGAGGGACAGGTGGATGATCTCATCGGAGAGATCAGAGTCAGGGTGGAGCGAAAGGAGCGCGTGCTGGTGACGACGCTGACCAAGCGAATGGCTGAGGATCTTGCGGAATATTTGAAAGAGCTGAACATCAACGTGCATTACCTGCATTCGGAAGTGGAAACGCTTGACCGGGTAGGAATACTGCGCGATCTGCGCTTGGGTGTCTATGACGTAATCGTTGGGATCAATCTATTGCGAGAAGGATTGGATCTGCCTGAAGTCTCATTGGTGGCCATTCTGGATGCAGACAAGCAGGGATTCTTGCGTTCGGCAACCGCATTGGTGCAGACGATCGGGCGGGCAGCCCGCAACGTGAATGGAATCGTGATCATGTATGCAGACCAAATGACAGACGCGATGCGCGTAGCCATTGATGAAACCAACCGGCGCAGAGCGAAACAAGAAAAATACAATCAAGAACATCACATTCAACCGGCCAGCATCGTTAAGGAAATCTACGATATCACCGAACGCTTGAGTGAGTACGCACTGGCAGACCAGCAAGCGAAGTACAGTACAGGAGCAACAGCAACCAAACTGCCATTGGATGAAATAAAACGGTTGATCACCGAGACCGAGGAAAAGATGAAGGATGCCGCTGCCGCGCTTGAATTTGAGAGGGCAGCAATGCTGCGCGACCAAGTCTATGAACTGCGCGTCATGCTGGCGGATGAAACAGACTTGCCCGCCTGGAAAAAGGCATCTATTCTAAGCGGGGAAGGGGAATAACAGGGATTCAGGCTGTCTGTAAAATGGTGAATTCGGAGAATTCACTTGTGGCAGTCTGCCAATCCACCTGCATTTGATCGACCTGCGCCATTTGAGGACCAGCCTTGATCTTTTCCAGAAAAACCTGCAGGATTTCACGAGGACCTTCTGCCAAGACTTCGACTGAGCCATCATAACGATTGCGCACCCAGCCAGTCAAATTCAGATTTACCCCATATTGAAAAACAAAGAAGCGAAAACCAACTCCCTGCACAATACCGGAGACAAGCACATGAATGCGGGCACAATTCTCATCCATGAAGCATCCCCAAAAAGTGTTTAAAAAATCTCCAATGAAGGATCATCTTCCGAAAGTTCTAAGTTATCCAGCGCCATTTCCAAGACATCTATTTCTTCTTCGTCTTCAGTGTTTTCGAGCATTCCGCGCATTTTTTCCCGCACGTCTCTGCCGCCGATCTTCGAAAGCGCCCAAATGATCTGATAGCGAAGATCGCTATTCTGGTTTTCATCCAGCAGCATATCCAGGAGCGTGGATTTGGCTGCCTTCAATTCTATCTCGCCGGCGGCTCGAACTGCTTCATATTGATAGTCTTCATCGGTGCTGCGCATCATTTCCAGAATAATCTCTTTCCAGCGGTCATCTGCCGAGCGACCCATGGATTCCAGGGCGGCAATGCGCCAGGATTTACTCGGCCTGGAATACGCTTCTTGAATCAAGGGAAAAATCTTTTCGTCACTTGAGTAGGATAGGGAACGCACAATCTGCTGCTGCACGCCCTCGAAAAGTTCACTAGAAAATGACCTAACGAGAATGTCAAAGGCGCGCCGGAATGATCTAGCAGGAATTTCCTCCAATTCCCCCAAGAGAATAAATTTACCGAGCGCATCCGCAGCAGCCGCACGCACATTCTCATTGGCATCGTGGGCCAGCAAATCACCAAAGATTGCTATTAGCCTGGTATCCTCACATTCCCACAATAGACTGATGGATTGGGCACGGACGTTGGGGTTTTCATCCTGCAGGGCAAAACGGGCAAAGTCATCACAGGAAACGAGCGTATCGGCTTCCATTAAACTTTCAAGGTCTTGCAGGAGGTTGATTTTGCGTTTGACAGAGACTTGAGGCCAGACTTTTTCTACCGCTTCGAGATCAGCGGGAGTAATATCTGAAAAAATGTGCAAATACTGGGCTGGAAAAGGTGGTTTGTCTTCCAGAAGTGCGGCGATCACATCAATCGGTTTCTTTTTATCAGCCATCTTGGTCAAGGTAGCACAATTGGGTTTATAAAATCTTGTATGAAACCATACCCCATGAGTAGAAGTAGAGCAAAATAGCCAACCATGTGAATGGCATTCTCATATTTTGCTGGAACGCGTTTGCCAATAATGATTTCCGGTAAGATGAACAGTATGCGTCCGCCATCCAATGCAGGTATAGGTAATAAATTCGTTATTCCCAATAACACAGAAATCATAGCAAAAAAGAAAGTAATGTTTAATGTTGCTAAATGTGGATTCTCTTGTTCATAGATTCTTTCACTCTCGCGTCTCCAGGAATAGATATCATACAATCCCTTAGGTGATCCTAGCCGAAGGTCTCCTGAATCAATTTCTCCGCGCATGAGCATGCCCGGCAAGGCTAAATACTGGCGGGCTTGCTCCCAGGCCATGTTGGCACCAAGTGGCAGTGATTGAAGAAATCCAATCTTCTGCAAAGGATTCTGCATCACGATGCCCATGGCACCCTGACCCTGCGGGGGATCAGCGCGCGGTACAAGCGACACTGTAATCTGCCGTTCTGCGCGCAACAAAGTGACTTGAACAGGTTCGCCCAATCGAGTATTGATCAATTCACTGAGTTCCTGCATGCTCTCAACGATTTCGTTGTCTACAGCGACAATTTGGTCATCAACCAGAACACCCGCCAGATGCGCAGGTGAGCCGGGTTCCACCCCTACGATTTGAATAATATCCGTGTTGGCGATACCCGCCTGGGATATCACCAGGCTGAAGAGCAGGATTCCCACCAAGATATTCATACCCGATCCCGCCAACAGCGTCGCTAAGCGCTGCCATTTGTTGGCGGCATTAAATCCACCAGGGACTTTTGGATCCTCTTCGCCTTTAAATCGGACAAAAGCCCCGAAGGGAATCCAATTCAAGGTGAAAACGGTATCGTCAAGCTCGAACAGTTTTGCCAGGCGCGGGGGATACCCAAAACCGAATTCCTCCGCATGAATCTTAAAAAGCCTACCGATCAAGAAATGACCCAGCTCATGCGTGAATAGCAGAAAGCTTAGAGCCAATATGAATATCAAAATATTGTTTGTAGGATTCAGCATTTATCAATGACCTCAATCGAACAGGATTATAACCCGGCGTGAAGGGCAGATTTGTTTAAAGATTATTAATTTCTATTCATCCAGCAAGCGGGCAGCATAACCCACAGGAGAGATTAAAAGCTGCTGCACCGCGGGGTTGCTTGAAAAATGTTTTTTTACTGAATCCACGCAATCTGCGGTACAGATGGCGTGCACATTCGGACCGGCATCCATGGTATAGGCAACTGCAACACCGCTCTGGCGCAGACGAACGATTTCTTTCATCAGGAAAATTGAGGAGGATTCCCAATACATCAATGCAGGCTTGGAGGTGAGCATGACAGCGTGCATGAGATTGCTATCCTGTTCCAGGATTTCAGCCAGCATAGCGAAGTCCTTCTTTTGGATGGCTTCGCGGCAGAGCGAAAGGCGGCGGGGAGCATCCAGGACACGCGCAGACTGCAGGGGACTGGTGGCTGCCAGGGCATGCCCCTCACTTGACCCAGTAAGCTTGGGAGCAGACTGCACAACCGCAATGCAGTCCCACAAGTCCCAATGCTGGGGTTGTGCAATAGAAACGGCGTAACTATCCAGGTCAGTCTTACCCGGCAGCCACTCCACAAAGCCAGCGGGAATTGAACGACAGGCTGAACCTGAACCACGGCGGGCCAAGCGGGACAGCTCTTGCTGAGATAGGTCTAAGCCATAGGCACGCGCGCCAGCCAGAGCCAGGGCGGCAAAAGCTGAGGCGGAAGAGGCAATGCCAGCAGAAGACGGAAAATTGTTCGCACTGCGGATTTCAGCAAAATCCTTGCCTGCGCTCATTTGGCGCAGTATGGTCATAAATTGGCGGACGCGTTGAAGCTCCGAACCAGATTGTTCAACCTCGTTAATGAACAAACGATCCGCAGGCAAATCACTGCGCAAACAGACACTGGTGCGCGTTTCGAGAACTGCCAGGTTCATGGAAATGGAACCATTAGCGGGCAAACGTAAGTTTTGATCGCGATTGCCCCAATATTTGATCAAAGCAATATTCGGATGGGCTATGGCTGTGAACATTTCTATGCATGATTATACCTACAAGCAATCAGTCCATCATTAAATCAGATTATTTCATCAATTCTAGAGAAAGAATGCTACACTAACCCCCGAAAAAATAGTTAGAGGAAAGATATATGCGGATTAGTATAGTAAGATTTATTAATTAATGAATATCACTTCTAAGAAAAGTGAAATAGTTGAAAAGCAAATCAACTAACTTTGTAAAAAAAGTAGGAATCATCCAAAAATGGAAAAACTGGGCAAGAACAATACAGTGTGAGATTTTTACACTGTATCTAGCCTACCAAGACGCACGGGTACCTTGGTATGCGAAAGTTTTTGCCGGCTGCATTGTTGCATACGCATTCAGCCCGATTGACCTGATACCGGATGTAATCCCTATTCTTGGCTATCTGGACGATCTGATCCTGCTTCCATTGGGAATCAAGCTGGCAATAAAAATGATCCCCGAAGAGGTGCTGGAGAATTGCAGGCAAAAAGCAACAGTAATACAACAAGAGAAGCCGACCAATTGGAGGGCAGCCTTCATCATCGTTTTAATCTGGTTGGTCATTTTCATCAAGATCATCAAGGTGGTTGCTGAAAAATATTGAGTTGAATAGTCAATATGATTTGACAGGAAAAGTGACAACCATCAATCTTCTTTTTTTCCGAAATGACTCTAACGAGAGGATACCAGATTTAGAATTTTCCCCTTTTCATCCACCATGGCTTTTATGATGATGGGCAATACTTGTCCATTACTGGTCTGGACGCTGGAGGTGTAACGAAAAGCAAATCCTCCCTGAGGATGCTCTTCAATGTGCGGATCAACACCTTTGAGGTATGGGAACTGCGTTATTAGCTGCTGGTTGACAATCTCAACAATCTCAGGATCCATCATGAAATTCGGAAGTCTCAATAAGATTATACCCTCTGCGAATAAAAGCAGGAACTTCGAGATCATCCAAGTCCTTGAACGCAGGTTCAAATGCCTTGGAGGAAAAATCGAGAGGGATCTGTTCAGCAGGCATGAGGCGATCCACACCATGAAGATTGAGCCCAACCGGAGTATCAGCATTTAGCAGTTCAGCAGCAGGCTGCATCTGGACTTGAGGATATTCCATGGCTGTAGCACCAACCCCGTTTACCAGCAAGATGATGCTGAGCTTGTCGGAAATGGAAACTGAGGGATCTACAGCGGGCAGGATTTCAGCATGCGGATTGGTGCGATCACGCAATACTTGGAGAGCTTGATCCAATTCTGCCATGTTGAGGTTACCATTGAATTTCACCAGTAAGCTTTTAGCTTGTTGGATGTGCAGGTCTTCCAGCAATGGATGGGTGAGTGCATTCTCAATAGCCTGCCTGACGCGGTTTTCACCAACAGCTTCTCCGATAGAAATGAATGTTCCCTGACCATCCTTCATCAGGCGCAGCACGTGTGATAGGTCAATGCCCAACAAGGCATTCGAACTAAGAAGTTCGGAAATGCCTTGAATCCCTTTCAACAGGATATCATCCGCCAGAAAGAAAGCTTCCTTGAGGGTTGTATCCGCGGTAGCCAGCTTCAACAAGCGCTCATTCGGAATAGCAATCAGCGTATCGGTGAAGGGCTGCAATTCCGCAATAGCCTGGCAGGCATTCATCTGGCGTTGACCGGCTTCAAACGCAAAGGGGATGGTTACGATTGAAATGGTAGGAATATCCATAGATTTGGCAATGCGGGCAGCGATCTGAATTGCGCCAGAGCCAGTGCCGCCGCCCATGCCAGCAGTGAGGAAAAGCAAATCACAATTGCGAAAAACATCAATCAACTGCCTAAAACTCTCCTCAGCGGCAGCCCTGCCAATTTCAGGCAATCCGCCCGATCCCAATCCTTTAGTCAAACGAGTCCCCAA
>CAYVJI010000049.1:0-1972 GCA_964451805.1 uncultured Pelolinea sp. | reverse complement strand
TGCCGCGCTGTTGTAAATATTGCAGATCCTGCTCTGAAAAATCACTTTCACTGCCGACAGCCAGTATGTATGCTGCCTGACAAGCTTCTTCGCGGGAATATCCAATCAAGGGTTTGTGGTTGGAAATATACGCGTGCAGAGTCTGCAGAATATCCGGCACATGCGGCTGCAAAGATGGGCTTAACAAAATATATCGCCCATACCTAAAAGCGGAATTTTCCGATTTTCGCGAAGAATCCACCGTTCGATCGCGCATCACTGGCTGGCTTTGATGCGGCGGTTGATATTTTGTTTGGATCAGTTGGGCAATTTCTGCCGGATGCCCTTGTGGCGAGAACCAGGCATGGGAAAGCCAGCGGGGATCATCCGTGCTCAACGTGAAAAAGTTACAAGCCAACACCTCTGGCGGGATCGAGCTTAATAGCTGGCTTGAATCCAATGAATCATGAACATTCTCGTCATTCAATAATGAGAAGATCTTGAGTATTTCTGTGCTTTCAACGAGAGGTTTTTCAGCAGCCGAAAGATCAGAATCATTCAAGATTCCAGCCTGAAATAGAATAACCGGCAGAGCTTTTCCCAACACCTGACGTGAGCATTCCAAGTACCATTCGAAAGCGCGAAAACCACTTTGATCCTGACTATATTCAGGAATGTGGTAGGCTTTTACAGCACTCCATCTGCGAGAACCACCCGTTCCCCAATCCAACGATCTGCCGAAAGTCCAGGCAAAAGCAGAGAGGACGAGGTTATTAATCAAATCCGGAGAATCTGCTTTTGAAAGCATCATCAGGGCATTGTTGAGAAAAGAAAGATCCCAATAATCGCCAGAGGGGACCAAAGGAGAAAATATGGGTTTGATACCGCAATCAAGCGCCCGTTTTGCGAAGATCTGAAATTGGGCGATATGTTGCGCGACCAGATCCGAACTGCTCCAGAAATGCGCTCCCCAGGAGGACTGCATATTCGGGCGCTGATTCAAGAGAGCGAATCCGGCACCCCATTTGCCATAGGATTTGAGCAGGATATCAAGGTCATCCCACGCAAGCGAGGCGTCATTGGGATAGTTGAAATCGAGGATTACCTGAATCTGCGCTTTGGCAAGCTCAACAATGAACGCTTCGGGAATGGCGCGATTAATGGGAGATTGCAGCACAATCCAACCCGCATCCAAATCCTTCAGTTTTGGAAGCCACATTTCAAGATGCTTTTCTCCATAATGCAAACTATCGGGGAAATAATGAAAACCTACCCTGTTTGGAAGCATGCTATGCGCCGAGTTTTTATGTTCCATACGTTCAATCAATACCTACAAGGGTATTGTTACAAGATGCATGCCAGACGTCGGAGGCATCTCTGCTATAATCGCAATCATGCTACTGATCACCGGTGGAACGGGATTCATCGGATCGCGGTTGGTTCAGAAATTAATCCAATCCGACCAAGACATCCGGATCCTGCTACGACCGCAAAAGAAAAATCCGAGACTGCCCAAAAGCGTGGCATTAGAGATTGCCGTGAGCAGCCTTCAGGATACTCGCAGCTTACGGGCGGCGATGAAGAATGTGCGGACAGTTTTTCATTTCGCTACCGCGGAGCACCAACTGCCAACGGCGGATTATGAGGGGGTGGATGTCAAAGGAACCGAAAATCTGGTCGAAGCGGCGCTGGATGCGGGGGTTGAACAAATACTTTTTCTCAGCCGTGTAGGAGCTGAAAAAAATTCCTCCTTTACCGTGTTGAAAGCAAAGGCGTTGGCGGAAGAGACCATTCGCACATGCGGCATTTCATTTACAATTCTACGCCTGACAGATGTTTTCGGCATTCAAGATCATTTCACAAATTCTCTTAAGACCGCCATTTTGAATAGTCCATTGATACTCCCCATCCCGGGTGATGGAAAGGTCAACCTGCAGCCTTTGTGGATTGAAGACCTGATCTCCTGCATCAGACTGATCTACGATGAAAAAAT
>CAYVJI010000048.1:1949-13901 GCA_964451805.1 uncultured Pelolinea sp. | reverse complement strand
CAAAATGAACCAGCTTGAATCGGCTGCAAGCTTGAATGATGGTATCCGGCATTTCGACTTTCAGCATGAACAGCATCAGCCCACCGCACAGCAGAAAAATCCCCAGCCAGTAGAACACTCGTGTCAGCCCTGCGGAATTCTTATTCGCCATGCGCGTGCATCAATTCACAAAACGGTATTTGATCAAAGTCCACATGGCGATAAAGGCATCCTTCATCTTGATCTTCTTGCCTTCTTCGTAAAAGCGCGGGGTGAAGCGGATGGGCACTTCATAGATGCGCACGCGCTTTTTAAGGATCTTGGCGGTGAATTCGGGTTCAAAATCAAATCCGTTCGCCTGTATATTGATATCTTTAATTACCTCCCGCCTGAAAAGCTTATAACCTGTTTCCATGTCCGTCAGAATGTTGTTGTAGAGGATGTTGGTGGCAAAGGTCAGAATGCGGTTGGCGACCATGTTCCAGAATAATATCGGCCGGCGGGCTGCCCCCAGAAAACGCGACCCATACACAACATCCGCCAAACCTTCTTGGATGGGCTGCAGCAAGGCAGCGTAATCGCGCGGGTCGTATTCCAGGTCGGCATCCTGGATCAGTATCAAATCTCCCGTAGCCACTGCCAGACCGCTGCGGATGGCGGCGCCTTTGCCCCGATTGCGCTCATGCAGAACCACTTTCATCCCACGCGTCTCGCGATATTCAGCCAGAATCTCACGCGTGTCGTCCTGCGAACCATCATCCACCAGCACCAGCTCGTCAGCCAATCCAGTCGCTCTGACCCTGCGCAGGATTTCGCGAATGGTCTGGCATTCATTGTAGATCGGGATGATGACCGAAAGGGAAACGTCTTGTTCAGGCATTAAACCATCCTCTGGAGATTTATTATATTTAATATTGATATCCTTATTCTACCCGACGGATTGACACACTGAAATGTCAATTGAAAAAGTAAATCCATTTCCCTCACACAATTCTCATCTCCGGGTGAAAAGATTGACGGATTCCATGTGATACGTCTGCGGGAACATATCCAGCAGGGCGCTGGACGACAAGTCATAACCTGCCGATACCAAATGGCGCGCGTCACGCGCCAGAGTGGCGGGATTGCAAGAGATATAGATCATGCAAGCGGGCTGCATGGCAATCAGGGCACGCAGTGCAACCGGGCGCACACCCGCGCGGGGTGGATCGAGAATGATCACGTCAGCTGGGAACCCCAAATTCGGCAGCACCGCTTCAGCCGATCCCTGATAGAGGCTGATATGATCGTATTCATCCAGATTCAGGGCGAAATCGCGGCAGGCAAAGGGATTCGATTCCACCGCTGCCACTTGTGTGACGCGATCTGCCAGGCAAGCCGAGAAAAAGCCCACCCCGCAGTACACATCCAGCAGTCGCTGGCAGCTCAAACGTTCAACCAGCGCCTGCACTTCCTGCAGCAAAGCCTCAGCTGCGTTGAAATTGACTTGAAAAAATGATCCAGCGGAAACCTTCAATTCGCGCCCTTGAATGTTCATGAGCAAATGGTCATCCCCCGCCAGCACCACTTGCTCCTCACCCGCCAATGCCACAATCGAAAGGTTTGCCTGGCTCTCCAAGGCCGGCATCGCTTGATCCTGCACCTCCATTACCATCAACACATCCCCTTCGGCATTCTGGCGCAGTTCCAAACGGCCGCTGAAAGCCCCTTTCTCGAACTGCAGGTGTGGCCACAGATCATTGAGAGCTTTCATCGGCAGGTGGCACTCCCGTACGGCAAACAGAGATTGATCGCGCGCCATCGAGTAACACAGCTCGCCTAAAGGGGAAACCTGAAATTGAATGGCATTGCGGTAATCCCAGGGCTGCTGGGCAGGCACGACTTTTTCGATTTTTGGCTGCGAAATGTGCGCGATGCGTTCGAGCTGCTCGGCAAAGATATCCCGTTTGAATTCCAACTGCAGGTCATAGGGAATGTGCTGGTAGTGGCAGCCGCCGCAAATTCCGAAATGAGCGCAGCGGGCTGCCTGGCGTCGCGGATGCGGTTTTTCGATTTCCAGCAGTTCCGCGCGGGCATATCCGGCATGTTCTTCTTTAATGCCTATGCGCACTTTCTCGCCGGGCATTACAAAAGGTACAAAGACTGCCCTGCCATCCGGTAGGCGTCCGAATCCGCCGCCCTCATATACCAGCGCTTGAATGACGATCGTATATTCTTGCAAAGCTGCTCCCTCAGGGCTGGCTGACGATCAGATTGTCAAAGGAGACGATGGAATTGCCATTATTGTACGTGCCGGCAAAAATGCCATATTGACCTTCGCTGAATGAGCTATCCTGCGCCTCGCCCAATAGTCTGCCATCCACTGCCAAACTCAATGTATTTCCGATGCAGGAAGCGGTCACCGTTGTTTCACGCTTGTTCGCGAGCTGGGCTGATTGGGTATATTCGATCAACGGGTACCATTCGGCATCCATGTACTTATAGATCGCGTAATATCCATCTTGGGTGATTACGAAATAGTACATGTTATTTTCATCCTGGAAACGGCAAACAACTCCAAACTCTCCGTCGCCTGAGGATCGTTCCACGCACGCATCGATTTGAAGGATAACGTTTTCCAGGTTCGATCCCCTTGTGACAGGTCGGTAATGTTGCGAGGGTTCAATTTCAATCCAGTATTTTCCGTTTTGATAATAATAAGCTTCGCGGAAATTTTCCCCCGTTGGCCATCCTGATTCTGAATCAGAGAAATCATCCTGGTAGATCACTCTTGCAGTGTCAGGCATCTGCGCCATAGGCAATGCTTCCTGTTGGTATGCTACCTGCCCGCTGCGAGCTGCCTCGATCAAGGGCATGGCCAGCTTGATCGGGCGCAGGGCGTTGATAAAGCCGCCGGTGGGAACGCAGGTATCGTATTGGTTGATATAACCATCGCGGTTGGTATCCGCCAAAGGCCGGCAGTCCACCACCTCCCCCAGCTCCTCGCCCGCCCCCACCTGGGTGGGGATGCCAACCAGCGCGTTCTCACGATTGATAGCCAACCCGCCGCTGTTCCCGCCGGCGATAGTAGCTGAGGTCTTGATGAAAGCGCGCTTGCCATAATTCGCTTCAGAGGTGAAACCGCTCACCTCCCCGCGCGTCAGGGTAATGGTTTCGCCGCCGATACCTGGGTATCCCAGGATGGCTATGTCGTCGCCTAAATGCAGCGCATCCGAATCCCCCAGAGCGGCATAGGGCAGGTTCAGTGATGAGGCGTTGATCGCATCCCCGAACAAATCGAAAGCCGGGCGCAGCACGGCAATATCCAGCTCCTGGTCGGCTTGAACGACTTCGGCATAAAAAGCGGCTTCAGGGGGCTGGTCCTCCGCCACGGTCAGCATAATCAACAGTTCTTCGGCCGGATAGAAACGATCGCCCATGGCAACATGCGCATTGGTCAGGATCAGCCCATCCGGCGAGATGATGGTGCCCGATCCGCTCCACTCCTGCAGGGTGCCTTCCACGGTTCCGCTGACTACGATCTGCACCACCGCACCGACCGGCAGCTGCCCGGCCGGGATGGGTTGGGCTTGAATCTTCGCCAATACTGTGGGCAGGTAATCACTGGGCAGTTCTTCTTCTGAAAAACCGCTGAGTGGAGCCGGCGTCCAATCAAAGAAATCCTCATCTTCAACGATTTCCACCAAGCCGCAGGAAATCAAAAACAAGGATAATGCCAACCAACAGAACGATGTTCGCAATGCAAAATGTCTTTTCTTCATCGCTGATACTTCTTTTTTTGCATATAAGGATTAAGTGAATTATACACTTGGCATTTTCGAAGGAAATCTTTAAAACAAAGAGAATACGTTGGGAATAAAAAGGCGGAGAGGGTGGGATTCGAACCCACGGTACCTTGCGGTACACACGCTCTCCAAGCGTGCGCGTTAAGCCAGACTACGCAACCTCTCCGAGAATGCTGTTTGATCAGCGGCGCAAATTATATCATGGTTGACCAATCCTCAAATTTAGACCAGCCGGCCGCAATTTTTCAGTTGAAATCCCTGCGCGGTTTGATATCATAGAGATACTGGACATTTAATTCTGGAGAGATGATGCCTGTTGTTATTCGTGAAATGCACTGCCAAGATTATCCTGCCGCTTATGCGCTCTGGAAATCCCTGCCCGGCATGGGCTTGAGCAGCGCAGATGAACGCAAGGCGATACGGTCTTTCCTGCAGAAGAATCCACAAACGTGTTTCGTGGCTGAGCATGCCGGAACGCTGATTGGCAGCATACTGGGCGGCAGCGACGGACGGCGCGGGTACATCTACCATTTGGCAGTAGATCACCGTTTTCAAAGGCAGGGGGTCGGCCGGCAGTTGGTGCAGACCTGCCTGGATGCACTGAAAGCCCAGGGCATTGAAAAATGCCACCTGTTTGTCATATCCTCCAATCAAAGCGGGCGTGATTTCTGGAAGCGGCTGGGCTGGCAGCAGCGCGATGATATCATCGTCATGTCAAAGAACATGCCATAGAAAGGCTTTACAATAGCAAGCATACAATCTCGAATCAAGTTACAGGGCATATTGTGAATGACCGCAGATCAAAAAGGGATTTAAAGATGAGTAACTCGACAGCAGAGAAAAAACCTTATACACCAAGACAGATCAATTTCGCAATAGGATTTGCAGCCAGTCTGGCATATGCGATTTTCTGCTGGGGGATTGACGCAATCCTGCTAACCAGGGCGAATGTCAGCCTGCCTTTTGTGAAATTTCTGAACGGGCTGGCGCCCACCATTGTAATCATTTTGCTGGCAGTCTGGATCTGCTCGCGTTTCAACCACATGATCACGCGCGCGCTGGTTTGGATCGCGGCTGGCAGCGTGCTTTGCATTCTGCTGCCCTGGCTTTCTTTCCAGATTCCCGCACAATCCGCAAAGCTTGCTTTTCCAGCCATTGCTGAATTGATCGATTACTCCACCCCGCAGGGCATCAATGCGCGCTTGTTCGTGATCCTGGTCATGACCAATATCCTGTTCATTGTCGGTGGATTGTTTTTTGAATCCGCTAAGGATGCAATCCTCTCTGCGCGCGGGACAATCGGCTGGCTGGCGCCGGTGCTGCTGTGCCTGGCTTTCTTCGCGGGTGCGGGTGATGTTGCCGACTCCAATTTCAACCAACCTTTAAGAGATCAGCTTATCTCGGTGAACGAACAGATCGAGCAGGCCGCAGATCAGAATGCGGAGGAATTGAGCGAGTACGAGCAGCGCCTCATGCGCCGCATCACGAAATTAGATGTTGATCTCAAGGGATCGCGCCGGCTTCTGATGGCAAAATTTGACGATTCCTTCACAGAAGTACAGGTGCTGGCCGGGTTCGAAGGGCAATGGGCGCAGTGCCTGGTTTTGAATGGCATCATCAGCAATTGTGAACTTTTAGAAAATTAGCGCAGTTTGCCAAGCTTCCATCGGGAAACAGCGTGTCAACTTTTCATTTTTTCGTTGGCAAAAATAACTCGATAGCCTTTTCATCGATCCTCATGATCGACCTTGAGGTTTTTCCAAGCAATAAAGGCTGCGCATCGATTCGAGTCATTCTACCCAATCCTCGAACACCTGGTTGAGGTCGCAACCGCAAGCGTCCTCGGCAGTCTGTTGCAGCTCTTCTTCACTGACGGTTTCCCAACGATATTGATCAGTGTAATCCAGCAGGAATTGGCTAAACGTTTCCTCACCCATCATCTCGCTGAGTTCGGCAAAAAAAAGCGGCGCCCGTCCATACACAATGGCGCTGTATTCCTCTTTTGAATATTCGGCTGCCGGTCTTCCAATGGGAATCTGTTTTCTGCCGACCGATCCCCAGCGCTGGTACCAAGTATCCTGGAATCCTAAAGCGGACACCTCGTCATAGCGGTCAAGGTAGTACAGATAGGTTGCATACTGCACTAAACCCTCATCCATCCAGGGTGCATCGATCTGGTCGTTCATGACCTGGTTGAAAAACCATTGATGACCGGTTTCGTGCGCCGCCGCAGCTTCCAGATAGATGGCTGCGGGAACATCGCCAAACATCGCATCAGCATCATAAAAATCCAAAGAAAGGGTAACTGCACCTGAATACTCCATGCCGCCCGCCGTCATAGGGGTGCTGATGATATCCAATTCAGAGAAGGGGTAAGTTCCAAAGTGCCGGTTGAAGGAATGCATCGCGCTGGCTACTGTCTTCAGCACCATCTCGCCTGATTCGCGATATTGAATCGGGAAATAGCTGAACAGGCGTGTGTCGCCCACACGTGTTTCGAGCACTTCAAAGCGCGGACTGGCTGCCAGGAAGAAATCACGCTGCGGGCCGCCCACGAACGTTACAGTCTGCCGGTCTGCATCCTCAGTGGAATCAAGTTTCACTCCCGAGCCGGCTAGCACCAAATCAGCCGGCGCGCTAACCTGGACGGTGAAAAAAGCAACGTCATGGAAGACCATATCGGCATTCTGCGGCGGGTTTTCTACGTTCCAGCCCTCATCATCATAGACTGGAATGATCGGCAGGAATTGGTCTAAAGCTAGGATATTTTCCATGTAAATATACAAACCATAATTTCCGCCCATTTCTTCCGGCACGCGCTGGGAAAAATCCATCGAGATGGTAGTCTGGCTGCCCGGCGGCAAGGGCTGCGGCAGCTCCACCCGCAGGGCGGTATCCTGGTATTCTAGCAGAACGGGCAGCGTGTTCCCATCCACTTTCAGGTTGGTCACGGTCAAATAAGGTCCAGACACATTCGGGAAGAGCCGAAAATAGACCACTTCCAGGTCGGTATCTTCGCAATTGGTATACAGCACATCCTGATGACCTTCGACTGTGACGATATCCTCCGCGATGGTCAGCTGCACATCATAGCGCGTGGCAGCAGCCATTCGTTCAAGCACCGGGCGATATTCTCGCACAAGATTGATTTCGAATTTCTCCAACGGATCAACTTGCTGTGTGGGTGTGGTTTGAGGAATATCCGTAGCGGTCGCTGCCGCTTCAACTGCCGCAGCGGGGTGACAACCTGCCAGCAGAAATTGGCAGAGGATGTAGAGGAGTATGGGTTTGATGTATTTCACTATGGCACCTTTTTCTTCATGAGGTTTTTTTGCACGCTTTATCAGGAATTCCTTTTTGCATAAATGAAGCACCAAGAAACCAGATTATTAAACCACCAATTTAATTTGTCGGTCATTGTCCTAATCTTAAATTATCAAACCCAGATTTAAACAGAAAACCGTCCCTTTGGGACGGTCTCTGTTTTTGGCTGCGGCACCCGTTATCGGATTCCGAGGAGGGATGCCGCAGCACTAGGTTGACTACTACTCATGTTTGACATCACCTCCTCATCCAAAGGATAGCGAGGAAGATTTTTCTCAATATTCATTTTACTCGATTTCAGCTAAAAAAAAACACATCAAGCGGAACTTTAACTCATTTATAATTACCCGCAGCCATGCAAGCGCATCCCAGACCCGCCGTCAAGACAATTCTTTTATCGATCCTGGTCATCTTGGCTGCTGTCAGCCTCAGCTTGAATTTTTTTTTGACTGCTCCTCCAGGTTGGTACGCCAAGGGCATGGCTATCGGCGCATCTGTCTGCCATCAAATCCCTTCCCATTCCTTCCTGCATGGTGAACTGCAATTCCCAATGTGCGCGCGCTGCGGCGGTTTATACTTGGGCAGTTTTATTGCACTCATATATTTCACCATCCAAGGCCGCAAAAGTGCCCTGCCCAGGCGCGGAATTCTGCTGCTGCTGTGCCTGCTGACGCTCGCTTGGGGAACAGACGGACTCAAT
Source organism: uncultured Pelolinea sp. (assembly GCA_964451805.1). Lineage (GTDB taxonomy): Bacteria > Chloroflexota > Anaerolineae > Anaerolineales > Anaerolineaceae > Pelolinea. The sequence goes on along the minus strand of CAYVJI010000048.1, from coordinate 6,113 downwards.
TCTCTGGTCAGCGAGTTCCTCAAGCGACCTTTTCTGTACCAGACTAACAATTTCACCCGTTTGGCAAGCGGCTTTGGCATGGGATTGGTGCTCTCCACTGCATTGGCAACATTATTCAATGTGACTATCTGGAAAAAGCGCGAGGATGCCGCATTACTGCGTAACCTATGGCAGGTTGGCGCGTATATGGTATTGGCTGCAGGCATGAGTGCTTTATTGGTTTTTGGCAATGAATGCATATTCCAGATGCTGGCTTTGATCAGTATTGGGATGGTCGTGATCGTGATTTCATTGTTGTATGCTATTTTCTGGGTCATTGTGGCAAAGAAAGAAAACAGTTTCGGCCAACTTGGTGATGCGTGGCTCTTTTTTTGCGCGGGATTTGCCTCTGCCATGGGACAGATCAGCCTGATGTCCGTATTGCGGGGCTGGCTATTGTGAAACGAACTTTTCAGATGGATAATTAAAGAAAAAGAGAAGAGGAAAGATGGAATCAGTGTTAGGTATTTTTTCAGCTTTTGGGCTTTCAGCCAGTGCCGGTCTGAATGCCTACATCCCACTGCTGGTTATTGCCCTGATGGCGCGCTTTACCGATCTGGTCAAATTGGATGCGCCATGGGATGCGCTTGCCAGTTGGTGGATCATTGGGCTGTTGATTTTTCTAACCTTAATCGAATTCTTGGTCGACAAATTTCCGGTAGTGAACCATATCAACGACATCATTCTGCAGTCATTCATGCGTCCGACTGCCGGGGCTATCGCCTTTGCCGCCAGCAGCAGCGTGATCAGCGATATTCACCCTGTTCTGGCCATCGCGTTGGGTATCCTGGTTGCGGGAGGAGTGCACGCGGTCAAATCCGTGGCAGTGCGCCCAGCCGTGACCGCGGTTTCCGGCAGCGCCGCCAATGTCCCGGTGAGCGTCGCTGAGGATGCCACTTCCACAACGCTCTCGGTGCTTTCTGTGGTAGCTCCGGTAGTTGTGGTCACCCTGCTGATAATACTGCTTTCCTGGGCACTGTGGTATTTCATTCTGCGTCATCCTGCAGAATGAATCCTTAAACCAGCTCGCGGATATTCAATGGTTGATGCAGTTTAAATAACTGCTGCAGTTGTTTCAAACCTTGTCTGGCTGCCTGGCGTTCGTTTTTTTCTAATGGAAGATCCTGAAACTCATCTTCATCCAGTACCAGTTGTTTACCATCCGGGTAAACCAGCAGATCCAAAGCCAGATCATCATAAAGAATCTGGTTGTCCTGCAATCGCACTGGCCTGGTCACATTGCAGTACCATGCTTTCCGCAGGTTGCTGTCGCGATCATAAATCTCATATATGTTGAAATAACGGTCATATAAATACAGTTCAAGGAAGCGGTCGCCTTCCTTCAATAAGATACCGTTGAACTCCAGATCAGAGCGATTGAAATACGCTTCAACCAATACGCCGCGTTTCGATTCAAACAAGCGGTGCCCGCCATAACGCCAAACCTCTTGGCTTAAATAATTGTTCTTGATGATGATCAGATCTTGTGGCATTTCACCTCACGCATAGCAAAGGATTGATTGGGGTTGGAAGCATAGCGATATCTCCTGTCCGACCTGTAAAGCTCGGTCAAAAAAGAAGCGCATGCTGCTGCCATCCTGCAGCAGAAAGTCTATCATGAAGCCTATCCCCTGAAAACGCACGTGCTGTACCCGTGCCAGGAAAGAATTCTTGTCCTGCCCTCCAGCTTCGGCTGCACTGTTTGGCAGTACCAGCGTTACGGATTGATGCATGAAAAATTCTTTTTTCTGATTTTCGCAGATAAATATCGCAAGGTTTGTCTCAACAGTCATTGGCTGCAAATTCAGCACCCTGCCGTGTAAATGATTTTTTTGCCCGAAGAAGGTCGCCAGCCAAAGTGTATCTGGCTGTCGAAAGATTTCCTGCGGAGCGCCGGATTGGATGATGCCGCCCTTGTGCAACACCATCAGACGGTCTGCAATCGCGAAAGCCTCCTCTTGGTCATGCGTTACATAAATAACAGGGGTTTTCATCTGATCCAGCACTCGGCGCAGATCGGACCCGAGTTGCTCCCGCAAGGCGCGATCCAACGCACCCAGAGGTTCATCCAGCATCAGCAATCTGGGGCGGGGCAGTAAAGCACGCGCCAAAGCCACGCGCTGCTGTTCGCCTCCTGACAGATCAAACACCTTGCGGTTCTCAAAATCCCGCAAATCCACCATCTGCAGAGCCTCCTCTACGCGCTTGCGAATTTGCAGGTTATCCACGCCCTGCATGCGCAAGCCGAAAGCGATATTCTGGCTGACGGTCATGTGAGGGAAGAGTGCATAATCCTGAAACATCAAACCGAAAGCGCGCTCATGCGCTGGCACATTAGCCAGGTCTTGCCCATCCCAAAGAACCCGTCCGCTTTCCATTTCCTCCAAACCTGCAATGATGCGCAGCAAGGTGCTTTTTCCACCTCCTGATGGCCCTAATAAGCATAATATTTCTTCGTCTGCGAGGGTAAAGGAAATATTGTTTAGCAGCAACTGCCGATCGTAGTATTTGATTACATTGCGAATTTCAAGCATTGTCATTCATCTCCTGCGTGTTTGGATGGTCCACCTGATTGTTTTGCAGACGGTCAACCACCATCAAACCTGCCGCGCATACAATCAAGAGGATAACAGCCATAGCCATGGCTTGCCCATAATTCGCTCCGCCTGGCAAATTCAGGTATCGGTAAATTGCGATGGGCAAAGTGGGAATATCCGGTCTAGTCAGGAAAGAAGTAGCGCCAAATTCGCCCAAAGAAATGGCGAAAGCATAAACCAGGGCTGTCAGAGCCGCCCGCCAGATGATAGGCAAATCAATGTGGCGCCAGACTTTTCTCGGCACTGCGCCCAAAGTCTGCGCAGCCCAGTGCAAGTTCCGCGGAATGGCTAGCAGTGCAGGCTCAACCAGGCGCAATACGAACGGCAGGCCGATCAAGGCATGCGCTAATGGAATCAGGAATGGATACCATTGCGGTGCGCCCGCCCGCAGCCCGAACGCTAGGAATAAACCTAACCCAAAAGTTACCGCAGAAGTGCCCAATGGGAGCATAACCAACCAATTCAACATTTTACGGAGGAAATGGTGGGTCCGTGAAGCGCCAGCCAGCATCAAGCCCAAGGTCAATGACAAGCACGAGGCAGACAAAGCATAGAGCAGAGAATTGCGCAGCGCCTGCACTGGCGGTACATAAAAAATGGATTGGCGCGGATTGCTGAATAACTGCCTGAAAAAGCTTAGAGAGATTTGCCAGCGGAAATCGTTGGAGCCATCTGGAACCATCTCTTGCACCAGCAGCGATTGCGCGATCAAAGCCAGCAAAGGCAGCAGCAAAATACAACACAAAATTGTGCTAATGGAAAAGATGATCATCTTTTCGCTGAATTTGTTCGGTTTCTTAAAACTATCTTCTCTCGCTTTTGGCATAATCGGTACGATCACCATTCGACCCGTGCGAATGATTGCAGATGTAATCAACATAGAGAATCCCAACTGGATCAATGCCAACAGGCTAGCCAAAGGCAGGTTGAGAAAATGCATGGTCTGAATGTAAATTTCCACTTCCAGTGTGGTAAAGCGTGGACCGCCCATCATAAGAATGACACCAAAACTGGTGAAGTCAAACAGAAATACCAATAAAAAGGCAGCCAAGATTGATGGAAGCAGCAACGGCATGGTGATTTCCCAAAGCACCCTGGCAGGTTTGGCACCCAGTGTTCGGGCGGCATTTTCCAGGCGCACATCAGCTTGTTCCCAAGCGGATGAAATTACTCGAATGACAATAGAGATGTTATAAAAAACGTGTGCCAGCAAAATCGCCAATAGACTATTCTGGATGGCAATGGGCGGGTGGGATAGATCGAAAAGCTTCATCAAAATGAGGTTCAACCATCCGCTTTGTCCAACCAAAGCATTGAAGCCCGCCGCCACCACTACGGTGGGCAAAATAAATGGCAGGGTAGCTGCAACGCGCAGGAACTGCTTACCCTTGAACTGGAAATGGCTGAACAGCCAAGCTGCCGGGATGCCCAGCAGCAGTGTGAGCAAGGTAGACAAGCCAGCCTGATAAAAAGTGAATCCAATCGCTCTTTGGATGATCTCTGTGTTCCAGCCGCCCAAACCCTCTTG
>CAYVJI010000048.1:0-1849 GCA_964451805.1 uncultured Pelolinea sp. | reverse complement strand
CCCAGCATAAAATCCACAAAAGCGCGCGCCAATTCTGCCTGACGGCTGCCTTTGAGAATTCCCACGAATTCGATCTGGCGGAAACACATGTTATCACCCACCAGCGATGCGGTAGGAGCCTCTTCTAATTCCTGTTCGGCAAAAATCACCTCAGCTGCCGGACTGGTGCCGTATGAAACCACCATGGGTTGGGCACCCTGCCCGGAAGAACCGGAAAAATTCGTATAATAGGCGGTCTCCCAATCGTTGACAATCACCAAGCCATTATGTTGCAGTCTTTGCCAGTAATCCAGGTAATCCATTTCTCCGTATTCTGCTATGGTAGCCAGCAGGAATGCCAGGCCAGGCGAGGAAGTGGCTGGATTCTCCACAACCAGCAAATCGGCATATTGCGGCAGGGTTAGGTCTTCCAGGGAAGCTGGCAGGGGCAGGTCATCCTGCTCGAAATATGCTTTATCATAATTGATGCATACATCCCCATAATCGACGGGCAGCGCACGTGCCTGTGGATCAAGCTGAAGTTCGCTTGGAATTTGATCAAGCAGGGGTGAAACATACGGCTCGTAAATTTCTTCGCTTAATGCACGTGAAAGAAAAGTGTTGTCTACGCCAAACAGCACATCTGCCAAAGGAGCGCCTTTGGCAAGAATCGCCCGGTTCAATGTGCTGCCAGCATCCCCGCTCAGCAAGAAATTCACTTTTACATGGTACTGCTGCTCAAATTCTGCAACAACGTCTTCACTGGCAGCAAAGGAATCGTGTGTCATGACAGTCAGCGTAGATGGTGTTTTCTGGCAAGCGCTTAGCAACACCAGAATCAAAAGGGTTAGAAATATTTTGGTTATTTTCATTTTTTCCTCCATTCCTGTTTATCAATCCTTCGTGCGGATATGTACGCACATCAACCATCCTCGATCAAGATCTATACGCGCTTGATCTGCCTGCATCACATTGCTGATGCCGCGCGTCTGCCCGGGAGAGAGCGTTTCAGAATTAAGGGGAAATTTCAAACCCGTCGTCCGCACGCCATGGGCGGGTTGGCAAAGCGCCAACAGTGAAAGGATATCGCCAGCTTTCCCCTGGATGGTCACCTGGTTTCGCAAAAAATAAATTTCAGTGCGCCCATCCTCCAAATGAATCCTGCAATCCGACAAGCCCTGCAGATGAGGGATTAAAAGGTTGGCCAGCATCTGGTCTACACGCCCGCCCAAAGCCGCTACCAGCATGATTTCCGAATAACCTCGTTCCTTAGCAGCTTGAAGCGCCAATTCCAAATCGGTAAAATCTTTGTCCTTTGGGAAACGCCGGATTTCCACTCGCCGCTGCTCCAGCCAAGCCAAATCCTCTTCCGTAACCGAATCCAAGTCGCCAATCAGCAGCTGCGGAACCAAAACCATCCGTCGCAGATGCTGCAAACCCCCATCGGCTGCAATTAAAAAATCATCTTCCCGCAACAATGAACGCAGCATCTGAAGATCGCCCAACTCGCCATTTAAAAATATCACCGCGCGCATAAAAAAAACTCCCTGCCTTTGGAGGGAGTATCTTTTTTTATTTTCTCCCTCCGCCGGTATTATCCGGTTCAGGTTCTACGGGTCGAGGATTTTTGCATCCTCTTCTCAGCCTGGCATTTCAGGCTCCCCGGTTTATTGATCAATTATAGTGTATGAGGCTTTCGGCTGTCTGTCAATATGAATTTTGTCAGAATTCTCTAAACCTTACAGGCTTGGAAGAACGCCTAATCCTTCTCCAGAATCTGGATATGGATTCTTGTCCATTGGCTCTCCGCGTCGTGCACCGCTAACGCCAGCCGATACTCTTTGCGCGCGTCCAGCCAGGTGCAGAATTC
>CAYVJI010000047.1:0-15308 GCA_964451805.1 uncultured Pelolinea sp. | reverse complement strand
CAGTTATATCCGTTCAATGGTTAATACTTCCGGAACCATTAATCTACAGTGGTTCCTTGATACTTTTTGTGATCTCGAAAAATCAGAACTCGAAAAGGAAAATAAATCAATATACGATTGGGCGGAGGAAACAGTAAAGACCATCAAAATTGGCGCCAATGGCGTCATCTATCATCCATATATAAACACAACAGGGGTAATCTCTCCTTTTGTAAATCCCACCGCCAGAGCTCAGTTCTTTGGGGTTAGCGTGGAAAACACCAAAGCAGATTTTTTACGATCTGTGTATGAAGGCACCGCTTTATCCATGCTGGATTGTTATGAAAACATACCCGAAAGCAGCAATCAAGTATTCTTATCCGGAGGCGGTACGCGCAGCAATCTATGGTGCCAAATGTTTGCAGATTGCACAGGAAAAGAGATTTTGGTCACCCGCGGCAGCGAGTTGGGTGCCCGAGGAGTTGCCCTGCTTGCAGGATTGGCAATTGGTCTTTATCAGGACATACAGCAAGCTGCAGAGATCGTATTTAAAATTGACAAACACTTCGTTCCCGATAAAGAAAATCACTCAAAATATCTTGATTTGTACCAATTATATAAAAACGTCTATACGCATTTAGCAGATGATTGGTGGCAACGCCACAATATCATTAAAAAACTCTAAAGAGATGGCGAACATCTTAAAACAGTCTGTAATTCTTGTTACTCCAAAATCTTATGGAGCTAATGATCCTTCACTAAAAACAGAATTGGAAAATCAGGTTAGCAAAGTCTCCTATAACAATCTGGGACGTTCTTTAAATGAAGACGATTTGATCAGCATGGTGCCGGAGGTTGATGGGTTTATTGCCGGTCTGGATTACATTACAAAAAAAGTCATCCAAGCAGCACCACGGCTCAAGGTTATTTCTCGTTATGGCGTAGGCGTGGACCGCGTTGATATCGATGCCGCCACTTCTCGTGGCATTATCGTAACCAATACTCCCGGTACCAACAGCGCATCTGTGGCTGAGTTGACGATTGGATTAATTCTTGCCCTATTGCGGAAGATATGCCAGTTGAACCAATCAACCAAATCCGGTAGATGGGCGCTTGAAAATTCAATCAGCTTGAAGAACAAGCGGATGGGTTTGATCGGTTTTGGCGCAATCGGCAAAGAAACAGCCCTGCGCTTGCAACCATTTGGATGTACCGTCTTGGTGTGCGACCCCTTTATCCCACCATCGGTACAGAAAGATTATTCGGTTATTTTTCGAGATCTTGAATCCTTGCTATCCGAATCGGATGTAATATCCCTCCACATGCCAGCAACGCGCGAAACAGAAAAATTCGTCAATGCAACCTTTCTCTCAAAGATGAAAAAGGGCGCCTTTTTAATCAATACAGCACGGGGTGAATTGCTGGATCATGATGCAGTGCTTAACGCGCTGGAATCTGGTCAGCTAGCAGGATTGGCAATCGATGCCTTCGACCAGGAACCCCCAAATCTTCAAGACCCATTATTTGCACTCGAGCAAGTTATCGCTACACCTCATTGTGGCTCACACACAGACGAGGCGATGAATTCTATGGGCAGGATGGCTCTGGAGAATTGCCTTGCTTCATTGCGCGGGGAGATTCCCGCACATATCGTCAATCCAGAAGTTTTACAAAAAAAATAATGAAAGGCAGGATTAAATGAGTAAGTATAAACGCTTAGAAGTATTGAATACCATGATTGACTTGGGCTTTATCCCCTTGTTCTATCACCCGGATGTGCAAGTTGCGATTGATATTATCGACGCATGCCTTGAGGGAGGGGCAAGGTGCATCGAATTCACCAACCGAGGTGACGGCGCTCACAGAGTTTTTGAGAAGTTGATTGATCACTACTATGACCATCCAAGTTTGATACTCGGCAGTGGATCAGTTGTTGATCCAGGAACAGCAGCACTCTTTATCCAGATCGGCACAAATTTCATCGTCAGTCCAAATCTCAATGAGGAGGTTGCATACTTATGCAATCAGCGTAAGGTTGCATATCTGCCAGGTTGCGGCAATGTAAATGAAATCACTCATGCTGAGCGTTTGGGAGTGGAAATCTGTAAATATTTCCCTGGCACAGTAGGCGGTCCGCAATTTGTCAAGAACATTCTTGGACCGATGCCTTGGACTCGCATCATGCCGACCGGAGGGGTCACCTTGGATGAGAAGAATATCCGTGATTGGTTCGAAGCTGGTGTTGCAGCTGTTGGGATTGGCAGCGCGCTCATTACCAAACAAGCCATTAGCCAAAAGGATTATCAAAGCATCAGCGCGAACACCAAAAACGTTATCAGCTGGATTCAGGCAGCTCGCAAATAGTCTCGGAAAATCCAACGGAAATTGAAATTGACTACGATATTCCAGCGGCATGATTGCCAAAGTATCTGAAAAACAGAGTCTTTCTAAAGAAGATTTTTTTGACGTTGTGGATAGGGGTCTGCAGCCGATTCTCGCAAACCGCAGAAAGACTCTTTTTATCATACCAGATGCTACGCGCACAATGCCGCTGGCTGATCTGATTCCAGCCATCAATCGAATTGCTCTACGCAATACCTGTTCGATAGATTACATGATCGCGCTGGGCACCCACCCTCCTCTTTCAAATAACGAGATCGAGAAGATGGTGGGCGTAAAAAGTCTGCAGAGACTGCGCACAGAACACAATATTCAAGTGTTCAATCATGAATGGATGAACCAAGATAACCTATATTGCCCAGGAACGATTCCTGCTGATGAAGTACACCACCTAACTGCTGGATTATTGGATATCGAAATCCCAGTTGTAATCAATAAACGCATCTTGGAATATGAGCAGCTTGTGATCTGCGGGCCAGTTTTTCCGCATGAAGTTGCCGGATTCTCGGGTGGGGAGAAATATCTTTTTCCGGGTATTGCCGGTCCTGAAATCATTCACATCACCCATTGGTTGGGCGCTCTAAGTACCAGTATGGATACAATCGGTAGAATGGAAACTCCCGTCCGTCATATTCTGCGGCGGGCAGCATCTTATCTGAAAATCCCCATTTTTAACATGGCTTTTTGTTTACAGGGTGAAGATGTCTTTGGGATTTTCATCGGTGAAATGCAAGAAACGTGGTATGCAGCTGCTGAAATGTCAGCGGAGGTTAATGTAATAAAAGTCCCGCGGCAATATAAGAGCGTTTTATCTGTTCCAGAAGGTATATACAATGAACTTTGGACAGCAGCCAAAGCAATGTATAAGCTGGAATCCATAGTAGCAGATGGGGGTGAATTAATTATTTACGCACCAAATCTGACCGAGATCAGCCTAACCCACGGTGAAGCGATTTTGAGTGTCGGATACCATGTGCGAGATTATTTCACAAAGCAATGGGAGACCTACCAGCATTATCCCTGGGCAGTGTTAGCCCATTCAACACATTTAAAGGGAAAGGGCTCCTTTGAAAATGGCATTGAAAAATCCCGTATCCAGGTTTCATTGGCAAGTGGAATTCCACGCGAGACCTGCATAAAAATCAACCTTGGGTATGTTGATCCTGAATCCATCTTATTTTCAGAATGGAAAAATCATTCAGAAAGAATGCTCATTGAAGACGCAGGAGAAGTGCTCTATCAATTTGAACCAAAGAAAAATTTTATTAAGAAAACATGCAAATAAGAAAGGCAAATCAGTATGTCCATTGAGATATTAAAGGAATTAGGTTTGAAGCCATTATGTACGACTGTTATTGGATCGTCTGCCTTTCCCGGCTGGTATACACACTTCTTGGAACAAACCTCCTTACACCCTGAAATTTTCGGCAAAGGTGATTTGATGGAAGCGTTGGAAGATGCCACCCGTCTGGCAGTATCGGATCAAATTGAAGCAGGAATTGAATTGGTTTCTGATGGTGAAATGGGCAGGGTGGATTTCAATCTAGGATTTTATGACTATTTGAAAGGTATTGAATCTATACCAGCAAATAGAAAATGGGGCGCCCCCGCACACGACCAGCGCGGGAAATATGTCTGCACTGAACCCATTTCCGCGCCAGAAGGATTAGGTACTATTGCAGAATTCCGCAGACTAAAGAAGATCACAACTGCTTCAAAGAAAATGCCAATTCCCGGTCCTTTCACCCTGGCTGGCCGTTTGGAAGGAGGAACAGTCTATCCTGACCGAACTGCAATCACGCAAGTGCTTACCCCAATGATTAATCATGAAATCAAGCAGTTAATTCATGAGGGCTGTCAATTCATTCAGATGGATGAACCCAGTTTTGCCTGCCACCCTTCCGATCCTTCTGTTTTCATTGATATGATAAACGCCACGCTGGAGGGCGTGCAGGGAGCCTATGTCAGCCTGCATATGTGTTTTGGGAACTTTCGAGCTCGCGCGGTTGCACAGCGAAGCTACCAGCCTCTTTTTCCTGCTTTGCTCAATGCAAATGTAGATCAGTTTGCCCTAGAGTTCGCCAGTCGTGAGATGGCTGAAATTGAATTGCTGCGCAGCATCACAGACGCTGGTAAAACTGTAGCCGTCGGCCTGGTGGATGTAAAAAATCTATGGGTCGAACCTGTGGATTTCTTGGTTGAACGTATTCACACCTGCCTCAGGCATGCCCCTGCTGATCAATTGCACGTCTGCTCCGACTGCGGATACAGTCAAACTGCTCGATATGCTGCCTGCAGCAAAATGAAAAATATGGTTGATGCTGTACGTCAGGTGCGTGGGTAATTAGAATCTTTTTGGATTATGCGAGCAATCCCGCCAGACAAGGTTTTATAAATTTGCAGAGCAAAAGGAGCTCTTCATCATGAATTCCAAGGAAAGATTTCTGGCTGCGTTGCGTGGAGAATTGCCTGACCGCGTTCCAGTATGGGATTTTGTCAATAACCCTGCTTTGTATAAAGATGTATTGGGGAGTGAAATCTTTTATATTGACGGACATGAGGCAGTGCGGTTATATCGTGAGATCGGGCTGGATGGTGTTTTTATCCCAGTTGGCGGTTACAACGCATTAATTGATGCTCATTGGGATTGGTTCGCTGATACTCAATTCCGTGATGATTGGGGCACAATTTTTACATTCGAGGAGAGTGCTTGGCCTTGTGCTTTCCCAGTTGAATACCAGATTAAAACACGCCAGGATTGGGAGAGATTAAAAAAACCAGATCCAAAGGAGGACTGGAGATACCAAACCATTCAAGATGCCCTGCAGGAGAATCAGCAGTCAATAGATAGACAGATCGCTGTTGTAGCTGGTATTCGTGGCCCATTTTCTACTGCCAGCATGATACTCGGTATGACCCAGCTTTCATTGTTGCTGTATGATGATCCTGACCTGTTGAAGGATATTCTCCAATCCGCTTCCTTCTTCTGGTCTGAGATTGCTGCGATCCTTGTACGCTTGGGGGTAGATGCAATAGTGATTGTTGATGACATGGGTGCCAACCAACAAACATTGATCTCGCCTAAACATCTGCGAAATTTGATTTTGCCAATATTAAAGAAAGAAGTCCAGATAATCCTCGATGCGGATATACCGGTCTTTTTACACAGCTGCGGCAATGTCTCCACAATTCTTCCAGATATCATTGAAACGGGTGTGTTGGGGTTGAATAACATCCAGCAGGCAGCTGGTATGGATCTCAAGGCGATCAAAGAGACATTTGGCAAACGCTTATGTTTGGTAGGGAATGTCAATGCCAGTGAAGTGATGGCTTATGGCACAACCTGCGATGTTAGGCAAGCAGTGAAAGACTGTATTCAAATTGCTTCTCCTGGTGGAGGTCATATCCTGGCGACCGATCATTCTTTCCACAAAGGCATACCCTTGGAAAATGTTTATGCCTTTATTGAAGCCGGCAGACGGTTTGGAGTGTATGATGCGGAAGGTTTCCCAATTTTGTCTTGACAATATATTGCATTGGTTTATAGAAAGAAGATAATGAAATATGAAAAGCATTAATGGGGTCTTGGAACGGATCCCTCGATCGGGCATACGCTTCATCTTAGATGAAGCCAACCGATTCGATGATACGATCCATTTGGAGATCGGACAACCGCATTTTCAAACCCCATCACATATTGTTGAGGCTGCCCATCAAGCCGCGCTTGAAGGTTTCACTGGCTACACACCCAACGCAGGATTGCCCTCAGTAAGAGAAGCTTTTGCTCAGCGGCTGGCACTTGATCATCACATCCTTTGTTCACCGGAAAACGTGACTGTAACCGCAGGCGCGATGGGTGCATTATTTGATGCCTTCGGAGTCCTGCTATCCCCGGGCGATGAGGTGCTCGTTCCTGATCCGGGTTATCCAAATTACAGCATGACCTTGGAATTTTTAGGTGCAAAACCAATCCCATATTGTTTGGGTATAGATTCGGGTGGTTTTTTTATTGATCCTGAGCGAGTGCGTCAACAAATTACTTCTCAGACCAAAGCCATTCTAATCAATTCTCCTTCCAATCCTACCGGTCTGGTGGCAGATGAAGATTCTTTGCGAGAATTATCCGAAATTGCATCAGCTGCGGGGATTTACCTGATTTCAGATGAATGCTATGATCACATCATTTTTAAGGGGCGGCACATCAGCCCACTGATGTTTGCACCTCCTGAGTTGACATTGGCAATCTATAGCTGTTCCAAGACCTATGCCATGACCGGTTGGCGGGTAGGATTCATCATTACATCTAAAAAACTGTGCCCGCTCATTTCCAAACTGCAGGAAGCTTACGTCTCCTGTGCGCCGAGCGTATCGCAGAAGGCAGCACAAGCTGCCCTGCAGGGATCACAGGAATGCGTAGTTGAAATGAACAACGCATATCATTTGAATCGCAATTTGGCTCTAAAGCTTTGTGATCAGTTAGGGCTTCCTTCAGTAACACCAAGCGGTGCTTTTTATTTGATGATCGAACTGCCAAACTCCGCGCAGAACGGTTCGCTGCAATTTGCATTAGATCTAGTACAAAAGCAGCATTTAGCAGTTGCGCCTGGCATCACCTTTGGCTTTCAAGCAGGCAATTATATTCGCATGGCACTATGCACTTCGCAGGAAATCCTGACACAGGGTTTGGAGCGCCTGGCGAAATTTTATGCATAGTGAAATGGGCAGGAAAAATCCAGCGACAAAGAATGCAATCTGCGTACCATTCAACCCAAAGCTGAGATGCTGCAACTGTCTGCCAGAACTGCTAATTTAACATTTTCATAAGATATAAGATTTCTAGGCAAGTAAGTCCAGCAGGGTTTAATGCAATTTAGTCATCATGAATTATGAATCTTCCGGAGAGACTAAGTCTTTTTCTACTCAATCCAAGTAACACTCGGATACAAGCAATTCTGGAATTTCACCTTGAATGTAGACAATACAGGCTTCAAAAGTACCATGGGAGCGTCCTACTACATAGGTAAGGTCGCCATCTTTAAAATGGATTTGCGGGTTTTCAGTTTTTATGAACACCTTGCCATTGGGAACTCCAATGGTGCGGAAAACCAACCTGCCATAGTCTTGTTCACCAAAATAATAGTCATCCGGTCTATCGTAAAAACCGCTGCCCGCTTCAAAAAATCGCGGGTAAACGCCCACACCCATAATGGCCTCGGTTTCTTTATCTAAACAGAAAGAGGTGATGCTTTCACGTTCTCCTTCCCAGTCGGTACCGAATAGGGCATTCTGAATTACAGTGCATACCTGATCTTTGCTAGCTTTTGGATAAAATGAAGGGAATAGACTTTCACGTAAAGGAATGAAAGCCCCGCAGCCAGCAAAAATGACAGCAAAGGCAGCCAGGCCTGTACCATACTGGCGCAGCCAGGGTTGCTGTACGAAATGCGGCTCTGTCATCTCGTGCTTAACCATATCTTCCCTAAAAGTATGTTGACGCAGCCAGTAGAAAAAATCTAGCAAACCAAAAACAAAGAATGATAAAGCCAGCCAATCCACCGGCATGATAAAACGCCAACCAGACAATCGCACCAAAGCTGAGCTGAGGTTATAGAGCGCGTAAAAACTCATCAACACCCAGAAAACATTTCTGCTCTGACGCAATAAATGCGCGGCACCCAACGCGATAAGGGTTAAATGAAGTAGTACTGAAAGCGCGTTGATTAGATTCGCCTGGCTGTAGACCTGTTCCCAAAAAGGTTCCTTTTCTGGAATCTGGATTAATTCCAAAAGAGGCGTTTCATTTCCAAGGCGCACAGGCAGCACTAGAAAAGTGGAAAGTATGTTGTGTATAAAGTTATCTGTTATTGAATATGTCAGACCAGCTAGATCGCTGCGCAGCACCTGAGCGATGACATTCAGATTGCGTTCAATCATCTCCTGCCCACTCTCAGCTTCTGGGATCTCGAAATCATAATCATTCTCATCAATGAAGAAGCGGTACAACGCCGATGAGGTGGAAGGATTGTCCAACCAGTATGTGCCTGTGATGGCGTGGTTGCGCGCGAGCACAGGCATCAGCACCAACGCCATCGCCAGCAAGCACAGGCCACTCGCCAGCAGCACGCGCCGCGCGTTCTTCCAATAGCGCAGCAGCACCGCTAAAAACGCGAAAGGCAACAGCAGCATGGTCTGGATGCGCATCAAACTCAGGCATGCTAAAATACCACCTATCAGAAATGGCTGCAAGCTAACACGTTCCGGTCTCGATTTATACCAGCGCACCAGCACCAGAATCAGCAGCGCCACCAGCAGTGTGGCAGGCAGGTCTGACAACAGCAGCTTAGAGTTGGATACATTCGCGATATTGACCGCTTGGATGGAATTCAGTTCGCGTAAGATGGCAAACAATGCAAGTGCCAATCCGCCCAGGCGTGAGTGCAGCTCCTTGCCAATGAGATACAGCACCACCGGCAGCAGCGCTAGCACAAGAGTCTGAACAAGAATCATATGTGCATAGCTCAATCCAACCAACGCGTGCAGAAGCGCCAGAAAAGACACATATAAGGGTTTTGATACGACAATATTTCTTATGGATCCCTGCCATACCCACAATGCATTCGTATCATATTGCTCTGCATCCGAGAAAGGGTAATTGACAAAATTGGGCGGCAAGTATTGTGTTGAAAAATAATTATGCACCGGCAAAGGCTGGCTCATCCAGATGCCAACCGCCAGCAACCATAGCCCCAAACTTATCCACAGGTCTGGATGCTTTTTCCAGAATGCAGAATCGCTCGCAGGCAGTCTGCGCCAGCCTTCATCCAGCAGCATGAACAAAAGTAACCATCCAATCCCGAACCATACTTGCCCCTCAAGCAAAGGCACGCCTAGGGAGTTGATGGATATCTGTTCGGGTGATTTGCCAATTCCGGTAACTTCAACTGCCAACCAGGTGAATAACAGCAAACCCAGAACGATCGTGAAAGGTTTTCCAATCAATGCCTGAAGTCTTTTGCTTTTCTCTCTACTTATTTCTGTTTTCTTCTTCAACCACACCAACAGGATGAACAGCAGGCTTTCCCACCCAGCCAGGCTTAACAAACATAATAACGGCAGCAGGCGCATGTAAAACGCAAGGTCATGGAATAAATGCAGGAACAACGGCATGAACAAGGCGCTCCAGCCAAGCGCAGCCAGCATGAAAGAGACTGGCAGAGCAAGGCGTGCCAAATGCATACGGCGCTCTGTCGAGATTAGAGAATCCTGCCAATTGACGCATTTTTTCAGCATGCATGCCGATGTGAAAGCCAGCAGTGAACCTGCCAGTATGAATGACAGAAGCATCAGGCGGTTGAGCGAGTAACCCAGCCACAGCGCATTGCACGCCTCTTTTGGGATTAACAGCAGCCAAACGCATACTAGCAGTGCCTGTACCCCTAGCATGCACAGATATCTTATAGTTTTATAAACTACCTCACTTTGTTCCGTTCTTTTCATGCTTCTGAAGAATTCCTTCCTTTTGTTTTGACTACCTCCAATGAATTCTTTCAAATTATTTTTAATATTAAAAACTATTAATACGATTGGTTAGGAATGATGAAATATTATACATGCCCATGTTTAGGTTTGCTAAGTATAGATGTCGGGTTTATAATCTAGCACGGAATTTTAAACAATATACTATAGCAGGTGGAGGGTTTTCATGGTTAGATTCCTACCATTGTTTGTTTTCATTTCTATTCTCACCTTATTGTTGACAGCCTGTAACCAAACAACACCCGAAGATTATTTTTCTGTGAGCATAGAAAGCCTGCCCAGCGGAAGTGACACTCTAGATCTGCGCTTACTGGTCTGCCCGACACAAACCATCCGCATCCCCTTCGAACAATTTGATGATTGGGATCTGCAGGTTCAATACCAGTGGAATCCGGAATGGAATTCCAAACGCGATGATTTTAATTTGGACGCAGAATATCTATATACTCAGCCTGAATATCAAATAAGCGAGAATGAAACTTGGCTTTCCCTGCAACCTGTCTGGGATGACAGTTATTCTGATGGTGAAGGCTGCCAGATTGCATCATTCCCGCAATATTTTCGTGGAACGTCCACATGGCAACAGGTACAAATCGCTCCGTTTAAAGAAGTACAATTTCGTGTATCTCGTCAAGTCTCACAAGCTGATCTTGATCCGCGTGGGGATGCAGATACTTTTATACTCTTGGAGGGAAAATCTACATGGAATTGGGATTTCGAAGCGAACAAAGAGAGTTCATCTAGCGATAATCTTTCTTTAGATTCATCCGAGACTGATTTGGATATCGCTCCGCAAAAATTCCCCCAAGAAGAAACAGCTGTGATTCCGGACGATTTCTTTCTAGAAATACGAGAATACTTCGAAAACTGGGAATATGGATCACTAGATTCCAAGTGCATCATCCATACCGATTATCAAGCAATAGAAAGAATTGATAAAAACACTCTCAAGATCGAATCCACTTCCTTTGTGGAGGATGGAAGTATCGGGGATTGTTCTTGGACGTTATATGATCCAGAAACGATCCTGATAAATATCATCAATGGAAAAACCATTCAAGGTGGTGAAAACCGCTTTTTCGGAACCGATGCCCAACCACCAAATGCATTTGAGAATGCATTAGAAGGAAATCGAACCTGGGTTTTTACAGATTCCGAGGATATCCCTGTAGATGATTATTTGTATACCTATGTGCACGATATCGCAATTGATCAATTCAGCGGATTACGTTTATTCCGTGAGCGTAATGCTACACGCATGCATGCCGGGATTCTCGAAAGCGACTACTGCCAATGGGGGCAGACTCTTTCGACACGCACAAATGCACTAGTGGGCGGCAACCCTGCCGGAGTCAACCTGGAATTCGCCTTGCAATCCTCAGGTTGCTCACACCTTCAGACAAATCAAGATTCATCCGATATTCCTCCAAGCCAGACTCCGTGCGAAGCAGTATATGCACTTTATGACATAATGAACAATGAGAATATTAAAGGATTTTTCGATCTGCATAATACGGACGGCTGGTCGGATGTGCTTTATAAAAAACATTACGATTATCAGCTTTGGTATTTCAACGAACATGATTGGGAATTTACTGTCAACGACTGCCGTGTGGATTGGTTTTCAGCCATACCGCCATATTCTGCCAAGGTCACAGTCAATTTTCGTGCATACACAGTTTATAAAGGCACGATAAACGATAGCATAAAAAATGAACCTGTTTACTTAACATATAGTGGAAACAGTTGGAAGGTTGGCTATAATTGGTCTCTGGAAGATGTTCAACCGCTCGAATTGACTTTTATCAACCGCTCTGAAAAACCCGTTGAAGTATTTTGGACTGATTATGACAAGGACGAACGCTTATGGTTCGAAATGGCACCTGGTGAAATTCGCAAAAATATCAGCAGCGCAGCCACCCACTTCTGGTCATTCTATGATAAAGAAACAGGAAATCCATTGTTGTATTATTGGGTGCCTGAAACACCACAGGACGTTATTATCCGTACACCATAAAAAAATTTCCAATGAGTGAATAAAGAAAAAGTGATTGACTGCTTCGCGATAAATACATAAGCATATAAACCTTCTAGATCGAGATACAAAATTAGTGTGTCAACATTCAGGTTAAATATTGGTCTGTTAATTTGCTAATCGGATGGTGAGGTATGCCATAAGGCTTTGCTACCCCGATTTACAATCCAAAGATTACCCTTTCCATCAAATGTAATGTGGCAATCTAATAGATTCATTTGTACCATCTCCTTTAAATTTTCTCCAATACCCTTCAACACCCGCCCCTCCCCGCACCACCAGGCTGTCCCATCAGCCGCAAAGGTCAGGTCATAAGGCGCGTAAGCCTCAGTTTCCAGGTCTTCGATCCAGGCAGAATCCTCCCAATGGTAGTATGCCAATGATCCCAAGGGGCTGGCGCCGCCAAAGCGCAGCACCTCGATCCATGGCATGCCGCTGAGCGGGTTGATATGAATGTCACTAACGATCTGAGGGCGTTCAAAATCCGGCAAGGCAATGCGTTTCCATTCCTGAGTGCCTGGGTCAAACCTCAGCAGCGCGTTAAAACCGCCCACCCATACCTCCCCCTGCACCCCGCTTTCCAAATCCAGCACGCAATCAGCGCTTGTGTCCGCCATGACCTCCCATTTCCCGTCCAGATAGCGCGCGATGCCGGCCGGCAGCAAGGCTTCGCCCTCGCCCAGGCAGGCGCTTACCCACACTTGCCCAGATGTTGATAAAACACTATCGGTTAGGAAGTAGCCTTGATAATCATCTGTGTCAAGCGGGGGAAAACCCAATTCTTGCGCTTTCAGGCCGCGCCAGGCATCTGCAGCTGGTTCATACTGCCAGAGAGCATCCGCCCCGCTGGCGAGCCACAGCCTGCCTTGGTCATCTTGCGTCAACCCATCGCCCAGACCAGGGCTCAGGTATAGGTCTTCCTCGCTGCCCTGCCAGCCTTGCCCGGCAGAGTAAGTTTTCCATACGCCGCCAGCGAAAGCCGCAATGAATTCCTGTTCTTGCCCTATTGCCCAAATGCGTCCAGAGGCATCTTCACCGGCTAAAGCTTCCACTGGTTCGTCATAGATGCTCTGCGCAATGCCCTGCGCATCCACGCGCATTATGCCATGGCTTCCATAAATCCAGGCGCTACCGTCAGCTGCCGCCCACACCCCATTCACACTTGCACCATCAGGCAGAATGTCGCTCATATCCTCAGGAATAATATTCCCATCCTCTGAAGTTCGCTCCGCCATATCCGCGGCGCAGCGGAAGCCGACGGTGGAAAAATGCCACTCGGAGTTTACCTCATCGCGCAGGGTTGAGCGCACGTTGGCAGCGCTGTAATCATAACAACCACCGCGCACCAACCGCTTGTCCGCGCAGGCAGGACCAAATGGGTTTTCTTGCGGTGATTCTTGATAGTAATCATAATCAAACCAATCTGCCACCCACTCGCTGACATTGCCGGCCATATCCAGCACGCCGTATGGGCTAGCGCCCTGTGGGTAGCTGCCCACAGGAGCGGTCTCTTGATAACCATCGTCCCATGCTTCATCCGGGATCTTGCATTCTCCATTTTTATCGCAGTAGTTCACTCGATCGCCATAGAATGCATCCCCCCAAGGGTACTCGCGCCCATCACTGCCGCGCGCAGCTTTCTCCCATTCAGCTTCAGTCGGCAACCTTCCTCCCGCCCATTGGCAGTAGGTTTGCGCCTGTTTCCAGCGCACCCAAACGACTGGATGCTGGTTCAGGTCAGGATTGTTGAAGTATTCATCCCGCACCCGTTCAGAATTACCTTTGAAGAACAGCTTGGCGAAAAAGCTTTCATCATAATACGGGGGTGTACAAGCGCCGGCTTGCACGCATTTTTGATACTGTGCGTTGCTCACTTCAGTCTGGTCGATCCAGTATTCATCCAAATAGATCGAATGCACTGGTCGTTCATCGTCATTGCCATCCTCAAGACCCATCTTAAAACTTCCAGAAGATATGAATAGCATGGTCATTCCGTCTGTAACACGAATGGCTGTTCCAGTTTCCGCGGATTCGGAGATAAAAACGGGGAACGTTTCTTTTATATCCTCCAGCAGGAGATTTTCACAATTTGGTTCTTTTTCCCCTCGGCATGCCATTGATAGGGTTAGAAGCATCAAACAGAGAATTAATGGTTTCTTGTGAAAAAAGATTTTCATGTTTTCCTCCATACCTGCAGGTATTGTTTATCTTCCTTGTACAAATTCTCCTTAAACTGCCTTTCCTCAGACGGAGATCTTAATAATTACCAAATCCATATTCCAATTTTTCCAGATTTCCGCCAGGCAATTCACGGTAATACCCCGCTCCCTCGGGGCCACTCTCCCAGTAGGATTCCAAAGGAGCCAGATAGTGATCACCGGTGGTGGGCGAATACACATTTTCAAATCCAAGGATAGCTTCACTCCATTTTTCTGATAAATCCACCTCTGGATTATCTTGCTTACTGGAGGGATTGCCATCTTCTAAAATAATTTGGGGTGTCGTGGGACGCAATTGTGAAAGGCAACGAATTGAAAGCGCTGCAGACAGAGCTTGTGAACCATGGGATTGCCAAAGCCCATTTTCAGTGGAGGCAAGATACAAAGAGATGATAAAGAAATCCGCATCAAAGTCGTAGGTCTTATAGAAGACCTGACCTTGTCTGCCAATTGCAGATGTAAAACCAACCATCGAAAATCCATAGCCGATATCAACCGGTTGACTCGACAAGATTGGGTTCTGATAGCCCATTATTTCCAGCAAATAAACCAGCGCAGATTGCGGAGAGGGATAAAGCGCTTTGAAAATGCTGGTGATCCCCCAGGCGGCATGGCTGCGCTGATCGGGAGAGAACAGATCCGCACCGACGTAGGGGGGAATGGAATTAAAGGACCAGTCCGCAGGAGCCAGCGCCTTACAATATCCGGTTTCCTTTTCAACCAATTGTTGGGCAACAGGATTGATTATCCGCCGCGAATCTTGGGTAGGAAAAGGCTGAGAGTCTTCAGTCCTTTCATTTACTGGCACGGATTCCGTCATTGCGTTTGGAGGTACACAAGTTTGTGTGCAAGACAATAAAAAAAAGAGATTGAACAAAATGAAAATCCAAACAGCCTTGTTCCCTTTCTTCTGTTTCATTCTCATCTCAGAGATAGAATTCTTTTGCATATGATTTCAATTCGTGAAATCTTTATTTCAGTGAATCGTATGGTTCAACCAAATCTAGGCTTTATACGGAAATTTTTCCATTCATAAATAACACTGTCTATTCTTCCTCATAATTCATTGCATAATTTTCTTGTCTGGAATTCATTTCATCCCAGATTTCCTGTGGTACGGCTATGCGCACAGCCTCGAT
>CAYVJI010000046.1:0-15587 GCA_964451805.1 uncultured Pelolinea sp. | reverse complement strand
CCGCCGCCTGAAATACGGGCGCACCTACACAATCGGTTTCATCTTTCCAGATATCTCGAACCCATTTTTCAGCAATGCTTTAAAGGCAGCCTATAACTTCATCCAATCCTCGGAGTACGCGCATTATGAGCTGCTTTTTTACAATACCGATGGCAAACCAGAGCGCGAGAGGAAAGCGCTTGATTTTTTCGTAGCGCGCCAGATGGAAGGCATCATCATTGCATCTTCCGCATCTGATGCCATCATCGAACATATTCGCAGAATTCTGCAGAGCAAGAACATTGCCATTGTGGCGATTGACAACAAACTGGGCGATCTTGACATCGATCTGGTGACTTCCGATAACTATCTGGGCGCCTATCAGTTGACCACACATCTGCTTGACCTTGGTCATCAATCTATCGCAGTGATTACAGGACCCATGAACGAAAGCAGTTCCATCGAGCGCTTGGATGGCTATAAGGCCGCATTAAAAGATCGCGGTATTCCTTTCGATGCAGGTATCGTGGTTGGGGGGGAATGGACAAAGGAAAGCGGCATTTCGGCAACCAAAGAATTGATCAAAAAACAAGGCAAATGGACAGCCATCTTTGGTTTTAACAACTCGATGAGCATGGGCGCACTCATTGTTCTAAAGGATCAAGGGAAAAAAGTCCCTGAGGAGATCGCCCTGGTCTCGTTCGATGATGTTGAATATGGAGAGCTGTTGAACCCAGCGCTGACATCCACCAGCACTTCATGGTACGAGCTCGGCCGTGTTTCCACAGGTTTATTGATGGATCGGATAACGAACGGCAATGCAAAACCACGACAATTGGTTCGTTTGCCGATGGAAATCATCGTCCGTGATTCATGCGGTTACAAAGAATCATTTGGAAGGAAAACATCTAAGGTTGTCTAAGTATGGTAAGGAGGTGAAACGAGCAAAAAAATTGTTTATTGTATTCGAGAGTAACAAAACAAAAAAAAAGGAGAATAAAAATGACTAAGAAACTAATGCTTTTAGTTTCAATGCTTGTTCTGGCCAGCATGCTGTTCGTTGCCTGCCAGCCTGCAGCAGAAGCGCCTGCAGCAGAAGAGCCGGCTGCCGAAGAACCCGCAGAGGAAGAAGCAGTTGCCGAGGAACCCGCTGCCGAAGAACCCATCAAAATTGGCGTATCCATCATGGAAATGACGGCATATACCTGGTTCTTGGGTGCGCAGGATGGCTGCCTGCAATACGTGAAAGATCATCCTGAAGCGAATTTTGAATTCCAGTTTGAGGATTCCCGCTCGGATGTCCAGACAATGTTGAACAATATCGACAACCTGGTCACAGCTGGCGCCAAGGGCATCATTCTCTTCCCGGCAGACCCGAACTCCGCAATTCCAACCATGAAGCAGTATGTTGCTCAGGGTATTCCTTTCGTGATCGGCGACTACGCACAGCAGCCAGCCAGCGAAGAGGATATCGTTTGGGAAACCTTTGTTGGCCACGACATGAAGGCGCTGGGTGTTGCCGCTGGTGAGATCGCGGTAGATTACCTTAAGACACTTGGCAAGGACGACCCGGTAGCCCTGTTCGTTTCCCGCCCGACCTCTGGTCAGGTTGCACAGGATCGTGTGGATGGATTCTCTGAGACGATCCTAGCAGCTTTCCCGAACGCCCGAATCATTGTAGAAGGTGATGTAGGGGCAGGCAGTGCAGATTCCTCCCAGAGTCTGATGGAAAACGTTCTGCAGAGAGAAGCCGTTATCGATGTTGTTTCCGGTCATAATGATGCGGAAGTGCGCGGTGCATACAATGCAGCCGTGGCTGCCAATCGCACCGAGATTAAATTCATTGGCATCGCGGGTGCGGTTGAAGTGCTGACCTACATTGCCGAAGGCAATGAAGCCTGGATCGGTGAGGTTCTGCAGGATCCCGTCGTACTGGGGTATCAAGCCACAGACGCGATGTACAAATCTTTGGTGTTGGGTGAAGAAGTACCTTTGGTGTATGAACTACCTCAACCTGAAAAGATCACACCTGCCAACATTGCAGAATATGACTGGCAGACCTGGAGTTGGCTGTAGAATTCCATTGATTCATCCATCAATGGATAGAATAATGAATGGAAAGGGCGAAGAGCAAGCCTCTTCGCCCAACCATCAACACATTTGATGGTTGAAAGGAGTGAAAATGATCAACTTGTTACCAGAAGCCAAGGTTTTACGCGACGATGATGCTTTTTCACAAGCTTTTCGCAAGATTTGTTTTACACCGACCGAAAAAGTGCAGGATGTAGAACTGCTGCTGGATATCGCCAAGCTGCGGTTTTGGAATTATCAAGAAATAGATATCTGCAAAGATTGCAGCGGACAAGATGGATTCATGAAATTGGAAATTATGGCGGATCTCAATGGCATCGAAGCAGAGAACAAGGAATTGTTTAAAGCTCAAGGATACAATCTGGTCATAACAAAAGACGCAGTCACTTTAAGATATGAAAACAAAGCCGGTTTCATCAACGGCATTACCAGTGTAAAACAGCTTCTGAAAAAGGATGGCGATGCATTCAGGCTGCCCTGTTGTGAAATAACCGACTGGCCATCGCTGCCGGTGCGGGCTATTGCCCCTACTTTTTCTTGGTATGCGGGTTACGGACGCATTGGTTTTGACAGCCAGTTATGGGGCTTTGACGAATGGATTGAATACCTCAACATTTGTCTGGATAATAAGATCAATCAATTCAACCTGCTGATGTATGGATACTGGCCATTTGAATTAGAAAAATACCCCGAAACAGTTTTCCGCAACGTGCCGATTAAAATTTGGAATGCAGAAAACCGCCGCTGGCTGACAGTACGCTATACCCATCCCAACCTTGAAGAACCCTATCTGTTGAAATTCATTGAACTGGCGCACAAACTTGAAGTGAAGGTTTTCGCTTATGTCGGATTGAATTCCTACAATGGCGCCTACAGCATCGCTCACCCAGAAGCGCGCATGAAACCGCCGAAAACGGGTAAATTCATGAACGATTTCGATTCACTGTGCTTGAGTTATCCTGGCACTGTTCAATATATCCTTGACAGCATGGTGCATATCGCCGAACTGGGTTTTGATGGCTACACTCTTGAAGAAAGTGAAGAGGGTTTCTGGTTCTGTGAATGTGAGGGATGCCGGAAGCGCTGGCACGATACTACCAAAACGCCCGGTGAAGCCAAGCATAAAGCCAATTTGTGGCTTCTGAATCAAATCTATGAAGCGGTCCGCAAGGTCAATCCGGAAATTGTATTGGGAATCCGCGCTTTCCGGCAACCGCCATTGGAAAAAGACCCTCAATTCTTGAAAGAGTGCGTTGAATCCATGCCGGATGATATCTGCCTATTCTGGGCGCCGGGGTTATATGTTCCAGAGACGGAATTCCCAAAGTGGTGCGATGCATTCGGGCGGCATAGAATTTGGGCAAGGGATACCGAATCGAATGCCATTACCTCCACCATGGGCAGGCTTTACCGAACGTTCGAGTCCAATGTAATCCGCTACCATGATGAACCCAATGAGCAGGTGATCGAGCGGGATATCGAGCAGCATATGGGCAGCGTTAAAATGGGAGTGCATGGCATCAATGGCTTTATGTTCGAGTGGTACGGACTGCCGATGCATTTGTTCGCCCACGGCAATTATGGCTGGGGTTCAATGATGGATATAGAGGAATTCTTCAGGAGGGTGGCTGAATTGAATTTTGGTGATCTGGGAGAGAAGGTTTTGCATGTTATGAAAAAAATGGTTACTATCCATGAGAGCCAAATTCCGCTTTATACCACGCCATTCCCATTCCAAAAGAACAAGATGACCCATGAGGATATACCCGCGATCATGGCAGCCAAAGAAAATCACCCGCACTTGATGAAAGTCATTGATGAACTGCGCGAACGGGCAACCGATGATCAAAAGCTGCGACATTGGTTGCCGCATTTTGATAAATGGGATAATGCCGAACGCCGTAATGCAGTGATCTACGATCTGGTATTGGCGGCAATCCGCTATGAAGCAGAAACCGATCCCGCTCGCAAAGACAAGATCCTTGATGAAGTCCTCTGGTTCAATGAGAGGGATTTTGATATTGCTAAGGAAATGTTCTTCGACATCAACCCAGTTTCCTTTACTGGCGTGAAAAGCTGCATGTTCCCGTATCACGAAATCAAACGCCTAATCCATAATATCCGCTACCCGGAATCCCCGGATAATGACATTATCTGTTCAGGCATAGAAGCTTTGGGCTGGCTGTGGCTATAGGAGAGGAGGGATGGAGATCATACAACCTGTAAAAATCGCTGAAGCAGGAAAGGCGGTGTTGATGAAAGGAAGACCTCTGATCGAGGTGAAAAACTGCACGATGGAATTTCCTGGTGTGAGAGCACTTGACAACGTGAACTTCACGCTGTTAGCCGGAGAATGCCATGGTTTGGTAGGAGAAAATGGTGCAGGCAAATCCACATTGGCGAAATGCATTATCGGCGAGAACCGCATGACCAGCGGGGAGCTTTATGTGAATGGCGAGCCGATCAACCTGCATTCCTATTCCATTCGAGAATCCCAAGCGCTGGGTATAGCTATCGTGCACCAGGAATTCCAGCTGATGAATGAAATCAGCGGTTTGGAAAACATTTTCGTCGGCCACTATGAGAACAAGGGTCCTTTCATCGATTGGAAAGCCATGCGCCAACGGGCTGATAAGATCCTCGAATTCATGCAATGCGACGTGAATCTGAATGTCCCTGTGAAACACCTCAGGACGGCTGAACGCCAAATCGTGCAACTAGCCAAGGCTATCCTGAACGAATCTAAAGTGCTGATCCTGGATGAGCTGACAGCTGTTCTGCAGGAGAAGGATATTGAAAATATTTTTCGCATCATCAATATCCTGAAGAAAAGAGGCATGGGCATCATCTACATTTCACATCGACTGGGAGAAATCTTGGATTGCTGCGACACATATACCGTATTGTGTGACGGCAAACATATCCAGAGCGGAGAGGTCAAGGATATTGACAAGCCAAAGCTGATCAAAATGATCATCGGTCGTGAGCTGAAACAAGTGTACCTGCCCATCAATCAAGAATTTGGTGAAGTGCTGCTGGAAGTGAAAGGGTTAACAGGACCGAACGCCTTCCGCAATATCGATCTGCAGGTACGGCGTGGTGAAGTGATCGGCATCGCTGGTCTGCTGGGAGCCTATAAAACCGAGCTGATCCATGCCATTTTCGGAAATCACAAGATCTCGAATGGTCAAGTTTTCATCAACGGCAAGGAGGTCAAGATTAAAAGCCCCGAACATGCCATCAAACTTGGCCTGGGGCTTGTGCCAGATGAACGCAGGTCGCTGGGATTAGACATGCTTTTTGACATCAAAGATAATACAACACTGCCATCCAT
This sequence comes from uncultured Pelolinea sp., assembly GCA_964451805.1. Classification (GTDB taxonomy): domain Bacteria; phylum Chloroflexota; class Anaerolineae; order Anaerolineales; family Anaerolineaceae; genus Pelolinea. The sequence goes on along the minus strand of CAYVJI010000046.1, from coordinate 10,183 downwards.
CGATCGCTTCAAACGATGGAGGATTTTCCAGGATCATAAGGCAGAAGCGAAAGCAGCCTATGATCATAGCGAGAGGATGGATCTTTCGTATTACTCGCTGTGGCAGAATGTCAAAAAACTTTCGGGCGGCAACCAGCAGAAGATCGTGATCGCGAAATGGATGCTGCGGGATTCTGAGGTATTTCTGATGGATGAACCGACCCGTGGTATTGACGTTGGCGCAAAATTTGAGATTTATAAATTGATCAACGATTTGACCAGACAAGGGAAAGCGATCGTGCTGGTCTCGCCTGAATTAGAAGAATTGATCGGACTCTGCAACAGAGTGTACATCATGTTCGAAGGAGCGATCATGGATGTTGTTGAAGGGGAAAGAAAAACACAGGATGTCATCATAAACAGCTTATTAGGAATAGATAAAGATGGAACAAATTAGTGATTTTAAAACCAAATCAAAGCGTTACAGCGGCGGATGGGCAGCATTTTTTCAGGATTGGATGATCCTAATCCTTTTTGTGTTCATGGTCGTGCTCTTCAGCATTTCCAGCAGCACATTCAGGACGACCAACAATATTATGAATGTTTTGCGCCAAGCTTCTTTCATCGCAATTATTTCGATGGGAGAGTTTTTTGTTATCTTGACAGCAAACATGGATATGTCCATATCTTCCATTATCGGAATGGTCTCGATTTTCTTCGCGGGATTCGCGGTTACCATGGGGCTGCCGGTATGGGCGGCAATTGTGCTGGTCATGCTGATGTCGGTGGTGGCTGGCATTGCAAACGGCGTGCTGGTGGTGTATGGGAAAATGCCCTCCTTCATCGGCACATTGGTCACCATGAATGTGATCAAGGGGTTGTACTTCATCTATTCCGGCGGTTTGCCGATTTCCGGTTTACCTGAATCCTTTAATTTCCTGGGCGCAGGTTATATCGGTTTGGTGCCATTCCCGGTTATTCTCATGGCAGTTATTGCGGTGATACTCAATATCGTTACCCAGCATACCGCCTTAGGCCGCTCGTTTTACGCGGTGGGAGGGAATATCGAAGCAGCCAAGCTATCGGGCATCAATGTGAAATTCGTGGGTGTATTCGCTTTCGTGCTGTGCGCGGTCCTAACCGCAATCGGGGCACTTGGACTCACGGCTAAGACGCTTTCTGGCAACGTGATGCTGGGTGAAAACCTTTTGTTCGATGTAATGACCATAGTCGTTCTGGGAGGAACATCGCTTTCGGGCGGGCGCGGACGCATCATTGGGGTGGTGATTGGCGCCCTGTTCCTGCAGGTCATCAGCAACATGATGGTTTTGGTTGGAGTCAATACCTACTGGCAATGGGTTGTCAAAGGCGTCATTCTGGTTGCGGTGGTATTGATTGACGCGAACACGAAACGCGATTAGTTTACAGAAAGTTAAAAATGTCTTGATTAAGGAAGAAAAAAATGAATGGAAAAAAAGTCTGGTTCTTTCCAGATGGAGACCGCCCGCCTTTCGGCGACAGCGACCTAAAAGGTCATGAATCCTACATTGTTCTGAATCCTCATAATCAGGAGGCGCATTTAACCTTTACCATTTTTTTTGAAGATCGTGAGCCGGTGCGCGATATCAAAATGACGGTCGGCGCGGAACGCGTGAAGTGCTTTCAGACACACAACCCCGATCATTTCGGCGAGCATGTGCTCCCACTCACCACCCAATATGCCATGAAGATAGAAAGTGACATACCCATCATTGCCCAATACGGACGCCTAGACGCGCGGCAGGTCAATCTGGCTTACTATACCACCATGGGTTTTCCGGGAGAATGAATCTGATGCGCAGGTTTGGCCAGCATGCAAGCTTGAAACCAGAATGCGTGGAGCAGTATAAGCAACTGCATGCTGCCGTCTGGCCGGATGTGCTTGCCACCATAACCAAGTGCAATCTGCGCAATTATTCAATATATATCAGAGGAACGGAACTGTTCGCGTATTTTGAGTACATAGGTGATGATTTCGAGGCTGATATGGCACTCATGGAAGCCGACCCGATCACGCAGAAATGGTGGACGCACACCAAACCATGTTTCGAGCAGCATGAAAAAACAATTTATTACACCGACCTTGAAGAAATATTTCATATTGATTAAAGAAAAATAAGGAGATGTAGACCATGCATGGAGATATTTGTATACCCAAACACGAATACAAGCAGCGGGCTGAAAGAGCCGCGCAGATTCTGCGCAGAGAAAAATTGGATGCGTTGATCGTGAATGGCAATGAGGCGGATTATGCCAATCCACGTTATTTTTCAGGCTTCTGGCCGCTGTTCGAACGCAGCGGAGTTGCCATCAGCGCCAACGGCGATGCGGCATTGATGGTGGGACCGGAGAGCGGTGAGTTCGCAGCCGATCGATCGAAGATCGAAAAGATCTTTATATTAAAAGAATACCGTGAAGGAGCTGACCCGGCTTACCCTGAATTAAAAGCCCAAACCTTCAACGATGTATTCGCGGCGATTGGCGTTACAGGCAAGAATCTGCGCATCGGGGTGGCGAGCTGGCTGGATACTTCTGTGGTCCATTTAGAGGGCATCCGCGCCGCATTCCCCGAAGCGGAAATTGTCCGAGCAGATTCCATCATGGTCGAGCTGCGTTCCTTAAAATCCGAAGCAGAAATCGCATGTCTGCGTGAAGGTTATCGCATTGCCGAAGTTGCCAGCCAGCAGGTGATCAAAGAAATCAAACCCGGCATGACAGAATTGCAGATGGTGGGTGTGGCGCAGCGCGTGATTTATGCAGAGGGCGCAGAGTATGAAGGACTGCCAATGTACGTGTTTTCCGAAGCTTCCACGCGGCATGCCATCTCCCGTTCCAGCTACCGCAGATTTGAAAAGGGCGATATTGTCCAATTGAATCTTTCCGCCAAGATTGACGGCTATTCTGCCTCCATCGGCTATCCGGTGGTGCTGGGCAAACTGGAGGGCAAACGGCGCGATATCGTGCTTTTCGGCAGAGAGGCTCATTTTTGGACGCAGCAGCAATTGAAAGCGGGAATAATCGCGGCAGATGTGGCCAAACGTTTCTATAAATTTTACGAAGACAACGGTTACGCTGAAAATTTCGTTTATGGCCCAATGCATGGAACCGGCCTGATCGAAGTGGAAGCGCCATGGGTAGAAACAATATCCAACTATGCCTTCAAGCCAAATATGTGCTTCCAAATAGACACTTTCATCTCAACTGATACTTTTGGGGTACGCTGGGAAAAAGGCATCGCCATCACAGAGCAAGGTTGTGATGTGCTCAGTCCGGAAATAGGTGAATTGTACGAGTTGGATTTTTGATGATTCGCAAATACAAATAAGAAGGCAGGTGCTGGATGAAACCGACATATGCGCTGTTTGGCGTGGATATGGAGACGGATGTGGGAAGTTTCACCCCATTTTACGAAGGGGCAAAGCACGGCACGCCGCTGCTGCTGGATCTCTTTGCCCAAAAGGGAGTGAAGGCAACCTTCTTTTTCACCGGGGATTGCGCTAAAGAAAATCCGGAGGTTGCGAAGATGGTCGCGGCGAGCGGCAATGAAGTCGGCTGTCATTCGCTCTACCATGAAACATTAGGAGATGAGCTATTCCCTATCCCGGGAATCAAGCCGTTGCTGCCTTTTGAAGTAAAGCCACGTTTAGAGATCTGCAAGCAATGGGTTGAGGAAGCATCCGGCGTCAGTGCGACTTCTTTCCGCTGCCCGCGTCTGTGGGGTTCTACGACCGTGGTGAATGCCCTCGAGGAACTTGGTTTTACCTGTGATGTCAGTTACCCGATGTATTTTTACCGAGAACAATTCGAGCCATACCATCCATCTCGCTCGGATTGGACAAAAAAGGGCGACAGTACGGTTTTGGAGGTGCCCAACTTCGCGGATATGACCATGGAGAGCAAAGATCCCCCGCTGGAAAGAGACCGCGACCAGTGGCCGCTTTTCCGTACGAAAGGCGGAGATTATCTGCTGGAACGCAGCCAATCCTTCTTAGATTTCTGTGATAATAAAGATGTGGCGCGTGTGCTGGCTTACTATATCCATCCATGGGAATTCTGGCCGATGGAAAAGAGCTACAATTTTGGCGAAGCAACGGTCATCCCGGAAGATTTCATTACAAGGAATTGTGGAGAAAACGCTCTCAAAGAACTCGGTAAATTGATTGACGGGTTGGCAGCCCTGGATGTGCAGTTTGTGACCGCAAAAGCATTAACCGAATTTTTCTAAGCGAGGGAGATGCCGTGAGAAAAATAAAAGTTGAAAAGTTGACAGAAAGAGCATTCGCGCCTTTTGGCAGCGTGCTGATGACCGAAGGGCGAGAGTTCGGTGGTGAGGAAGGTATGTACAAGTGGTACGAAAAGCAAGCCAGCGTGGAAGGCGCGCAAAGCGTATCGGTAAACCTGTTGACAGCCATTGAGCGAGAATTCGTGTGCAAGAAATTCGAAGCTCATCAGCGCACCACCGAAACGATTCTGCCGCTTACGGGTGGGCTGATCGTGGCTGGCATCCCTGAAGGCGAAGTTGCTTTTGAACGGCTGCGCGCTTTCTACGTACCGGTGGGAATGGGTGTGGCCTGGGCGCCCGGCGCCTGGCATTACGCACCCTACCCGATCGGAGGAGACGCCACTTGCGCCATCATCTTCCGGCACGGTACCGGAGCAGATGACGCGGCCTTCGCGGAATTGCCCGAGGAAGTGGGTTTTGAACTATAGCCAAAGAAGGCTCACTCTCAAAATCGAAATGGTTTTTATGGATGGTTTGTTTTTGATGAAAAGGATTGCCTTCAAGGGCAGCCTTTTTTTTATAAAGCAGCCCCCAGCGAAGAGTGTCTTTCGTGTAAAAAAGGAGCGTTTTGACAGGAGGTTGTGAATGCCAGCTGAAAAGAACTACCTAGCTCTCGATTTGGGAGCTGAGAGCGGGCGCGGCATACTGGGCACGCTGTCAGACGGAATCCTGAAATTAACGGAAATCCACCGCTTTGAAACCGGACCTGTCAGCCTGCCCACCCAATATCTCAGCAATACCACCAAAAAATCGGATAACAGCCTGGTTTGGGATTTTCTCCGTTTTTGGCAGGAGATAAAGAATTGCATTCAGCTATCCAGCCGAAAATCAACCCTATCCTCTATTGGAGTAGATACCTGGGGAGTGGATTTCGCCCTGCTTGACCGAAGCGGTCAAATGATCGCTTACCCTTACCATTACCGCGACAGCCGTACGAATGGAATCATGGAATTGGCATTTGAAAGGATGCCGCGCGAGAGGATCTATGAGATCACCGGCAACCAATTCATGCAACTCAACACTCTATTTCAGTTGTATTCCCTGGTGGTCAACGGTGCGCCCCAGCTGAAGATTGCGGATAAACTGCTGATGGTTCCCGACCTGGTCAATTACTGGCTGACCGGGCGGGTTGTGGCTGAATTCACCGAAGCCACCACTTCGCAAATCCTTAATGCCCGCAAGGGTCAATGGTCATCTGAGATCATCTCTGCGATGGGATTCCCGGTCCATATCTTTCCAGAAATCGTTCAGCCGGGCACAATCCTCGCCCCACTGCGGCCTAGCCTGACGGAGGAGCTGGGCTGCAATCCGCAGGTGGTGGCGCCGCCCACGCATGATACCGGTTCAGCGGTGGCGGCAGTGCCGGCAGGAGTGGAGGATTACATTTGGATCAGTTCGGGCACCTGGTCGATCGTGGGCATGAATTCCAAAGAACCGGTCATTAACCAAGAGAGCTATGAAGGCAATTTTACCAATGAGGGCGGCGCAAACGGCATCTTCCAGTTTTCACGCAACGTGATGGGATTGTGGATCGTCCAGCAGTGCCGCCAGCAGTGGCAGAAAGAAGGCAAGGATTATTCGTACAACGACCTGACGGAAATGGCAAAAGATGCCACGCATCTCAAGACCATCATCGATCCGGATTTCAACGCATTCCTGCAGGCGGGCGGCATGATAGAAAAAATACAGGATTACTGCCATCTGACCAACCAACCGCTGCCTGAAAACGAGGGTGAGATGATCCGCGCCGTGCTGCAGGGCTTGGCATTGCGCTACCGTTTTATCATCGAACAGATCGAGCAAATCACCGGCAAAAAAGCCGCCTGCATTCATATCGTCGGAGGTGGCACCCAAAACCAGCTTTTGAATCAGTTTACCGCGGACGCGAGCGGACGCGAGGTGATCACAGGACCAGTTGAAGCGACCGCGATCGGCAACATCATGGTTCAGGCAGTTGCTCTGGGCGGTGTTTCCGGCTGGGAGGAGGGCCGAGAAGTCATCCGAAATTCTTTCGACATTCAGAGCTATCAAGCGGGCGAGCGCGCAGACTGGGATCAGGCATTTGAATTATTCAAGCGGAATCTACAAAAAACCACCCTCGCTTTTTAGGGATATTTTTGCTTGAGCTTTAGTGAGTGGAGGATGCGATGGTAGCAGCACAAAGCAAGCTGACAGACCTTGAACAAGGCCTGGATGATTTCGATCGAAAAACCCGCCAAGAAAGCCTGGCTGCTCTCCTGAAATGTGCACAGGAAGGCGAGATAGAGCTGCCTAATGAAAAAGAAATCGCCAATTTGCACTGCCACACTTTCTTTTCCTTCAATGGCTATGGATATTCCCCCACACATCTGGCATGGATCGGGAAGAAGATCGGGCTGCAATTCATGGGCATTGTGGACTTCGATGTCTTGGATGGCGTGGATGAATTCCTCGAAGCCTGCGAGAAAATCGGGCTACGCGGGTCAGCCGGCATTGAAACGCGGGTGTATGTGCCGCAGTTCGCGGAGCGGGAGATCAACTCTCCCGGCGAGCCGGGCATCTTCTACGATATGGGCATCGGTTTCACTTCTAAAGATGCACCAGAAGAAAGCAGGAGCATCCTCGCGGATCTGCGCAGCCGGGCTGCACAGCGCAACCGCGAAATATTAGAAAAAATCAACGCTTTCCTGCAGCCGCTGCGGGTGGATTACGAACGAGACGTTCTGCCCCTGACGCCCTCCGGAAACGCAACCGAACGCCACATGGTGGCTGTGATCGCGGCGAAATCCTTTGAACAATTTGACAACCCAGCCCAATTCTGGAGCGATAAACTGAAAATTCCAGCGCCGCAAATCAGCGTAGTGTTGAACGAACGCGAAGCATTTCAAGACCTGGTGCGCAAGAAACTGATGAAACGCGGCGGGGTAGGCTATGTCCAGCCGGCATCGGATTCTTTTCCTGTGGTTGATGAATTCCACACGCTGGTTAAATCCTGCCGGGCGATCCCATGCGCAGCCTGGCTGGATGGCACCTCGGCAGGGGAGCAGGATATGGAAGAATTGCTGGCTCTGCTGATCGAGAAGGGTACGGCAGCCATCAATATCGTTCCGGAGCGCAACTGGAATATATCCGATCCGCATGAGAAGAAAACAAAGCTGGTGCATTTATATAACGTCGTCACACTGGCGAAGAAGCTCAATCTGCCCATCATGGTCGGCACCGAAATGAACAGTTTTAGACAAAAGCTGGTAGATGATTTTGAAGCGCCAGAACTGCAGCCGCTCAAAGCTTCTTTTCTGGAGGGCGCCTGGTTCATTTACGGACATACCTGGATGCAGAAGCGCTGGGGCATGGGTTTTCTGAGCGACTGGGCATTGGAATATTTGCCTGAACGTAAAAAGCGCAATGAATTCTATATCTACGCCGGGAGACTGCTGCCCGCCACCCTTACAAAACCCGAGTTGAGCGCTGCAGTAAATCAGCAGCAAACCCCCGATCAAGTGCTTGTTAATTTGAAACGAGTACAAGCAACTCAAAGTGGAATGTAAAGGAAGAATTTCGTGCACATCAAAGGACTTTTTACCAATTCAAGAAGCAAATTTTAGGAATTAATGATAAAACAACAATTTGGAACAATTTGCTTCTTCTCAAAGATTCCAAAAAAACCTTTTAAGGATTGAAAAATACTGGTGCCCGATTGAAGGATGACCAATGGATTTTAAAGAAAAACTGCAGCAATTGCGAAAACAAAAAGAGTTAACGCAGGAACAGCTTGCCGAACAACTGTATGTTTCCAGAACCGCTATCTCAAAATGGGAAAGCGGCAAAGGCTATCCTAATTTAGACTCACTCAAAACGATCTCAAAACTTTTTTCGGTATCAATTGACGATTTGTTGTCAAGCGAAGAACTGTTTTCTTTAGCCGAAAATGAAAACCGTTCGAATATGCGCAAGATTTTTGGTTTGATCTACGGGATGCTGGATATCATGACGCTGATTTTTATTTTTTTTCCTTTTTATGGGCAGCCCGATGGTGAAGAAATCCGGTCGGTTTCTTTATTCGCCTATCAAGATATTTCGAATATCACTCGTTTCATCTATTTTTCAATTCTTATATTCCTGGCTCTGTTGGGAGCAGCGGAGTTGGTTGGGCAAAATATTGGAACTGAACGATGGTTGAAATTCTGCAAAACCGGCTCTATTGTTTTATCGGTAACCGCAATACTCATTTTCACGCTCACTCGACAGCCGTATGTAACCTCACTGTTGTTTATGTTCTTTGTGTTCAAGGTTGTTCTATTGATAAATAAGAGCCGATAAAAAACAAGAAGAATTCATCATTTTGCAGAAAAAACCTCTGACACGAAGAGTGTCAGTTTTTTTTTGCATTGTGACGAATAGTTGCTTGATTGTTCCGTGGGGCGGTTTGATAATAATGCGCGGCTGGCTCAAAAACGCCAACCTAAACAATCACATAATGAAAAAAAACATTAATTTTTTTTTTTTAATATTGGGTTGGAAAAAAGCACCGCCAAATGGAAAATTTTGGGATTTTTCCTCTCAAGACTCTAAAGGAAAGTTATCCAGTTTGTCTGGTCAAAAAAGGAGAAGTCAGATAACCAATGAATTTCGTTGAAATATTAAAAGTAATTTTTCTTGGAAGCGTGGAAGGAATCACTGAATGGCTTCCCATCAGCAGCACAGGACATTTGCTGCTGGTGGATGAGTTTATGACATTAAAAGTGAGCGAAGCATATAAAGAAATGTTTTTTATCGTAATCCAACTCGGATCGATTTTCGCGGTTATCGTCCAATATTGGAATAAGGTTTTTCCATTTCAATCTAGGAGACGACTCATTGTTCAAGAAGGCGTTGTCTGCTTATGGCTGAAGGTAGCCATTGCATGTGTTCCAACGGGCATACTCGGTTTCTTATTTGACGAATATTTAGAAAAGCATTTCGGAACTGCCATTTCCATTGCTGCTATGCTGATTCTCTATGGTATCGCCTTTATCGCCATTGAAAAATGGAATCAAAAGCGAATGTCAGAAAACAATGCGGTAAATGACATAAACTATAAAACAGCTTTCCTGATCGGATTGTTCCAATCGCTCGCCATGATACCAGGCACTTCCCGTTCGGGAGCGACGATTGCGGGCGCGCTGCTAATCGGTGTATCCAGAAAAGCGGCAGCGGAGTTTTCATTCTTTCTGGCCATACCGACAATGATCGGCGCGAGCCTGTTCAAACTGGTCAAGTTCGGTTTTGTCTTTTCATGGGCAGAATTGGCAATGCTGATGATAGGTATGGTTATTTCATTTGCAGTATCCATGCTGACCATACGTTTCCTCATTAACTATATAAACCAACATGATTTTCAAGTGTTCGGTTGGTACCGAATTTTAATTGGATTCTTTGTATTGTCCCAACAGGTTTTGAAATAAAGCTTAAAAATCCCGAAAGGTAAAAAAACAGCATAACATGGAGAAAATGTCTCGCGTAAATGGTGGCAGGCAGGTTGAGTTTTATTCTTCTCAGTATCAAACAAGAAGTAGAGTTACATTCCGGAATTTACACCATAGGCAGGATCATCGTAATCTGGCTATTAGAACACGGGCATAACACCGCGATAGTGTAATCCTGGTCGGCGATGAAATGCGCAGACTTGAGGAAAATGAAATAGATCAAAATGTTGGATTTGAGTATTTACACCACCGGGCAGATCCAGGAATACATGCAGCAAGCAGGATTTTCAAATATTGAAATCCATGAACATGAGAATGGTTAATGGTTGTGCGTAATCGGAGAAAAAGTATCTAAATCTTGATCCTTTGATGATTCAGAACAGTACCTGCGGGCGGTACTGCAGCGCTTCGGCCAGATGGGTGCTGTCGACCTGCTCGG
>CAYVJI010000045.1:0-16286 GCA_964451805.1 uncultured Pelolinea sp. | reverse complement strand
TTTCTTGGGGGGTGGTGAAATCCGTCAAATCATTCCGGCTTTGGTTTTGGCTTTTGTTGCCGGGATTATCCTGCTGGCATTTTACGAAACAGGAAAAGAGCGCATCGCAACGTTTATCGCTGGACTCGAAGATCCAACCACTGCCTCATATCACCTGAAACGCTCTTTTGAAGCAGTTGTTCGTGGTGGCATCTTCGGAGTTGGTATTGGACGCGCCAATACCAAGTTCACGGGGTTGCCGGTGGCTCCTACGGATTCAATCTTTGCAGTAATTGCAGAAGAGACAGGTATATTGGGTGCGGTAACGGTCATTTTGCTTTTCGTCATCTTCCTGTGGCGCGGATTAACCATCGCAAAAAATGCACCGGATTCATTAGGTCAGCTGCTATCTGCAGGAATCACCATTTGGATATTTCTTGAGGCTTTTATCAACATGAGCGTCTTGGTAAATCTGCTACCTTTTGCGGGGAATGCGTTGCCTTTCATCAGCTATGGCGGTTCAAATTTGACCATGGTTTTAGTTGGTGTTGGGATCATCTTGAATGTTGGCCGTGTATCAGCAATAAAAAATAACGAGGAAGAAGGGAGGCCCCTGAATGCGGTTGTTAATCTGCGCAGGGATGACAGGCGGCGGAGTGTATCCCGCCATAGCCGTCCTGCAGGCGCTGAAGAATAACGTAAGCGATGTACTTTGGATCGGAAGCCAAAGTGGAATGGAGGAAACCTTGTTAAAAGAATATAAGGTTGCCTACCAATCAATCCCCTCAGCTGGATTGCATGGTGTAGGGTTAAAAGCCTTGCTAAAAAACGTGGGGCAGCTCTTAAGAGGTTGGCGTAAAGCGCGAATTATCATCTCGAGTTTTAAACCTGATGTCATGTTCTTAACCGGAGGGTACCTGGGTGTGCCAGTTGCTCTGGCAGGCAAGCGGATTCCATCACTCGCTTTCGTACCCGATATTGAACCAGGTTTGGCGTTAAAAGTCATTAACCACTGGGCTGACAGGGTTGCGGTGTGCTGCCGTCAATCACTACAATACCTCCCTCCAAACAAAGCCATTGTCAGCGGATATCCTGTCCGCGAAGAACTCAAATACTGGAATAAGAACAACAGCCGCGATTTTTTCAAAATATCCAAATCCGATAAAGTTTTATTGGTTTTTGGAGGAAGCAAAGGCGCCCGCTCAATAAATCATGCACTAATCGAAATCCTTCCAAAATTGTTGGAAAAGCTGCATGTCATTCACATCAGCGGGAAAGACCACTGGAATGAAAGTCTGCAGACGCAAAAAGGCTTGTCGCCGAATTTAGCAAACCGCTATCACCTTTTTGACTTTCTTCACAGTGAGATGGGAGCTGCATTGGCTGCAGCTGACCTGGCGCTCTGCCGTGCTGGCGCCTCGGTATTGGGAGAACTGCCTTTCTTTGGACTTCCAGCAATTCTTGTTCCCTACCCTCATGCATGGCGATACCAGCAGAATAATGCATCTTTCCTTGTGCAACATGGTGGTGCCAAAATCTTAAAGGATGATGCACTGCAAAAAGAGTTAGAAACGACAATTTGGGAGCTATTCAGATCAAACGACATACTACAGAAAATGCGTAATGCAATCTTGAAATTATCAAAACCGGATGCAGCCCAATGCATTGGAGAATTGATCCTCGCTTTAGGATCAAACACGGAAGGAGGAAAAGCATGGTAAGCCTTACAGTCCTTTTTTATATTTTCATTGTGATTTTTGCTCTAATCGGAGCAATCCGCGGCTGGGCGAAAGAAGTCATTGCGACATTCAGTGTGTTCTTGGCGCTGTTTATCATCACAGTTCTAAAAACCTATGTTCCGGTTCTCGATTCTTTTCTTGAAAACAGTCCGGTTACTTCACGGGTCACTTTTGAATCTGTGGTATTGGGATTAGTCGTTTTTTGTGGGTACCAGACCCCCAACCTGCCAATGCTGATGCAAAACCAGCGTTTCATGCGAGACCGCCTGCAAGATACCTTGTTGGGTTTGGTGATCGGCGCATTTAATGGTTACTTGATTTGTGGTTCTATGTGGTATTTTATTCACGCAGCCAATTATCCATTCTCTTTTGTCCTGGCTCCAATCGCAGGCACACCAGCCGGTCAAACAGCCCTGCAAATCATCCCGCTGCTTCCTCCCAACTGGTTAGTAGTGCCTGGGATATATTTCGCGATTGCCATTTCTTTTATCTTTGTTCTGGTGGTGTTTATTTAATGAATCACTATCATTTTGTCGGGATCGGAGGAACAGGGCTTTCGCCCATTGCTCGTGTGCTGCTCGAAAGAGGGCACCGGGTTAGTGGGTCTGATTTGGTCTTATCGCCCATGGCACGCGAATTGCAGAAAATGGGCGTCGTTATCAAGCTCGGTCATGACCCTGCTAATATAGAAGGTGCGCACATCCTCATCCGCTCCTCGGCAATTCCTGATTCCAACACAGAGGTCCTTGCTGCCCATCAAAAGGGTATTCCCGTAATGAAGAGATCAGATTTCTTGGGAGAATTAACCGCGTCACAGAAAGTCATTGCCGTGGCAGGTACCCATGGCAAAACAACCACTACCGCCATGCTGGCTTGGTGCCTCAATTATCTTGGACTGAATCCTTCCTTTGTTGTGGGAGGTGAGATTAAGGATCTCAACACGAACGCCCATGCGGGCAGTGGTGAATACTTCGTTATCGAAGCAGATGAATATGACCGTATGTTCCTTGGATTACAACCCACAATATTGGTGGTCACGAACATCGAACATGACCATCCGGATTGCTTCCCGAATATATCAGATTATGTTCAAGCGTTTTTAGATCTTTGCGATCGCATTCAACCCGATGGAAAATTGATCGCTTGCGCAGACCACCCGGCCACAGTCAACCTAATGAAAACCTTAAACAACAAAGAAATCATCATCAAAGACTATGGCTCTGCAAACAACGCAGCCTATCAAGTATGCCAAATCAGCCATAAACAGGATTACGGCGTATGTTTTGATCTGAAAATCCAATCCGAAGGCCAGCCAGTATCTGTGATCAATGATATCCAACTCAAGCTGCCCGGACATCATAACGCTTTGAATGCAGCAGCAGCGCTGGCAGTAATCCATCAATCAGGATGGTCGCTTGAAAAAGGGAGAAAAGCTCTGCTGGAATTCTCGGGAACTGGCCGACGTTTTGACATTCGCGCACAATTGGATGGATTAATCGTGATTGATGACTATGCGCATCACCCCACTGAAATCCGATCCACTCTCGCCGCTGCACGTTCTCAATATCCTTCTAAAGACATTTGGGTCGTTTGGCAGCCTCACACCTACAGCCGCACCAGGCATTTGAGCAATGATTTCAGCCAGGCTTTTGAAAACTGTGACCATGTGATTGTCACGGAAATTTATGCCTCACGCGAGAAGCATCAGGATTTTTCATCGAAAGAAATTGTGCGCCTCATGTCCCATCCAGATGCCCGGCAAATTCCAACTTTAAAAAGCGTAGTTCATTATTTGAAGGAACACTTGGGCAAGAATGATGTCCTGTTGGTACTGTCAGCTGGAGATGCGGATCAAATCAGCCAAGAGGTTGCGGAACACTTCAAAGCAATCATAGGAGAAAAAAAATGAGACCAGGCGCACTGGAACAATTACACAGATCATTCGGTGATGCGCTGCAAGAAAATGTGTTGATGGCAAACTTCTCCACCATGAATGTTGGTGGTCCGTCTGATGCACTCCTCATCGCTCACTCAGTGAACCATTTGACGGAAATTGTCTCAAAACTCTGGGAAATATCCGTTCCCTTCAAAGTATTGGGTAGCGGTTCCAATCTGTTGATCAGCGATAAAGGCGTGCGCGGAGTCGTCGTGATAAACCACGCGCATAACATCAAGATCAATACGCAATCTCAACCAATGACCGTCTGGGCTGAATCAGGTGCATTGATGATAAACATCGGCAGACAATTAGCCACGCGTGGATTTTCTGGCATGGAATGGGCTGCTACCATTCCCGGTACTGTTGGCGGAGCGGTATATGGCAATGCTGGTGCATTCGGCAAAGAAACCTGCCGCAACTTAATCAAAGCAGAAGTCCTACATCGCAGTACCGGCCGTTCGGATTGGTCGTGCGACCAATTGCAATACTCATACCGCGCCAGCCGTATCAAACGCGAAGCGGATGAAGCGGTCATACTTTCTGCATGGTTTGAAATCATCCCTGGGGATGCAAAAAAAGTAAAGCAGGATGTGGAATCGTATCGTCTGCGCCGTCAGCAAACGCAACCCCCAGGTGCGAGTATGGGTTCCGTGTTTCGGAACCCACCACATCACAAAGCTGGACAGTTGATTGAAGCGGTTGGATTAAAGGGTAAGAAGATCGGTGGCGCAGTGATCAGCCCTCAGCATGCCAATTTTATTATCAATGAAGGGGGTGCTAAGGCCAAAGATATCCTGGATTTAATGACTTTAGCTTATAACGCTGTCCAACAAGAATATCAGATAGTTTTGATCCCTGAAATTGAAGTGATAGGTGAATGGGATGAATTGCCAGATTTTTTGCAGTCTTCCAGACAAACAAAGGTGGTACGGTCATGAGCAGAAAGTTAAAACTCGCAGTAATTTTTGGCGGACGATCAGGAGAGCATGAAGTATCCTTGATGTCATCGCGTTCGGTATTATCCGTATTGGATAGGGAAAAATATGAAATCATCCAAATCGGAATAGACCAAAATGGTTCGTGGTGGTCGGGCAACAACGTGCTGGAGGCGATGCAACAGAATGATTTTAATGATCTGTACCGCGTGTTCCTTCTACCAGAACCCCACAATCCAACTCTCTATCAGCGATCCATCAGAGGCAATCAGGAAATCATGATTCCTTTAACGGAATTGGACGCTGTTTTTCCTGTTCTGCATGGTACTTTTGGTGAAGACGGCACTTTGCAGGGTTTCTTTGAAATGGCTGATATTGCTTATGTGGGAGCAGGGGTTTTGGGATCCTCGCTTGGGATGGACAAGGGCGTTTTCAAGGATATCATGCAAGCCAACCACATTCCAGTAGCCGAATGGATCGTTTGCACACGTAAAGAGATCGAAACGCAACTAGATGCTGTGATTGCCAAGGCGGAAAAAATTGCAGCCTATCCTTTATTTGTCAAACCTGCCAATCTGGGATCATCCGTTGGAATATCGAAAGTGAAGAATCGCTCGGATCTGTTAGAAGGATTATTAGATGCTGCCCGCTATGACCGCCGCATTTTGGTTGAGCGCGGTATCAACGCACGCGAGATTGAGGTTAGTGTATTGGGAAACGAATCTGCCAGGGTATCCATACCCGGTGAGATCATTCCTTCGGAGGAATTCTATTCCTATAATGCCAAATACCTTGATGGAACATCAGAACTGTTGATTCCGGCTCCTTTATCCGAAAAATTAACAGCCAAGGTTCAGGAACTCGCGCTGCGAACTTATCGCGCGATTGATTGCGCTGGGATGGCGCGGGTTGATTTTTTGCTAGATAAAGAAAAAGAAGATTTGTTCATCAATGAAGTAAACACGATTCCTGGTTTTACCTCAATCAGCATGTATCCCAAGCTGTGGGAAGCCAGCGGTTTAGTATATGCGGATCTAATCGATGAGTTAGTCAATCTGGCGCTGGAACGGAAAAAAGAACGCAATAGAAGCAAACATACTTACGGAGACTAAAGAGTCAAATGGAAGAAACCAATCCGCAGCGTCGTTCGGAAATCGTCCGCCGCAAGTTGAATCAGGAAAGTCAGAGCAGCGTGCGCAAAGCTGCCCATCGTGCGCTGCAATCTCCTGCCATTCAACGAAATTCAAGGATTGGTCTAACAACCGGTAAACAAAGGGCTGATCAAAGCGATCATGTCATTTCTGCGGTGAAAAAGCATTTCAAACCTGGATGGCGCATGCTCAGTTTCCTTTTAGTTGGTTTGTTATCTTATATGGTTTACACGGCTTGGTTTTCTCCTATTTTTCGAGTTACAGAAATTCAAATCTCAGGTTTGCAGCGCTTGGATGAAAAGGATGTCTCTTCCCACATTAATGCTCTTGGCAAGCACGTTTTCGCGATCATTCCGCAAGAGATCATTGATGAAATTTCATCAGATTACCCGGAGCTGCGTGAAGTTCATTTATCGGTGCTATTGCCAGGTAAATTGAGTGTTTCCATAATTGAGCGCCAGCCTATGTTTGCCTGGAAGATGAAAGATTTTGAGATGTGGGTGGATACTGAAGGTTACCTCATCCCTGCCCGAGGAAACACAGGCAATCTATTATCCATCGCTGCTGATTCGCCTCCGCTCTATCAGTTGGATACTGATTTAAAAAAAGCTGGGATTACAAAAATCATTCAGGATAAAAATATCGAAAAACCCGCTCTCTCAGAATTAGTGTTCTTTTCTCAACCAAAACATATCGATAGCACACTCCTGCTGGGTGTGCTGCAATTGAATGCCTGGATGCCGAATGAACAAACGCTCTTGTACAAACGAAAACGTGGATTGGGTTGGGAAGATCCCCGCGGCTGGGATGTATTCGTCGGACAAAAATTAGAAAACATCAATGAGAAGATGGTGATGTATGAAACCATTGTGCGCAACCTTGAAAAGGAGGGTATTCAACCCTCAATGGTGAGTGTGGAATTTTTACACGCTCCTTTTTATCGCATGGATGAGAAAGATGGATGAGCAAACAATCGTAGGCATCGATATCGGCACCACAAAAGTCTGCACTTTAGTTGCACGTGTTGAGGAAGATCGGCAATTGCGCATCATGGGTGTTGGCATTGAACCTTCGCGGGGATTGAAACGGGGCGTAATGGTTGATTTGGAAAACGCGACCATTGCCATTGCGCGTTCTGTGGAGAAAGCCCAACGCTCATCAGGGTATGAGATTCGTTCCGCCTGGGTCAGCCTGGCCGGTTCGCATGTTTCATCCATCAACAGCAAGGGAACCGGGGGGGTGAGCGGCGGTATTGTGCGCCAATCAGATGTCAACCGAGCACTGGAAGCTGCTCAGTCAGTAGCCATTCCGCATAACCGCGAGGTTATTCATGTAATCCAACGCGGATTCTCAGTAGATGGGCAAGATGGCATTTCTCACCCGGTGGGAATGCACGGGTATCGATTGGATGTTGAAGCGCACATCATTACAGCAGCAGAAACCACAGTGGAGAACATCCGTAAAGCAGCGGATGCGGCTGGGGTTCAGGTGCTGCAGTTCGTGCTGAATCCTCTCGCATCAGGTGAGGTAGTGCTCACTGAGACAGAACGCCAATTGGGTGTGATGGTCTGCGACATAGGCGGGGGAACGACGGATTTGGCGATTTATATCAATAGCGATGTCTGGCATACTATGGTGCTTTCTGTGGGAGGCAGCCTGATTACATCCGATATCGCACATGGATTGCGCCTATCACTCACTCAAGCTGAGGAAGTAAAGAAGAGATTTGGACATGCCATAAAAGATGAGGTCGGGAGTGAAGAGTTATTCAGCGTGCGATCCTTTGGTTCGGATAATCCAGTTCAAATGAATCGCAAAGACTTAGCTTACATCATTGAGGCGCGTGTAGAAGAGATTTTCCGATTTGTCCTGCAGGAGATTAAGCGATCCGGATATGATGGTTTGCTTCCTGCGGGTGTCGTCTTAACAGGAGGGACCAGCCTGCTGCCGGGCATCCGCCACTTGGCAGCTGATGTGCTGGGATTGCCAGTGCGCATCGCTCAACCGGAAAATCTTCAGGGATTGGTGGACCAACTATATTCTCCGGCATATTCCACCAGCGTGGGTTTATTGCATTGGGCATTACTGATGGAAGCCGCTACCACCCCAAAAGCCACTAAGGCTCCTCCGTTGCCTCTTGATCTATGGGATCGGATTAAAGACTTAGCCAAACGGTTATTACCATAAGGACGATTGAAAAAAGAGGAATAGAAATAGCAATGAAAAAGAAAGGAGAAAGAATGGATAATATTCAACAACCCCAAGCAGAGTCCTTTGCACGTATTAAAGTTGTCGGTGTGGGAGGGGCGGGCTGTAACGCCGTCAACCGCATGATTGCAGAGGGTATCCACGGCATCGAATTCATCGCTGTCAACACGGATGGACAGGCACTGATGCAGTCCAACGCATCAACAAAGGTGCGCATTGGTGACAAGTCCACACGTGGATTGGGCGCGGGCGGCAACCCAGAGATGGGCAAACGCGCCGCTGAGGAATCAGCCGATGAATTATATGCAGTATTGAAAGGTTCAGACATGGTGTTCGTGACCGCCGGAATGGGCGGTGGAACCGGCACTGGCGCCGCACCCATCATCTCGCAGATTGCACGCGAAATCGATGCGCTTACCATTGGCGTCGTTACCAGACCTTTCACGTTTGAAGGAACTCATCGCAGCCAAGCAGCAGAAAGCGGCATTCAAAACCTTAAAAAGCAGGCGGATACGTTAATCGTGATCCCCAATGATCGCCTGCTACAGATTGTGGATAAACGCGCAGCGCTGGATGAAGCCTTCAAGGTCGCGGATGATGTCTTGCGCCAAGGCATTCAGGGTATTTCCGAATTGATCACAGTGCCTGGTCTCATCAACCTGGACTTTGCGGATGTACGCACCATCATGTCGGAAGGCGGAGCCGCCTTGATGGCTGTGGGTCGCGCAACTGGCGAAGACCGCGCCCGCAAAGCTGCCGAGATGGCCATTTCCAGTGAATTGTTGGATATCACCATCGATGGCGCGCATGGCATCTTGTTCAATGTAACCGGCGGGAACAACCTGAGATTATTTGAAGTCAATGAAGCCGCTGCGATCATAAAAGAAACCGCCCATCCGGACGTAAACCTAATTTTCGGTGCTGTCATCAATCCTGAAATGGGTGATGAGATTCGCATCACTGTGATCGCCACCGGTTTTGATTCTTCCAGCATGCGCAACCGCATGCAGCGCACGCGTTTCACCGAAGCTATCAACAAAACGAATAGCACGATAAAAAATAATGATGAGAAGGAGAACACTTCCAAGCGGAATTTAGCAGAATTCGGGTCTCAGATCTATAACACAGAAGAGATCGAAGTGCCTGCTTTCTTGCGCAACCGTTCACAATAGGCATCATCAGCCCTCCAATTTTTCTCCTTACACGCGGGGTATGGGTACCTCTGCCTGCCCATACCCCGCCAAACGTCTCTTGGTTTAAATCCCACTCAAGAAATTATTAAAAAACAACATTATTTAAGGTTTTTTCTGCAAAAAAGCTTGAATCCCGATATCCGCTATGCTACAATGAGGCACACATAAAGGTCATACTTAGTAAATACCCCCTAGATATGGGGGTTTTCATTCCCGCCGCGCAATTAAACCATCATCCTTGAGGGAATGCATGCAGATTACTGCAGGAGATAGCAAACATGCACTGTCCGAATTGCAACAGCGAGAACACCAGAGTGATTGATACCACGCATGATTCTCACGGGGGAATTCGCAGGCGCCGTGTGTGCGAGGATTGCAGCCACCGCTTCAGCACTTATGAACGCGCCATCAGCGCTACTCCAATGATTATCAAACGCGATAACATGCGGGAGGAGTTTGACCGCGACAAGCTCATCCGCGGTATCCGCATTTCCTGCGCCAAAAGGCCGGTGCCTGCTGAAGAGATTGAACGCTTGGCAGGTGAGGTGGAAGCCAGATTGCAGCAGATGAACAAACTGGAGGTCCCTTCCCGGTTGATTGGCGATCTGGTAATTGAAGGATTGAAAAATTTAGATCTGATCGCGTATATCCGGTATGCAATTGTGTATTTACCGCTGAATAACCTCAAAGACATTCAGGATGAGATCAACCGCCTGTTGATCGCTGAAGGAGATTGAACATGCCAGCCTTAAAAAAGACCCACCAATCGAAAACGCTGCCCACCCCAAAAATACCCAAGGGATTGCCCAAGGCAGACCTTAGCCAGAATGCCTATCAGGTATTAACCCGCCGCTATATTCGCAAGGGCGAGAATGGTCAGCTTTCAGAAACACCCGAAGAAATGTTCTGGCGCGTAGCCTACCACATCGCCAAAGTTGAGAAGAACTGGGGAGAGGATATTCAAGCTCGCGCGATAGATTTCTACCATCTATTGGTTTCGCGAAAATTTTTTCCCAATTCGCCTACCTTTACCGGTGCAGGAACTCCTTTGGGTCAGTTGGCGGCTTGCTTTGTTCTGCCAATTTCGGATGATATGGGGCGCCGCTCGGATGGCATTTTTCAAACATTGCGCGATGCAGCCCTCATCCAGCAGACAGGTGGAGGCAATGGATTTTCCTTCTCCAATCTGCGCCCGCGCGGTTCACTGGTAAAGGCATCCTCCGGCCAGGCCACTGGTCCGGTAGGCTTTCTGCGCGTATACGACCACGCTTTCGGCGAAATCGCCCAGGGTGGGACGCGCCGCGGCGCGAATATGGCGGTGCTGAGAGTAGATCATCCGGATATCGAAGATTTCATTCAGTGCAAGACCAACGAAAATCACATCACCAACTTCAACATCTCGGTCGGCATCACCGATGCCTTTATGCAGGCTGTCCAACAAGACCAAGATTGGGAACTGCGTTTTCCGGATGTGCATCATCCAGCCTACCGCGACTTCAATGGCACCCTGGAAGAAGCGGAAGCAGCCGGAATTCCTATCATCACGCACAAGGTTGTCAACGCGCGCGAATTGTTCAATCGGATCGTCAAGCAAGCCCACCACAATGGTGAACCGGGTTTACTCTTCTTGGATGCCGCCAATCGTTCTAATCCTCTGCCGCACTTGTATATGCTGCAATCCACCAACCCCTGCGGGGAGCAATGGCTGGGTCCATACGAGAATTGCTGTTTGGGTTCTATCAATTTGGCGGGGTTTAGCTTACCAGATAGAAGAGTGGATTGGGAGCTTCTTGAAAAAGACACTCACCTGGCTGCTCGCTTTCTTGACGATGTGGTGGATGCCAACCAGTATGTGCCGGCCGTCCCCCAACTAAAAACCAGCGCCATGCGCGCCCGCCGTTTAGGTTTGGGCATCATGGGTTTAGCCGATTTAATGTTCCAGGCTGGCATCCGCTATGGGTCGGAGCAGGGACAGGAATTCGCCGCTCAGCTGATGGAATTCGTGCGGTATCATGCCATGCTGGAAAGCATTGAGTTAGCACGACTGCGCGGCCCATTTCAGGCTATTGAAGGCAGCCTCTATGATCCCCAGAATTTGCGCTGGCAGCCGCCAACCCCTCTAAAGCAATACACCCACAATTTTCAACGCCCGCCCTTGGATTGGAACAAAGTCATTGAAGGCATCCGCACGCATGGCATCCGCAATGCCGCCCAAACCACCATCGCTCCCACCGGCACGACTGGTACAGTGGCGGGCTGTGAGGGGTATGGGTGTGAGCCCGTTTTCGCGCTGGCCTATGTGCGCCACGTGAACGATAACGGGCAGGACCTGCAGCTGACTTACGCCTCGCCCGCTTTCGAGCAAGCCTTGATCGACAGCGGCTTGGATGAGAACACCTGCCAGCAGGTGGTCGAAAAAGTAATGCAGGCCGGCAGCTGCCAGAAGATCGCTGAGGTGCCCGAATCGGTGCGGCAGGTGTTCGTGGTTTCGGCAGATATCAGCGCAGAAGAACACGTACGCATGCAGGCAGCTCTGCAGGCTTTCGTGGACAACAGCATTTCGAAAACTATTAATTTCCCTAGCACAGCGCGCGAGACGGATGTGGCGGCTGCCTATCTGCAGGCTTGGGAATTGGGCTGCAAGGGCATTACGGTGTATGTCACCGGATCGCGCGAACATGAGGTGCTGCAGACCCTCAGTGAGCAGCCCACACGCGCCGAGGATGTGCGCGAGATGGTGCAGCCTGGCGGTCCGGAGACGATACCGGTCTGGATCAAGGAAAACGATGCCTTCCAGCCTATGATCTGGCAGCAAACCAAAAAACCGCGCCCGCGCTACCTGCCCGGTTTCACCTTTGGGGTCGAAACACCGGTCGGCAAGACCTTTGTGACTGTCAATGAGAATGGCGATGCCCAGCCCTTTGAGGTGTTCATCAATACCGCCAAAGCCGGTTCGGATGTGGCTGCCGATTCAGAAGCCATCGGGCGCCTGATCTCGTACATTTTACGGCTTTCTTCGCCGGTCGAACCCTCCCAACGCCTGCAGGAAGTCTGGCGGCAGATCTCCGGTTTGGGCGGCGGACGCCCGATGGGCTTTGGCCCCAACCGCGTGCGCTCCCTGCCGGATGGTGTGGCGCAAGTGCTGGCAGAGTACATCGAAGGCCGCAGTACACGCGGTGGCCAGGATGGCACGCCCAGCGTGCGCGAATTACTGCAGGGCGAGAGCCCTGAACCCTTGGGAGAAGCGCTCAATTGGGATGTGAAAAAGGAACAAGCTGCCGCCATGCGCATCGGCGACCTGTGCCCTGAGTGCGGTCAGGCAGCTGTGATCAACGAGGAAGGCTGCCGCAAGTGCTACGCTTGCGGGTATAGTGAGTGTTGATTGTAGTATAAGAGAATGATATTACGCTAATTCCCTTATCTAAAATAAGAGTGAATCTCATATGCCTAAACACTTAATCCTTGTCGCCGGCAACATCGGTTCCGGCAAGACCTCGCTCACCGAACGCATCGGACAGCGCCTGGGCTGGCACACCGCATATGAATCCGTGGCGGATAACCCCTATCTGCCGGATTTCTATAAGGATATGAAAGCCTGGTCCTTCCATCTGCAAGTTTACTTCCTCGGACACCGCGCCCGCCAGCACCTGCAGATGGCTGGCGACCCGCGCTCTGCTATCATCGACCGCAGTATTTATGAGGATGCCTACATCTTCTGCCGCGCGCTCAATCACCTGGGCAACCTGAACGAGCTCGACTATCGCACCTACTTGAATGTGTTCGATCTGCTCACCCCTACCCTGCCGGCTCCTTCCATGCTGATCTACCTGCGCTGCCCGGTTGCAGTGCTCATGTCGCGCATCCACTCGCGCGGCCGCGATATCGAATCCAGCATCAGCGCGGATTATCTGGCTCTGCTGGAATCCTATTATGATGAATGGATCGAATCCTTCGATATTTGCCCGGTCTTGACGATCCGCACCGATGACCTGGATTTCGTGCATAAGAGCAAGCACCTGGATACGGTCATCCGGCGTATCAAAGATAAGCTTTCTGGCAAAGAGGAAGTTGTCTTTAATTAAAGCGTACCCATTAACCATTTCACAGAATCAGAAAAAGGCTCCCGGATGGTAAGTTTTAAATTACTGCGATTGAACCGGCGTGCCGCTTCAGCGAAATACAAGGCTGAGCGGATCCTGCAGACTTTGGCCATCCAGCCAGGTATGACCATCGCAGACCTGGGCTCTGGCGGCGGTTTTTTCGCCTACCGCTTTGCCCAGGCAGCGGCACCGAATGGTATAGTATATGCAGTCGATAGCGCGGCTGAGAATCTTGCGTTCGTCCAAAAGAATTCCATAAAAATGAAACTGAATAACTTGCAGACCTTCCAAACCATGCCTGAAAAGTTGGATTTGCCGCCCATAAAGTTCGATCTGATCTTTTCGCGCAATATGTTCCATCATCTGGAGGATGCGCCAAAGTATTTTTCCACAGTTTCGCGCTTTTTGAAACCTGCCGGGAAATTGGCTGTCATCGATTATTATGACAGCGGGCGTTTTTCTCTGCGTTTTTTCCGTCTGCACCACCACTACACCCAACCGGAAGTCATTTTGGATTGCATGCGCAAAATCGGCCTGGAACGCTGCGCGTCTTATGATTTTCTACCCGAACAATCCTTCCAGGTTTTCACCCTTCCGAAAAAATAAAAAAAATGCCTGAATTCCAACCGGGATATAAGATTCTGCAGGGAAGCGGAGAACTGCAGCGCCGCGCTGAGCAGTTATTTGAGCAGCTTTCAGCCTGCAGCCTTTGCCCTTGGCAGTGCGGGGTAAACCGCCTGCGCGGAGAAACCGGTCAATGCCGCAGCGCCGCCCAGGTGCGTGTTTACAGCTATATGGCGCATCATGGGGAAGAAAAGCCGCTGCGCGGCACAAAAGGCTCCGGTACGATTTTCTTTTCCGGCTGCAATATGCACTGCCAGTACTGCCAGAATTCCGAAATCAGCCAGGAAGATTATGGTATGCCGGTGTCAAATGAAAAACTGGCAGGTATGATGCTGGAGCTGCAAGCCCAGGGATGCCACAACATCAATCTGGTCTCTCCTTCCCACGTGATTGCCCAAATTGCGATTGCGCTGGTCATTGCAGCAAAACAAGGTTTGAACCTTCCGATCGTCTATAACACCGGCGGATATGACAAACTGGAAACGCTGCAATTGCTGGAAGGCATGGTTGATATCTATATGCCGGATATGAAATACAGTGATGAGATCATTGCCCATAAATATTCCCGCGTCCCCGACTATCCCAGCATCAATCAGTCTGCCGTGAAAGAAATGTATCGTCAAGTAGGAGATTTGATGCTGGATGGGCGCGGCATCGCCCGGCGCGGCTTGTTGGTGCGCCATTTACTGCTGCCAGCCAACCTGGCTGGCACGCATGCCATCATTAATTTTCTCGCAAACGAGATTTCTAAACAAACCTATTTAAATCTGATGGATCAATACCATCCCGAGTACAACGCCAAAGATTACTCTGAACTTCTACAGCTCATCAGCCCAGAAGAATACCAGCAAGCTCTGACTCTAGCATTCAGTGCCGGGTTGGAAAGATTGGAAAGATAATCTACCTAGAGTACAACTCCTCCTCTATTTGCATGCATCGGTGCAGGTCTGACCTGTCTTCAACTTCTTGCATCCGCAGACGCAGCAGGTGTATCCTGACGAGCAGCAGTCACCCGTGTGTGAGCAGTAATTCTGGTCATAGCTGCATTTGCTCAACGCCGGGATCGTGAACCTGAAATTCGTAACGGAACAGGCAGTGGTGCCGGAACCATAATAGAAATTGAGTGTTGCGTATCCTGATTTGTATACTGCCCAGCCTTTGCAGTGCATGGTTTCATTATTGATTCCATCCAGCGTGCATTTCAAAGTCGTCCAGCGGGCATCTTTGGCGTCATTCAAGTAGGCATCTAGCGAGTTCACTTTCCAGCCCAAGTCATTTGTGACATCCAGTGTCAACTCGCCTTTAGTGATCGAAAAATTCTTGACTTCCAGGTTCCCACCGCCAGGGCAGTCCCCTGCCTGCACGCGAATATCACTTGTCACCAAAGATTCCAGATCAAGGCAGCACATATCTCTGCATAGATAAATATGCTCAATTGAAGCGGGATCAAACGTATTACCATCTGAGACGAGACAGCTGATCTTATTTAAGTCATGGATGCACCCACCCATATTACCTTCAACCTGATTGGAAGTGTACACTTGACCATCAGCAGAAGTTAGTACAACCTCAGGTGGAGCACTCAATCCGCTCAGTTCACGTATTGCATCCGCAGGCGTAATGGTCAACCAACAGGTTTCATTCTCGTCATAGCATCTAAGATCTGTTTCCACTGCTTGGCCGGATACCCAATCACAGGAACCCGAAACATGATCGGTATCCGGGCAAACGCACAAAGCTAATTGGCAATCTTCATCCCAACACTGCAGCGCTCCTCCCGCCTGCTTGCATTCCTGCCGGAAAGCTTGATAGTCATTTTCTCCGCCTGTCTCGTTCAAGAAAAATAGGTCGGAACAAGCTGAGACACCGCTTGTAGGTGCGAGACTTCGAATAGCGCTTCTGAAGGTGCAGCGGTCTTCCTCTATCAGCCAGGTCCCTCCTTCGTAATTGCACCATTGCAGACTTTGCGATTCCCAGCGATTAGTGCTGCAATCACAGTAACTTTCCAATCCGTAATTCTGCCAGGCGCCCCCGCACTGTTCGCATTGGTCCTCCTTCATCCAAGCGCAAGTATCCCAATCGCAGCCCTCACCTTGCGCCTCGCCAACTGGAAAAGAGTTTTGTGATTGGGTGGGTGTCGGAAGCAGAACAGATTCATCAATTGCTGCGGCGGTATTATCCACAGGTTGTTCGGCTTCGTTCTGAACTTGCGTGTTATCTGTTGAAAGGTTTAAACGTAAAAATAGAATTAAACCAAAAACGATCAGTAGGATCAGCAAACCAAACGTGATCCATGCCCACCATGGAATCTGTTGTATTTTTTCCTTCATTGCATTTCCTTTCCTATGTGAGACTTGTTTTCATCTTGGTATTTTCAGAAAATTAAGGTTCCCATCCATTGAGGAATTTATCATCGGT
>CAYVJI010000044.1:0-16382 GCA_964451805.1 uncultured Pelolinea sp. | reverse complement strand
CAGGGGCAGTAAAGGATATGAAGCTCGCGAAGAAAGAGAACATCACCGTGCCTGCCGTTTCGGGAACTGCGGAAAAAAAGCTTAAAGGTGCCCGACGAAAAAGAAAAGTGTTGAATTCCGAACAGGTCCGTGAATTGGCTGCTCTAGGAAAAGAGATCGAGCAACTTTATAACCAGCCGCAGGACATTGAATGGTGTTTCAGCGCAAGCGGGTTCTCTGTGGTGCAGTCACGGCCGATCACCAGCCTGCTGGCAGCCCCCAGCCAGGCG
Organism: uncultured Pelolinea sp.; assembly: GCA_964451805.1. GTDB lineage: Bacteria > Chloroflexota > Anaerolineae > Anaerolineales > Anaerolineaceae > Pelolinea. The sequence goes on along the minus strand of CAYVJI010000044.1, from coordinate 16,113 downwards.
GATTGGACACTGCCGAATCCGAAAGGCAATTACTTCCGCGGCAGTTTAGCAGAGCATTTGCCCAACCCGGCATCGCCCCTGTTTGGATCGCTGGGTTTGCGCGCGATCAATGGTTCTACCAATGAGCTGGCTGAAATGATGAACATGGATTTGAGGGAAGCCCAATACCAGTACATCCTACTGAATGGGTATGTGTACATGGCATACCTGCTGAACTTTAAATTCGTACTGAGCATGGTCAAGGTCACCCTGCAAAACTACAAGCTCATGTACACCCAAGCGGGCGAGCGCTGGCGGCAAGCCCATCAAGATTTTGCCGATCTGATCGCGAAAATTAACGAAACCGAGGCAGAGAATCTTAGTGAAGCACAGATCTTGGAACGCGTTTACCAGATCATGTATGCTGCGGGAAAATATTACACCGTTATCCAATCCGGCACGCTGCCTTCCGCCTCCACCAGTGAAATGGTCTTTTCGAGGATTTACAAATCACTTAAAGACAAGAATGACCCAGATGCCAGCCAGTTATTGGTTGGCTCGGATTCCGTGGCAATGCGCGCGGAAAAATCGCTTTTTGACTTGAATAGATGGATTCAGAACTCTTCATCGCTGCAAAGCTATATCATGGAAACGCCCAGCGCAGAACTGGCGGCTTTACTTGAGAAGAAAGAAATCCCTGCCAGACTGAAGCAGGAAGAGTGGATCGAATTTAGAGAGCGCTTCACAACACATCTGGAGCAATACGGTCAAACATCTTACAATTACGATTTCATGAATCCAGCCCCAGCAGAAATGCCCGCAGTCAGCCTGGACGCATTGAAGCTTTTCCTCGAGGGGAAAGGCAGCGACCCATACCGCCGCCAGTTGGAAGCAGAAGAAAGACGGTCTCGCGTTACGCAAAAAATCCTCAGCAAACGCCGACCGCTGCTCAAGCGCTGGTTCCAGAAAGCGTTAAAGTGGGCGTTGGAGTGCGCCCCTTTAAGGGAGGATTCGCTGGCGGACATGGGCATGGGGCATGCCTTGATCCGTCGTTTACTGGCGGAATTAGGCAAGCGCCTAACTGCAGGAGGTGCATTAAAAGACCCACAGGATATTTACTGGTTGAAAGAAGCTGAACTGATTGGGCTGACGAAAAAAAAGGGCGCGGATGAGAAAATTACCGATTATGGGCAAATCATTGCTGAAAGAAAGCAAACCTGGAAAGAACAATTGAGAATCAGCCCGCCGGCTATTCTTCCCGAGAATTCACCCTTTGCAAAAATGGTGCCCTGGAGCAGGCAAAATGAAGCTGGAAACATCATCCGGGGAGTGGCCGCCAGCGCTGGCCGCGTGACAGCATCCGCACGCGTGTTGTACAGCCCTGAGGATTTCAACCGCATGCAGCCTGGTGAAGTGTTGGTGGCGGTCACCACCACACCGGCTTGGACACCTCTCTTCAGCATGGCTTCTGCGATTGTGACTGACATTGGCGGACCGCTCAGCCACAGTTCAATCGTGGCGCGCGAGTATGGCATTCCCGCCGTGCTGGCAACCGGTTCGGGTACGCGGCTGATCCGAGATGGCCAGACGATCACGGTGGATGGTGACACTGGCACGGTTACTCTGCTATCACTGTGAAGATTTCTTCGAGCAGTAAAAACCAGTATGTGCTTTCGTTCACACTGCTGGTGGTGATGCTGGGTTATGGCATTGCCATGCCCATGCTGCCTTTCTACATCGAACGGTTCGGAGTAGGCGGGAGGGAGTTCGGTTGGATGATGTCCACCTACTCGCTGATGCAGCTGATCTGCGCGCCTATATGGGGTTCCGCTTCCGACCGGTTGGGACGCAAACCAATTCTGGCAGTGGGTGTGCTGGGTTACGGATTAGCCTTCTTGTTGTTCGGTTTGGCACGGAGTTTTGCAGCCTTGTTCATTGCGCGCGTGCTTTCGGGTGCGTTATCCTCGGCTACCATGCCAACCGCGATGGCGTACATCAGTGATAACAGCCACCCGGATGAAAAGAGCCAGGCCATGGGGCAGCTGGGTGCTATGGTCGGACTCGGCACAATTCTGGGACCATTGCTGGGAGGGTTGCTTTCAGGGGAATCAATTGCGCTGCCTTTCTTTGCGGGTTCGGGTTTGGCTTTTCTCTCTTTTCTGTTGGTGATGCTTTTGTTGCCCGGGAAAGGAAAGCTGCCACAGACTTTTGCGGATAAATGTGAAAAAGATAAAAAGGACCACTCCTATCCAGCCATTTCTCAATCTGTCGAAAATGAGGGATGGATGAACAGGTTAAGGAATTTCTGGCGGGTCATGATCAGCCCAGCCGGCGTTCTGCTGGGTTTGATCTTCATCATGAGCTTTGGATTGGCAAATTTCCAAAACATGATCGGGTTATTTGTTTTAGAGAAGTTCGCGATCAGCAGCCAGCAGATCAGTTTGTTGTGGATGGTGATGGGTGCAACACTGCTGGTCGTGCAGGGTTTTCTGACGGGACCTTTAGCAAAACGACTGGGTGAGCTGACTTTGATCCGCATTGGATTGATAGGCGGCGCGCTGGGCTTTCTGCTGGTGGCGTTGGCAGGGGATTTCATTCAAACTTTATTGATGCTGGTGTTGTTCGTGACCAGCCTGGGATTGATCGGGCCAGCGCTCAATGCCCATATCTCACGCTTTGGCGGAGAGCATCAAGGCAGGCTGATGGGATTGAACAGCGCCATGTCAAGCCTGGGCAAGGTGCTGGGACCACTGTTGGCGGGCAATCTGTATGACCTGAATATCCAATATCCTTTTTTCAGCGGCACAATCGTTCTGATATTTGGATGGTTCACCAGTTTGGTGGGGTTGAGGAAATATCAATAGAGCAACGGAACAGGTTATGAGAAACAACTAATCAATCCCCATAGTCTTTTAGAGTTTTTTTCTTATAAGAGAAAGGTAGACATACATTTACCATGTGATAGATATTCTTATTTTCAAAAGCTGATTATTCAATTTGATTTGATGCTAAACTATTGTCAAAAGCATTGAATATCAATCACGAAAAGTCATGTTACAAGGATAGCAAAGAAGATGAAACCATTAATTGCGATTACAGGCGCTAGCTCTGGGATTGGGGCTGCAACAGCACAAATTTTTTCAGAAGCCGGTTATCCTCTATTGCTGATGGCGAGAAGAATTGAACGGCTGCAAAAAATGGCGTTGCCGAAAAGCCTCTCTTGTGAAGTGGATGTGACCAAACCTGAAGAGATCCGTGGTGCTCTTGAAATTGGCCGTGAAAAATATGGTCAAGTAGATTGCTTAATTAATAATGCGGGTGTAATGCTGTTGGGGCAACCATGGAAACAAAATGAGAGCGAATGGAAGGCAATGATAGATGTCAATATTCTAGGAGTGCTGTATGGGATCCAAGCAGTGCTAGAGGAAATGGTTGAACGAAAAAGCGGGACAATTATCAATATCAGCTCATTGGCGGGGCGAAAGACCTTTCGGAGACATGCAGTTTACTGTGCAACTAAATTCGCCGTCCATGCATTATCCGAAGCTATCCGAGAGGAAGTATCTCATTTCAATGTACGTGTTATCACCATTGCACCTGGAGCTGTAGAAACTGAATTGATCAGCCATACCAGTTCACCAGAATATCAAAAAGAGTGGTGGGATGGACTGGGGGGTATCCTTCAGCCAATGGACATTGCAAAAACGATTTTGTTCACATACGAGCAACCTCAGCAAGTTTGTTTGCGTGAAATTATAATCACGCCTACCGGGCAGTCAGGGTGATCCTGAAATGATGTGTGCCCGATTACGCATTTTCATTTATTTAAAAAAATACAAGGTCATCGGATGCTTGAATTTACTTTTTGGGTAATGAAATGAATTACGATTGAAACAATAAATGCGAAAGCGAAAAGGAAAATCGCTGCCATTAAATTATTTAATAAATCTGGTTTGATCAACATGGTGCCAGCCAACAGAAGCATAACGCAACCACTTACAAGTTTTAACAACCGTCCATGTTTTTCCTCTATTTTGCTTGCACGCATTGTGATCAGCACCGTTGAAAACAATACCATTTCATCCAGTAGGTAAACGAACATATAAATCAGCAGCAAAACGAAAAAGGTAAAATGGTTCACAGATTTTTGAGCCAGCAAGTTGCTCCAAACAATCGGAAATCCTGCAGTACAGGAGAATTCAACAAGGGACACTCCAACAGCCAGGGTGGCTGTGCCGAAAATAAGAGCAGAGACCGACTCGCTGGAAAAAATCACACGCCGCATTTTTTGAAAAATTTCCGGTTTTTGCTGGTCTGAGATTGTGAGGGAAATCCCCTTTTTAAAGAAAAAGTAATCTTTCAGGTTAAGCAACCCGAAAAGAGCTGCGATCAAGCTGACAAAAATTTGTATTGGTTTCAAATAATCTAAATAAGAGATAATGCTGAACATACCCATGATAAATAATGCATAAACAACTGCTGTAATACATAAGTAGAAACCCCCTATCAGCAGTGTTTTCTTCCTTGAATGCGAAAAGAGAGAAAGTGATAATAAAACACTGAGGATCCAAAGCGAACAAGGATTAAAGCCATCAACGAAACTGATCATGAGTGTACTGACCAGGAGTGAAGCGGAATAGAGGTTAACCTTCCCAAAAACCATTGTGTCCATGACCAAAGCTGTATCTATCATGTGATCTTCTGGCGAGATAGATGTGGTTTGCGATTTTTGCTGGCAACTCATTTCTGGTATTAAACCCAATGGCTCACCAGCATTTTCGCACCCGTTTTGAAGGCAAATTTGAATTTCAGCATCTATCTGCTCTTCATAAAATGCCTGAAAACCTGCCCAAATTCGCATTCCAATAATGATGGTTGGCAGTCCCTGTGGTTCTGAATCAATCAAGTTGATGAATCTTTCATATGTAAGACGATTTTCGGCATTCAAATAAATTTCATAATCCATGATTTGGATTTGAGGGTATTTTTGCTCTAGATCGATGAGAAATTTGCGAGCTTTCTCGCAATAACTGCATCCATGGGCGTAAAAGAAATAAACAGCAAGCGACTCGCATTTATCTGGCGTGTTCGTCTGGGCAAGTATTGGGTTTACAAAGCTGCCCAACATACCAAGCAATGTTATTACCAGCAATGCTAAATGTTTTTTCCTAAACAAAACGCATTCCTTACTTATGCAAGATTTTTCAATCAATATATTATATGTCTTTTATATGTATTCACAAATAAAAAACAACAATACACAGCATACAATCAATAAATTATTGACTAACGAAAATAAATAACTATAATTACTAATGATTGAAAGTTATTTTTCTGAGAGATCCAATCGGTTTTTCAATTAAAAATAATCCAAAATATCATTTGTCGGAAAAAATTTGTAATAAAATTCATAAGAATTAAAAAGGTCGATGTAAATAAAAGGATCCTCATACTTTTCAAAGGTGAATTATGGCAGCATATCATTTTCGGGAAGAGCGATTGCGAATGATCATGGATATGATCTACGCACAAAAGAAAGTAATTGTAAATGATTTAGCGGCCAAGTTTAAACGAAGTCCGTCATCAATTCGCCTTGATCTGGATGAATTGGAAGCGCGCGGTTTGATCAGCCGTACTCACGGTGGTGCAATTTTAGCTGAGAATATTGGAAATAATTTCATTACGGATGTGAATATTATTGCTACTCGTGAGTCTACTTATGCTGAAGAAAAACAAATGATAGGAAAAGCTGTTGTCAACATTATTCATGATGGGGATTCAATCATGATCGATGGGGGAAGCACAACCGCTTACGTTGCAAGAAATCTGCACAGAAAAAGAGGATTAACCATCATTACCTGCTCCTATCATCTATTGCCGACATTGCTCGAGATTCCTGATGCAAAAATATATTTGACTGGCGGTTTGATCCATCGTGATTTCCAGGACCAAATTGGTGAAATCACGATTGACTCGATCAAGCGTTTCAAACCAGATTGCGTCATAATGGGAATCGATGGCATTTCTGATAAGCATGGCTTTACAACCACAGAGCCTGCCATGGCACAAATTAAAAGACAGATGCTATCGGTATGCTCTAAAGCAATGGTGGTTGCAGATTCATCGAAATTTGACAAAGTCTGCCTGATGCGTATGTCTGAACTCGAAGATGTTCAATATGTAGTGACAGACAGCAATGCACCAAAAAAGTATGTGGACTTGTTCCGCGATCTTAATGTAAATCTTATTCAATCCTGACATCCAAGAATCATTATCAGGGGGCAATAAACGCGAATAAACGCTAATATACGATAGTGAATATTGACAAAAGAATATTAAATGATTATAATAATTAATAATTAAACAAACACTTTAAAATAAATATTGTTGTTTGTTGTCGGACTATTTCGGATAAAGGAAAAGCCATGAATGAGGATGCCATTAATGCTCTAAAACAAGAAGACAAGGTCCGCAGCAAACATCCTTATTGGGTTTATGAATCTGTCCAAATGATTCCAGACTTGATGCAGGAATGCCTGGGCTCGATCGCCAAACAAAATATTGAAAAAATCACATCAGAATTCCAAAAAAGAGATATTTCGAATCTGGTTTTTTTAGGAAGAGGTTCGTCATATTTCTTAACATTAGCATTGCGATACCTTTTTGCGGAATTAACGGATTTTCCCGTCTCATCTTTTGTTACCAATATTTTTAAAGAATATCCAATAAAACAAATCAACAAACATACTGCTGTGTTCTTTCACTCCACATCTGGAAATTCCGAAGGGGATAGACAAGTAGTTGAATTCGCTAAAAAATTTGGTGCCTATACAATAGGAGTGACTGATATACCTACTTCCATTCTTGCACAGGCAGTGGATGATGTATTTCTAGGACCTGGCGGAGCAAAGATTGAATTACCTGCTACAAGAACTTATGCTACTGCAATCTTTCGGATGTCACTGTTAGCAATCTCGCTAGCAAGAAAAAATCACGAGAATGGTTTGATTGCCCAGTACGAAAAAAACCTTCAAGCTATGCCTAATATGCTTCGGCGTTTGTTACCTGAACATGAAAACACTATAAAAAATGAAATTGAAAAAATCAAAGATTGCAGCGCCTTCTTTGTTTTGGGTTATGGACCGAACCTTTCTACTGCAGATGAAACAGCCCTTGCGTTCAGCCAATGCGCAGGCGTGCCTGCTACCAGTTTTGAGCTGGAGAATTTTATCCACGGACCTAGCCAGACTCTAACCAAGGAAATGGGTGTAGTAGCAATTGCCTCACAAGGTCCATTACAAGAACGGATGCTGCGCATGAGCATGGCATGCAAACGCATTGGCGCAAAAACCATTGTTCTGCTCCCCGACCAAAATGAAAAATTACCTTACGCTGATATCGAAATACGATTGCCCAATCAAATCCCCGATATGCTCAGTCCGATTTTATACATGGTACCCATGTGGCAGATGGCGTATCAATTTGCCCTATTCGGTAAAGGCGGTCATCCCGACCGCCTTTCGATGGACAAACCTGAATTTAAGGCAGGATTTGAATACATCATGAAAAAAGACAAGTGGATTTCATAACGGAAACCATTTTTTGTAGAAAAAAGCAATGAGTGTAATCGGTCTGGATATCGGCACTGCAGGATGCAAAGCGATTCTAGTGGGGGATGATGGAAAGATTTTGTCAAAAACCAGTCGATCATATCAAATGATTGTGCCACAACCCGGATGGGCGGAATTGGATGCTCGGGAAGTTTGGCAATCGGCAAGAACAGTGATTTCCGAGATAAAGGACAAGGCTACCGATAATTCCATAAAAGCCATCAGTGTATCTTCGATGGGAGACTCCATTATTCCCTGCGATGAGAATAACAATCCGGTCGGAAACAGCATTCTGGCTTTCGACACACGCAATATTCAGGAGGCGGTTTTTTTCTCTGAAAAGTTAGGCCGTAAAAGGATTTTTGAGATAACGGGTCAACCCGTACATCCAACCTACTCGATTGTAAAAATTTTATGGTTGCAGCGCAATAAACCGAAAATTTTCCAACAAGTTGAAAAGTTCCTATGTTACGAAGATTTTATCACCGCTCAACTAAGCGGAGAAGCAGTGACAAGTTACTCATCTGCCGGCAGGACAATGGCATTTGATATCAATACCTTGAAATGGAACGATGATCTGCTCGCTTTGGGGCGAATTGATGAGAGCCGATTGGCTAGACCTCAAGCATCCGGCTCGCTTGCTGGAAAGATAAAGAAAGAAGTGGCAGATGAACTGGGACTTTCGAAAGAAGTGCACATCATCACGGGTGGTCATGACCAACCCTGCGGTGCATTGGGCTGTGGTTTACCGCAAGGAAATTTTGCGATGGACTCTACCGGTACTGTGGAAGTGCTGTTGGTGACCAGCAATCAGCCTATTCTGACCGATGAGATGCTTGAATCGACCATTTGCTTCTGGCCGCATGTAATCAAAGGGCAATATTGCGCTTGTGGCCAAATCCTTACTGCTGGAGCTGCTTTCCGATGGTTCCGTGATACTTTTGCAGAAATGGAAATTGCAGATGCCTCAAAGCAATGCAAGGAAGCTTACGATTTGATCACTGCTCAATTTCCAGAAGAACCTACTTCAGTCTTTTTTATCCCCCATTTATCCGGCAGTGGCACGCCAGAATTTACTCCTCTGGCGAAGGGAGCCATGTATGGTGCTACTCTCAAAACCAGCCGGTTTGATCTTGCCAAATCTATTTTAGAGGGTATCTGCTTCGAACTCAAAATCAATATTGATCTTTTAGAAATGGCGGGAATGAAAATTGATACATTGAGGTGCGTAGGAGGAGCTGCTTCATCCAATGTGTGGATGCAAATTAAAGCTGACATTACAGGAAAGAACATTGAATCCTGCAAGTTCGTTGATCAATGCCCGCTTGGAGCAGCAGTTTTAGCTGCTTTTGGTGCCGGCATCATATCTAACCTCAATGAATCGGTAACTTTTATTGATCGAGATTCGGTACCCTATGATCCAAATGAAATAAAACAAAAAATTTATGCGCAGCGTTTCAGGGATTATCTTAAATTCCGGTCATCTGTTTTTGACTTGTATGAACAGATAACATAAACCAAGAAAGGAAGGAGGTTTTCCATAAGATAATAAAGAGTGCAAAATATTCAAAAACTGTAAAAACAATAAAACGGAGGAACTAGAATGAAAAAGTTAGGTTTGTTCGTATCACTCTTGATGGTTTTTGGCATGTTGTTTGTTGCATGCCAGGCACCAGCCGCAGCGCCTGCAGAAGAAGCAGCACCTGCGGAAGAAGCTGCGCCAGCTGAAGAAGCAGAGAAAATTGTGGTTGGTTTCAGCATGCTGACCCGCACCCATACCTTCTATAAACTGATGGAAGAAGCCCTTGTTGACGAAGCAAGCAAGCTGGGTGTCGAAATGGTCATTGTTGATTCCGATAACGATATTGCCAATCAACTGAATCAGGTTCAGGACTTCATCACACAGAAAGTCAGTGCCATCATCCTGACTCCAGTTGACTCGGCTGGTATTGAACCTGCTGTTAAACTAGCGAATGAAGCCGGCATCCCAGTCTTCACTATGGATACCGCTGCAACTGGAGAAGGTGAAGTTGTTTCCCATGTGGCAACCGACAACTATGCTGGTGGTGTTTTAGATGCAGAATATGCAGCTGAGGTTCTTGAAGGAAAAGGTCAGGTAGCCATCATCGGCTGCGCCGGCATTGAGAGCATCGGACAACGAACTGCCGGATTTGAAGATACGATGAAAAATTATCCTGACATCGAGATCGTAGCTGTCACGGATTGCAAATGTGATGGTGCAGTAGCTGCCGACCAGACTGCTGACCTGCTTGTAACCTATCCAGATCTCAAACTAGTATTTGGAACCGGAGACCCCTTCGGTTTAGGTGCGATGACTGCCATAACAGCAGCCAATCGCGAAGTCTATGTAGTCAGCTTGGATGGGCTTCCTGAAGGTATCGCGGAAGTCAAGAAAGGTGGCTTGTTCCTCTGCACGGTTGCTCAGGATCCCGATAAGATCGCGCGCACCACATTGCAAAATATCGTGAAATATCTAGGCGGCGAGGAAGTTGAGCCATTGGTGCAAATTTCACCATATGTCATCGATATCAATAATGCACCTTAGGATTGACTGATCTCTAAATGTATTGCTTTGCGATATAACGGCAAAAACGATACAATAAATAATGGAAGAAAATGGGCGGGGTTTTTAAAAGCCTCGCCCCATTCCTTCAAAGCTTGGTGTTATGAAAACAAAACCAATTGTTGAATTGAAGAATATTTCAAAATCATTCCCCGGCGTACAAGCCTTAAAAGATGTAAGTCTGTCATTCTTTCCGGGAGAGATTCATGCTCTGATGGGGGAGAATGGGGCGGGAAAATCAACATTAATCAAAATTATGGGAGGTGTCTATAAAAAAGACAGCGGAAGCATCTTCATTCGCGGAGAAGAATGTGAAATTGAGGATGTCACCCAAGCACAACATATGGGTATAAGTGTAATTCACCAGGAGTTGAGCCTTATCCCAGATCTTACAGTAATGGAAAACTTGAGCCTAGGAATTGAACCACGGCTGGGAGGGTCTGCTTTTATCGATAAAGCAGAGATGCGGTCTCGCGCAATCAAATTTATGGAACCTTTAGGGCTAAGAATCAACCCGGGCGCATTTATTCGAGATTTAAAAACTGCAGATCGACAAATGGTTGAAATTGCCCGAGCAGTCTCACGCAATGCAGCCATGGTGATCATGGATGAACCTACATCGTCCCTTTCCACCAGAGAGATCACGACGCTTTTTGAGATCATCGAGAAGTTAAAGAAAAATAATGTCAGCGTTATTTATGTATCACACATTCTTAGTGAGGTTCTAAACCTGGCAGATAAAATCACAGTAATGCGGGATGGCTGTTTGATAAGAACACTTGATAGAAAAGAAGCCAATGAGAACGTTATTGTGAAATCTATGGTGGGCAGGGAGATTAAAGATTACTTCAATAAAAAAGAGAAAGAAATTGGAGAAGTGATTCTTGAGGTAAAGAACCTTACCCGCAAACCACATTTTTCAAATGTGTCTTTTAACCTAAGACAAGGGGAAATTTTGGGAATCTCCGGTTTGGTGGGAGCAGGCAGGACTGAGGTTATTCGTGCAATTTTTGGGTCAGATCGTTATGACTTTGGGGAAATCTACCTGGATGGCAAGGAAGTAAAAATGAATTCACCACTCCAAGCGATTGAACTCGGTTTTGGATTCGTGCCTGAGGATCGAAAATTGCAGGGATTGTTCCTGGAAGATACAGTACGACGTAATATTTCTATGCCCAGTTTAAAGCCAACTGCCCAAAAGGGGTTTGTTAATTCCAAATGGGAGTTGGAGGCATGCAAAGAATATATTCAAAAACTAAAAATTCACACACCCTCCAGTACTACCGTTTCGAAAACGTTAAGTGGAGGAAATCAACAGAAGATTGTGGTTGCTAAATGGTTTGCAGCAAGGTCGAAAATCCTACTGCTGGATGAACCCACGCGTGGGATTGATGTGAATGCAAAATCGGAAATGTATTCTTTAATGAATAATTTTGCTAAAGAAGGCGGAAGCATAATCATGGTTTCTTCTGAATTGCCTGAGTTATTAGGTATGGCTGACCGGATTGTAGTCATCCGGCAGGGGAAAGTCTCGGGAATTCTTGGTCGCGAGGAAGCTACAGAAGAAAAGATAATGACAATGGCAAGTATATTGAAAAATACTCAAAAAGAAGTGGTCCAATGAATGAGAGAAAAGCTTATTTTGAAAAAATAAAGGCGTTTGTAAAGGAACAACCGCTCATCTTTATCTTAATCGGATTATGCATCATCATCTCATCCGTATCTCCTGTTTTTCTCACACCGCAAAATATGATCAATGTTTTAATACAAATCTCGATCAATGCTCTAATTGCGACTGGCATGACTTTCGTAATTATTTCTGGCGGGATTGATCTTTCTGTGGGTTCTGTGGCTGCGTTATGCGGGATTGTTGTTTCAGCGGTTATCTTGCCACTGATCAATATCAGCATTCCAATGACTGTTATTCTAATGGTGATATTGAGCGTCGTTGTTGGACTCATTATTGGGTTCATAAATGGATTCTCAATTTCTCGTTTGCGGGTTCCCTCATTCGTTGCTACTCTGGCTACCATGAACATCGCTCGTGGATTTGCTTACGTGTATACCCAAAGCAGGTCAATTTATGGACTACCCGATGCTTTCTCCTGGATTGGACAGGGTTACATTGGTTTTGTTCCTGTGATTGTGATTATTGTAGTGCTAGTGCTACTTTCAGCCCACATCATTCTAGCGCGTACGGTTTTTGGTAGGTATGTTTATGCGGTGGGGAGCAATGAGGAAGTTGCCAAACTGTGCGGTATTGATGTTCAGAACATTAAATTGAAGGTCTATATCATTAGCGGTATTCTTTCAGCATTTGCGGGAGCATGTTTAGCATCACGCCTGATAACTGGGCAACCCACAGCGGCTCAGGGTTATGAACTCAATGCCATCGCGGCTGTTGCACTGGGTGTAGGCGGAATGGAAGGCGGAAAAGGTGGGATTGGCAAGACGGTCCAGGGAATTTTGATCATCGGAATCATCAATAATGGTTTAAATCTGATGAAGATATCCTCATACTGGCAAATCATTACTATGGGCGTCATTATTTTAGGCGCGCTTATTATTGGACAATACAAAAAAGAAGACTAAGGAGAAGAAATGCCCATTGTTCGAGATTATCAAAGAGTAAAAGATATTTATCAAGAAGCAGGAGAAAAAGGAATTGGGTTGCCCGTTTTCTGTGCAGAAGATCGGGAGACACTTGAAGCAATTCTTGCTGCAACCTATGAAATCGGCAAAGAAATTGGAAATCCAACCATCCCAATAATCCCCGGTTGGACTGGACGTTACTATGTGCGCAGTCAGGCATGTCTAGTTTCGAAGACAGATAATGCAATCATCGGCACCAAGCTGATGTTCTCTGATTTAGAGATTTTCGCTGGAGAAGATAGTCCTTATAAGGATTTGTTGATCATGCCACATTTAGATCATGCAAATCCCTGGGATAACGAAGATATTATGCTGCAATTCGCAGACGATTTTGCATCCATCATGTGTGATGCAAGTGAGAAACCTTTGGATGAGAATATCAAACTGACAGCAAAATATGTTGAAAAAGTCAAGGATCGTGTTGTGATTGAAGGTGCAGTAGATGAGATATCTTCCACTGAAGGGGGGTCACGCGAGAAAAAAACTACTGTCGAGGAAGCAAAAAGATTTATCGCTGAAACCGGTGTGGATATCATCGTCCCAAATGTGGGGACAGAACATCGTTCTACTACCCAATCGGCACATTATGATTCAGAACTAACCCGTCAACTCTCAACTGCGGTGGGAAAAATTCTTTGTTTACACGGTTCATCTTCGGTCAAGAGAGAAGACCTGCCAAAGTTACCAAAGGATGGGGTAGTAAAAATTAATCTTTACACAGCTCTAGCCTATGCCGGCGGCAAGGCAGTAGTGAACCACGTTATCCAGAATCTCGGAAATATTTATAAGAAGGAAGAACTTGAAGCATTGGTGGAGCAAGGCATTTTGGGTGAAAAGGTTTGCGCTGAAAATTTTGGTGAGACAATTGCTCCCATTAGCCCAAAGCTTTCCCATTTTACCAATCCATTGCGCCGGGATGCATGGTTCACAGCTTTTAAAGAGAAGTGCAAGGATTATATGCGTCTTTTTAATTACAGCAACTATGCCTGATAAATCAACCACTTAGAAATTTTTTTCCAAATACCGCCAGGTAGAAAAAGAATGAAAAAATAGGAAATTAAATGGGATCTTATCTACTATGACCAAAGGAAAGAAATTCATTAATGATCCGAAAAAGATTGCTCAGGAATCAATTGAAGGATACTTGGCGGTAAATAAGCAAAGACTAGTCAGAATTGGGGAAGGCAATACGATTGTAAACAAGCGTTTGCTGAAAAACCGTGTAGGAATTTTGATAGGCGGAGGGATGGCTGCTGAACCACTTTTTCCGGGTTATGTAGGAAAAAACATGGCGGATTGTGCGGCTATCGGCAATATCAATGCTGCGCCTTCCCCATTCCAGATTCTGGATGGCACACGCGCTATTCATCGTGGTCAAGGTGTCTTGTTTGTTTTTTGTAAATATCCAGGCGATATCCTCACTTTTGATATGGCAGCCGAATTGGCAGAAGAAGAAGGTATTCGAACGCGAACAATTATGGTTACTGATGATATCGGCTCGGCACCAAAAGAAAGAAGATCAGAACGACATGGCATCGTTGGAGCAGTTTATGTGATCAAAGTTGCCGGCAGCGCTGCAAACAGCGGATTGAAATTGGATGAGGTGTATCGTATTGGTAAGATGGCATGCGAAAATACGCGTTCAATGATCATAGCCGCTCGTTCTGGGTATTATTTAGAGACAGGCGAATTAATGTTTGAACTTCCTGATGGCTTAATTGGGATGGGAGTTGGTTTGCATGGTGAGCCTGGTCTTGGATACCAACCTATGCGCACGGTGGATTCGATCATAGAAGATACACTTGAAATGTTGTTGGATGATCTTGAATGCAAAGCAGGCGATGAAATAACGATGATGATCAATAATATGGGGGCTACTTCCATCGTTGAGCTTTTTATCATTAACTATTATGCCAACATAATAATAAAAGAAAAAGGAATTTTCTTGCATCACACCGATATTGGTTCCTTTTACACCAGTCAAGATACGGTGGGATTTTCTATCTCCTTTATGAAGATGAATAATGAATTGAAGACATATTTTGACATGCCTGCAGATTCCTTTAGTTATTTTACGAGGTAAGCATGGGAAGAGCCTTGACGATTGAGCAGACCAAACAGATGATGGAATATATCTCCAGAAGTATCATTGATATAGAAGAGGAACTCAATCAAGCTGATCGGATAATTGGAGATGGTGATCATGGTGCAGCAATGGCCAGAGGATTTGAAAGCCTAACTCGAAATATAAAAACCGAGCAGTTTGCAGACATTGGTGCACTGTTCGTATTCTGTGGAAATACATTGATAGCTTCTGTTGGCGGTTCAGCAGGTATTATATTTGGAACCCTCTTTCGTAGTGGTGGAAAATCACTCAGCGGAAAAAAGACATTTGGTTCAAAAGAATTGGGAGATTTTCTAGACCAAGCGGTTAAAGCGATTATGGCACGAGGTGGAGCAAAACCGGGTGATAAGACCATGCTGGATGCATTGTACCCAGCAGCGAAGGCAGCTATAAAAGCTGCCGGTAGTTCATTGCCCATGGCACTACGAGAGGTTAGTGATGCTGCAATGCAAGGATTGGAGAACACACGGATGATGGTGGCGTCTCTGGGGCGTGCAAAAGTTTTTGGAGATAAATCGCAAGGGCAATTGGATCCAGGTGCGATGACTGCCTACCAAATTGTCAAATCCATGGATGAGTTCGTGCAAGGACTTGAACAATAGACATTTTAGAAATCAAAGGAAATATTGAAATAAAATGTTTGACTTGGAAAGTCTAGGCGAGATAACACATTCTCTCCAAATGCAAACAGTGTTGAACCTATTTAAGGTATTGTAATAATGATTCTTTTTTGCTATAATATTTTGCGTGTTAATTTTTTTTGCAGTATTATGACAACGTTGTCAATCGGTTAATTTTTTTTCCTAGTTTATGACAACGTTGTCAGAAAAGAAAGACTTCAATCTCAAAATGGGAAGATGCCTTTGAACAATCACTCGAAAGAAGCAAGAACCGTTACGCTGCGAGATGTCGCTCAGTATGCCAATGTATCCATCTCCACCGTTTCGCGCGTCATCCGAGATTTTGATTACATAGGGGATGAAACCAAGGAAAAAGTTCAAAAAGCAATCAAGGAATTGAATTACCGACCCAATACGGATGCCCGCCGCCTGAAATATGGGCGCACCTATACTATCGGTTTCATCTTTCCAGATATCTCTAACCCATTTTACAGCAATGCTTAAATGGCAGCATATAAATACAACCAAACACGGTTTAACCCT
>CAYVJI010000043.1:0-16534 GCA_964451805.1 uncultured Pelolinea sp. | reverse complement strand
GTCACCATCATGATTCGCCGCAATATCCGCGATGAAATAAGTGGGGTGTTTTTCTCCAACCCAATGATTGCCTATTCTGAATTCCATACCTCCTCCTGAATA
The DNA here is from genome assembly GCA_964451805.1 of uncultured Pelolinea sp. GTDB lineage: Bacteria > Chloroflexota > Anaerolineae > Anaerolineales > Anaerolineaceae > Pelolinea. The sequence continues at coordinate 16,432 of CAYVJI010000043.1, read as the reverse complement.
CTCATCAACCGGTGTAAGATTTTATTAATTCTGGAAATCCATGCTGGTAATGACGGTGAAAGCGCTCCAATCCGGCAGTTTGGCCTGGAAGCTGGATGCCAGTCTTTGCCAGTTTGTCTATCCGCAGGGTTAAGTTAGGTGAACGCCTGGCTAACAGATTGCTGCCATGCACCGATAGTGGTTCAATCAAATTACCATCCAATTCGAATAAATCGGCGATGCGCTTGCCGAAATCATATTTGCTCAGACATTCTGGGCTGACTACATGGTAAAGACCAAAAAGCTGCTTTTTAATCATCTCAAAAATACCATCCACCAGGTCTGCCACGTATAACGGACAGAAATGGACATCCGTGAATCCCTTAACCGATTTGCCCTGCAATAAATTCTCCAAAAAGAATTCAGCCAAACTGCGCCTGCCGCTTAGGCTGAACCCATAAAAATTCACACGAATCACCAAAGCCTGCGGATGCGCCGCTAAAACCTGTTGTTCTCCTTTAAGTTTGGATTGCGAATAAATTGATAGGGGATTGGGTTGATCGTCTTCGGTGTAGCTTCCCCGCTGTCCGTCAAAGACTGCATCCGTAGAAACATGCACCATTCTTACTTTCTTTTCCGCGCAGATTTCCGCCAGGAGTCTAGGAATAGTCGCATTGATTTTCCAAGCCGCTTCCGGATTCTTTTCGCATGTGTCCAGGTCTGCCATGGCTGCACAATTTATTAAAAATTGCGGCTGGTGATGATCAAACAGGTCTCTGACAGCTGCTGAGTCATAAAGATCTAATTTCATAGTGGGAAAGGGCACATCATGCAAAGTTGTGTGATGCACGATGCCGATCAATTCATGCTCCTGAGCTGACATCAGGCAGAGGTTTATTCCCAACAATCCGGATGCACCGGTTATGATAATACGCATAGCTTATGGTTTCTGCAGACTAAGTTCAACCAGTTTAACGATCTCTTGAATCTGACCGACCGATAACCAATCTGTATTGGTGTTGCTGGCGTAACGGAATTCGTCTGCGATGGGTTTGCCGATTTTTTCCCATTCCCGACCGAACCAAAGGGCTTCCGCTGGTGTGACCACAAACATATCCTCAAGTTCAACCACAGTGCGAGCTTCATCTTCTGAAATTAAGACTTCATGCAATTTTTCACCCGGCCTTATGCCAATGACGTTTATCTTAGCGGATGGAGCCACCGCTTTCGCCAAATCGATCACCTTCATGCTGGGAATCTTGGGTACAAAGACTTCACCGCCCCGCATCTGCTCAAGGCAGCGGATCACAAAACGAACACCCTGTTCCAGTGAGATCCAAAAGCGGGTCATGCGTTCATCGGTTATGGTGATCTGACCCTCCTCACGCTGTCGCAGGAATACGGGAACCACGCTGCCGCGGCTGCCAACCACATTGCCGTACCGCACGCAACTGTAGCGCGTCTTGCGTCCTCCGGCATAGGCGTTGCTTTGTACAAACATTTTCTCCGCGGCCAACTTGGTGGCACCATACAAGTTGATTGGATTTACTGCCTTATCGGTGCTGAGAGCAATGACGCGTTCAACATTGGCATCTAGGGCGGCATCAATCACATTGCTGCTGCCTAAAATATTGGTCTTGACAGCTTCCATGGGATTATATTCACACGCCGGCACTTGCTTGAGTGCGGCTGCGTGCACCACGTAATCCACACCTTCAAATGCTCGTCGCAGCCGCTGATAATCGCGAATATCCCCGATGAAATAGCGCAGATTGGGGTGGTCATACTCGGTTTGTCGCATTTCATGTTGTTTTTGCTCATCTCGGCTGAAAACAATGATCTTCGCTGGATGATACTCATCCAGCATGATGCGGATAAACTTTTTTCCGAACGAACCGGTGCCGCCGGTAACCAGAATAACCTTATTTTTCCAATCCATTTTCCTATTCCTATTAAGAGTATTTTTACTTATTATCTTCTGTTTTTCTGAAAGTGATCAAGGGATATTGCCCATTCTCACCAAAAAACCTGGGGAACACTTCTTCCAATAGGAAGATGCTTTTCAGCCACAAACCGCCCAACAATGCCGGGTGAATCATTGCCCGCAGAAATCGCACGCTCACGCTGCGCCACACCAAAATATCCACAGGAAAATCCTGCCCTAACAAGCTCCTCAAACCGGAAGCATCTAGCTTGTGCACAAAAGTGCGTTTCGGTTGGCTACAGGGTTGTGCAGAAGCTTTGTCATTTTGAACTTGTGCATCCGGCCTGTTTCTACTTATTCTTTCCATGATAACTATTGGAATGCGGAAAAAACGCATCAGAGGAGAAGCATCCCAGCCGTTTACAACCACCGCGCTGCTCCCTTTTTTCATTACGCGGCGCAGCTCTCGATAGGCCGGCAGATAATCATCTGCTGCCAGGTGGTGTAGAGTATGTAAGGAGACAACACCCTCAAACACTTCGTTTGAAAAAGGCAGGTGGGCGACATCCGCAACCACGAATAAGCCATGCTTTTCAATTCTTTCTCTGGCATCCATCAACGCAACGATGGATAGATCCAAACACACCCGGTATTGATACCCAGCGGAATAGGTTATGTATTCCGGATATTGGATCGGACCTGAACCTGCATCCAGCAAATACTTTCCGGTAGGCTGCAGATGGCGGTTTACACGCAAGTGGCATTTATGGATGTAATCTCTCGAGACCGGCCGCAGATCTTCATATTCCGCATTCTGATACACCCCGCTGCTGACTTTCTGCCAGCCAATTTGATCATAAAAATTGCGCACATCCTCTTTGATTGGATTTTTCGTCATTGCATTTCCCAGCCGGAATCCGTGCTCATTAATCTGCTTGCCATGTGAGCGGTTCGCCAATCAAGTAGTCAAACGTCTGTCGATATTCAGACCATTCTTTCGATTTAACCAACTTTCCCAGCGGTCTGTCAGTGTAATCTTCCCAAAGATGCACCAGGTGCCAGGGATAGGGTTTGGGAAAATCAAAGAAAAAGCGATAGGCGTATGCCCATGCCAGTTCGATCTGTTCCTTGCTGAGTTTATACGCTGGAGGATCCTCTAAAATTGCTTTGAGCAGCTTATGGTATTTCACCCATGTCTGCGGGTCATAAGTGAAACCGCGGTTCCGAAAATGCGTGTCTCCCACCACGATAACCGGAATGCCGCACATGGCCATTTCCAGCCCCACTGTGGTGCTGTAGATCAAACCAACATCTGCCGCTGCGATCAGATCATAAGTATTGATTTTTTCGGTTGGGGCGATCACGCGGATATGCTCCGGCAGCTTGGGGAGTACGCGTTGAATTACTTCCAGCATGGATTGACCATGGATTAACACTTCACCGGGATGAACTCGGATGACCAATTGCACATCCGGTCTGCCGGCGAAGTATTGCAAGGTCTTCACCAGCCAATCCTCCATGGTTTGGGTGAAGATCTCGCGTCCCAAGGTTAGGCTGTCACCCAACACATTGGTCGCCAAAAGCACTACAGGTCTTTCATCCAGATTCAATTCCTGGCGCGCAATTTCGACACCTCTGGCTGGAACTTGCTGCCACAGGCGCGAAAAATTTCGGAAGACCGATGCTTTTTGTCGGGCTTCATACAAGTCCCGGATTTTCTGTTTTTCAGAGGAGATCAAAGGTTTATCGCGATAAACCTCCCACAAGGCTTCGGTATTTTGCCGCATGACCTTATCATTTTGAGCCAGCCAAATGCGATCACGTTGGTCACTGAATTCATACGTCACGGTAAAGATATTCAAATATCTAGCTACCTCATACACGACGCCAAACTCCTGAATTGACCCGTTGGGTACAATCACTACATCCGGTTTTTCTTTTCGCAGATATTCATATGCGTCTCTGGCTGCGCTCATATTGCGTTTTAAACGCAATTTATAAATAGGGCTGCTGGAATCCACGTTCTCAACCTGCAGCGTGTACATACTGTCGTATCGGGATACAAGTTCGATCTTTTCACGCAGGTCCTCAGGCACCAATTTGTAGCCGGTATTCATTTCTAAAAAGGAAAAAACATCGATGAGTGGTTTGGCTTTATGCAAAATTTCTTGGCAATAGATATTTTGGCGTTTTAGGTCAAATTTATTAATGGGATTCTGCCAATCATGGTAAGGCAAATATCCCAATGTAACCTCATGTCCTAATCCCGCCAGAGAAACACCCATGATGGTTGCATGCTCGATCCAATAGTGCAAAGATGAGAAGATGAAGATTTTTTTTCCAGAAAGCTTGCAGCTTTTCCGCAATCCTGCTGCCTGCCGGGTGATCTCGGGTAAATGCTGATCCAGATTGCTGAGCGAAAATCGCGAGTTCAATTTCTTATCATTATGCCGAATGAGCCAGTAAAGTTCTGCCATCAGGGGTACTTGCCCCAAGACGTTTTTTATTAGATCTTTTGCTTTCTTGGTGGTCTCATTCATGAACTACATCTCCGGATTCTTGAATCTGCTTGATTTTCCATTTCAAACGCGGACGGATTGGTCCGAGCCGCGCTTCCGGCCATTGCGTACCGGGTGAGCCGGAAGCATCCACATTGAAAGCCAATGCCTGTTCGTCATGGAAATATGTCTTAATGCGATAAGAACTGGCATTGATGCCTACCATATATCGTCCGCTATTCAGCAAATCAGCCGGGATCTCGCAGCGGCTGATATAATGGCCATCCTCTCTTTGAGCGTATTTTTCAAAATACTGTGGATCATCCGTATCAAAAGAAGTAAAAATGAATTCGCCGTGTGAACTGAGGATATAGGCGCCTACCCGCAATCCTTTGATCGCTTTTTTTAGTTTATATTCAACCTCGAGATAAATAGGGTCGGTCGAGCGCGCTGTTTCGATGACCGCACCACGGGAATCCAGCAGACGCACAGCGATGGGTTGAAATGGTTGGGCCTGTGCGGGAATTTCATCTGACTGCCAAATGCGCTGCCCCTCCTGCGTTAACCCACGTGAAAGGTAAAAATCGACAGCTTGTGCGGTAGGCGCTCGCAGCAAAAGCCGTCCGCGATCAATCACCAACGTTTCTTGGGTCAAGCGCAAAATTGCCGACATGTTATGGCTGACAAACAAAACTGTTCGTCCCTGCTTGGCGACATCGCTCATTTTGCCCAGGCATTTACGCTGGAATTCCGCATCACCCACCGCAAGCACTTCATCCACCACCAGAATTTCAGGTTCCAGGTGGGCAGCTACCGCGAAAGCCAAACGCAGATACATGCCGCTGGAAAAACGCTTTACGGGAGTGTCAATGAATATTTCTACCTCTGCAAAAGACACGATTTCATCAAATTTTTTTTCAATCTCCGCTTTTTTCATCCCTAAAATCGCACCATTCAGGAAGATATTTTCTCTGCCGGTCAATTCGGGGTGAAATCCGGTGCCTACCTCCAGCAAAGAACCAACCCTGCCGCGAATCTCCACGAAACCTGCAGTAGGTTCGGTAACCCGTGAAAGGACCTTGAGCAGAGTGCTTTTTCCAGCTCCATTCCGCCCCACGATGCCGATCACCTGCCCCTGCTTGACATCGAATGTAACATCGCGCAATGCCCAGATCGTTTCGGGATGATTCGGTCTGCCCTTGTCAATCATGCGTGTGCCTGAGAAACTCTCCATAACGGTTTCACGCAGGGTGCGGTAATTGTTGACTGCTTGACCAATACGGTACTGTTTGCTTAATCCTTCAACCTGAATCGCTGTTGCGCTCATTATTTATCCCTCTCCAAGCCCTATACCATATCGGCAAACAGCCGCTCCATGCGCTTAAAATAGAACATGCCGCTTACCAGCAACACCAATGCCACAAGACTGGATATCAGGGTCATTAATCCGGGCGGCTGCCCGCTGCCCAGCAAAGCCCAGCGAAAACCTTCCACAACCCCCGTCATTGGATTGATGGCGTAAATAACCTGCCACTTCTCCGGCACCATGCTGCTCGGATAGGCTATGGGGGTAATAAACATCCAGAATTGGGTCAGGAAGGGCAGCACGTAATTGATGTCTCTGTAGAGTACATTCAAAGCTGACAGCCACAACCCGACACCAATCGCGGTGACCAAAGCCAGCAGCAGGAATAAAGGCAATGTCCAAACATTTACAGTAGGGGTCACACGATAATATGCCATCATGCCCAGCAGCACAACGAACGCAATGAAAAAATCAACCACGCCTGCCAACACTGATGCCAGAGGAAGAATTATGCGCGGGAAATAAACCTTGGTGATCATGTGACTGCTTTGCACTAGTGAACGGCTGGCATCCTGCAATGCCTTGGAAAACAAGGTCCAGGGAATCAATGCGGTGTAAGAAAATATTGGATAAGGTACGCCATCTGAAGGCACCTGTGCCAGATTGCCGAAAAAGATGCTGAATACTACCATGGTCAAGAAAGGCTGCAGAATTGCCCATCCAGCCCCCAGCAGGGTCTGCTTATAACGCACTTTCAAATCTCGCCAGGTCATAAAATACACCAATTCGCGATAGATCCATAGATCCCGCAGATTCAATGCCGCCCACCCGCTGGTTGCCTTAATCAGGGTCGTCTTGGTTTCACTATTGACCATAATCTTTTTTTTTATTGAGAACGATGTTCGCGGTACCACGCGATCGTTCGTTTCAATCCTTCTTCAAAGGGCATGGCTGCTTTAAATCCGAACAGTTCCTCAGCTCGCTTGGTATTCAACGCACGCCGCGGCTGTCCATTTGGTTTGCTGGTATCCCAGCGCAATTCTCCTGAGAAACCGGTCAACCGCGCGATCAATTCAACCAGGTCCTTGATGCTGATCTCATGACCCGAGCCTAAATTGACCGGCAAATCTCCGTTGTATTTTTCAGCCGCCAGCAGAATTCCTTCGGCGGCATCCTCAACATATAAAAATTCTCGGGTGGGAGAACCATCGCCCCAGACCTCAATAACCTCCTGACCGCTATCGATGGCTTCCAAACACTTGCGAATCAAAGCCGGGATTACATGCGAAGATTCGGTATTGAAATTATCTCCCGGTCCATATAAATTTACCGGCAATAGGAAAATGGAATTGTAGCCATACTGCTGGCGGTAGGATTGAGCCTGGACCAGCAGCATTTTCTTCGCCAGCCCATAAGGAGCATTGGTTTCTTCGGGAAATCCATTCCACAGGTTATCCTCATTAAAAGGAACCGGTGTAAATTTCGGGTAAGCACAGATGGTGCCTATAGCTACAAATTTTTCCACTCCTGTCTGCCAGGCATAGTGCATCAATTGCACACCCATCATCAGGTTATTGTAGAAAAATTCTGCTGGGTGTTCTCGGTTTGCGCCAATGCCGCCTACTTGCGCAGCCAAGTGGATGATCATGTCCGCCTTGGCATCAGCCAGCATACGCTCAATATCTTCTTTCTTGACCAAGTCATAAACCTCAATCTGAGGTACAAAAATATGCGCCGCACCGCGTTCCTCCAGTTTGCGCACTACTACTTTCCCCAAAAAGCCCGCACCGCCTGTCACGCAGACATGTTTCATTTTCCAAAAATTTTCAGCACCCATTACTTCTTATCATCCTTTATCTCAATGAATATTTTTAGTTCCACCACCCGCAGTATTGGATCACGGTGATTTTGAGTGAGTGCGATACCTTGTTCAAGACAGGTTAGCTTAAGAATTTCCGCCACATCTCCTTGACCGACAATGCGGGTTGAATGGTAGCCTTGTTTTTTAATTTCACCGATAGCACGCAGCGAACGCTCCCGCACCAATCGATACAACTCTAATGATGACTGGATAAAATCAACCAGCAAATGTGCCCGCAATGCTATTCCTTCAGGCGTAATGATATAACGCAGCTTTTTGCGTTCAGCCCGCTTGACCTTTACATAACCCTTTTCAATCAATCGCTTTAAATGCCAGTTGATGGTTCCGACTGCCACACCTAATTTTTCAGCCAGATTGGCTTGCGTGGTATCAGGTTCGTCCTCAATGTGTTCTAGAATAGTAAGATCGGCTGGGCTTGCTTTGAATTCCTCTTGCATCATTTCAATATTCAATTGTTGAATTATAAACCCGGCCGTGATAGAGGTCAAGGTTTTGTCATCACCATGTATAATCCATACAGAAAAGATTTTGAAAAAAGTGGAAAAAACAAAGCAATCTTTCTATTTGGAACGGCAGGCACACTGGGATACAGTCGCAGAAAAACTTGAGAGCTGGCGCGGCTGGGGAGAGTATTACCGCAAAAGAATTGCCCAAGTTTTTAAATTTAATATCCCATCCGACCAGAATGTGCTGGAAATTGGCTGCGGAAATGGCGATCTCTTAGCCACTTTGCAGCCCAAGTTTGGACTCGGATTGGATATTTCTCCAAAAATGGTCAGTTTAGCCAAACGCTTGCATCCACATTTGAATTTTGTTCGCGCGGATGCACTGGAATTCCGCAGCCAAAGAAAATTTGACGCGGTTGTTATCTCGGATACTGTTAATGATGTCTGGGATGTGCAAGCGATCTTTGAAAATGCCCACCGGCATCTAAAAGCCGATGGTCGCTTGGTTCTCAATTTTTATAGCAGGTTGTGGGAATGGCCAATCAACCTGGCTGCCTTACTTGGAGTTGCCAAACCCACCCTGCTGCAGAACTGGTTGACCGTTGAGGATATTTTCAATCTGCTGAATTTATCAGGTTTTGAATGGGTGCGCACCTGGGAAGAAGTATTGTTGCCCTTTCGCATTCCACTACTGACCCCACTCTGCAATAAACTGCTGGTGCACATATGGCCTTTTCGACTTTTTGCCATGACGCATTTTGTTGTCGCACGACCAAAACCGAAACAGCTCTCTACAAGAAAAAAATACAGTGTGAGCATTGTAGTGCCAGCCAGGAATGAAGCCGGCAATATTCAACGTGTTTTCCAGGAAATGCCAAGTTTGGGATCACGAACCGAATTGATCTTTGTTGAAGGGCATTCCCAGGATGCCACATATCAGGAAATTTGCCAGCAGATTCAAACCCATAAACACATCCCAGCCAGTGTTTACAAGCAGACTGGACAAGGCAAGGGAGATGCAGTGCATCTGGGATTTTCCCATGCCAGCGGTGATATGTTAATGATTCTGGATGCAGACCTGACCATGCCGCCCGAAGACCTGCCGCGTTTTTACCAAGCTCTGGCTTCGAATATTGGTGATTTCATCAACGGCGTACGCTTGGTATACCCAATGGAAAAGAATGCCATGCGTTTTTTCAATTTGATCGGCAACAAGGCTTTTACCTTGATCTTCACTTACCTCCTCGGGCAGCCTATCAAGGATACCTTATGCGGCACCAAAGTGCTTTGGAGAAAGGATTATGAAAAAATTCAGGCGAATCGAGCCTATTTCGGAGATTTTGATCCTTTCGGGGATTTCGAACTGATTTTCGGCGCTGCAAAATTGAACCTGAAAATCGTTGACATGCCCATCCGTTATCATGAACGAACCTATGGCACCACCAACATTCAACGCTGGAAGCACGGCTGGTTGCTGCTCAAAATGATAGCATACGCCGCTGGGCGTTTAAAATTTATCTAGTCCATTGTTTTTCTGAAAAGCGCAGAAGAATCATTTCTTATGAAAGCGCAGATCATTCTGAATAGTACGCTTTAATCCTTCATGAAGATCCACTTTGGGACGATATCCCAGTTTTTTGCGCGCCACGGTTAGATCAGCCTGCATGCGTGAAGGACCGCTGTCATGCGTTTTGTTCATCACGATTTCAGGATTCATGCCGGTTATTTTCAACACTTCGCGGATGACATCATTCACTGATGTTTCTTTTCCGCTGCCGACATTGATAATCAAACGGTTGATATCAGGCGTGATCGCTGCAGCTGCCATTGCATCGACCACATCATCAACATACACATAATCGCGAGTTTGGCGCCCATCTCCATGCACAACGATCGTGCCCTGATCCAATGATTGGCGAATACAATAGGGAATGACCGGCGCATTGGTAGGCGGCATTCGTTGATCTGGTCCATAGGCATTAAAAACCCGCAGGCAGACCGTTTCAATGCCCCAAAGATCTCCAATCGAGCGAATATAGTATTCGGCAGACAATTTCGAAACTGCGTACGGCGAGCGCGGATTGGGTCGGCAAGATTCCCTGACAGGTTGGGTTTTCTGGTTGCCGTAAATGGTGCCAGAGGAAATGAACACCACACGGCGTACGCCCACATCGCGCATGGCTTCCATCAGGGTGACTGTGCCGCCGACATTGACCTGATTGTAATCACGCGGGTAGAGAACCGATTCCGGCACAATCACACGGGCTGCCAGATGGTATACGCAATCAACCTCCTGCAGCAATGTCCACAGTTTGGGCCGGTCGTTGATATCTCCCCGCACGAGATGCACCTCAGAAGATAATCGCTCCGGGTCGCCAGTGGATAGATCATCTAAACCCACCACGCGATGATCGCATTCAATGAGTCTATTAGCCAATGGCGCTCCCAAAAATCCTGCCGCGCCTGTGATGAGAAATCGCATTTCCTCCGCCTCTTCCAACCGTTAAGTACCCTGCATTATAGCACAGGGCATTTCTTCAGTATTACAATGAGATTTAAGCGTTCATTAAGATTTTTCAATAGAGTTATTTTTGGAGGGAATCATGGAGAAGGGAATTCATTCAGAGAATCTGGAATTTTTTCCACTAACTCCCAAGCGGTGGAAGGATTTTGTTGATTTGATGGGTCCAAAAGGCGCTTGCGGTGGCTGCTGGTGTATGTTCTGGCGTTTGACGCGCAAAGAATTCCAGAATGGTTGTGGTGACTCCAATAAATTGGCCATGAAAAACCTGGTTCATAGCGGCGTGATACCGGGAATCATAGGATATCAAAGCGGCGCACCTCTTGTTTGGTGTTCCATTGCACCGCGTGATCAGTTCTCGGCATTGGAACGCTCACACCTTTTAAAAAGAATCGATCAAAAACCGGTCTGGTCAATTGTTTGTTTTTTCATCGCCAAAACGCAGCGCAGGTCAGGTTTGCTGCGCGAGACCATCATCAGTGCAGTCGAATATGCGCGCCAGCAGGGAGCTGCATTCGTAGAAGCCTACCCGGTTAGATACCTTTCTAAACAACCTGCTGTTAGTATATACATGGGTACATTACAAACCTTCCTAAATGCGGGATTCTCCATGATAGAAGAGCGGGGTAACCACACCTTGGTTCGGTTCGAGATCAGTTAAGCAAGTCCTGAGAGGCTTTGGAGAAAGGGCGCCGAATTATCAAGTAGAATTATTGCCATTGTCTTTCATTGAGGAACGTATGCAAAAAAAAGTTCACATGGCAGCTACCGCCTTTCTTCTCATGGCTGTTTTTCTGTCAAATCCTACGATCGTATCCGCACAAGAAATCCAGGATCCTGATTTGCCAGATTATCAAGAGACCTATGAAGGTTTGCCCCTCTGTCAGCCGGGAGTATATCTGCTTGCTCCGCAAGACTGCCTGCCGCTGGGACCTTCCGCATCATTAACCTATTGGGCGCGCCGCGGGCTCAACCTGCCGCCGCAGCCGCTGTTGGCTTCTCACCCAGATCAGAGTTTTTTAGCCTTGGACATGCAATATGCCAAGCTGAATGTACCTGAAGGTTATCAGGCAGCATGGTATCCCAGTTTTGATGCCGCCGTTTCAGGATGGGGCGCTTCTCACCTCGTGCCCATTGGCAATACTTTGTATATTTCCTATAAGAGTGTAGCCTATAACGGTGGGGATGCTTATGTCCAGAATGATTTGAATGAATGGATCCGCGCGTCGCCTACCCAATATTCCACTTTCCAGGGTCTTTTATTCGATCAGCACCCAACTGCCAGCTTCGGCTGGATCATCGATATGGTCAAACCGCGGCGCAATCCCAGCATCAACGCTCAGGAAGTGAATGAAGAATTGACCCGCAGCACAATCGTACAGGTGTACGATCAGGTTGAGGCTGAGGGCACAACCTGGCACATGATCGGCATCGGGAAATGGGTCGACCGGCGCGCCATCCGAGTGGTTTATCCCCACCATGATGCACCGCAGGGAGTGGAAAACGGTCGCTGGATTGAAATCAATCTCTATGAGCAGACTCTCAGCGTATATGAGGATAGCCAGCTGCGATTTGCAACCCTGGTGGCAACCGGTTTCGAACCCTATTACACCCAGCCGGGTTTGTTTCAGATCCGCTTGAAAAAAGAATTCGAGACCATGACCGGCGCCTTCGCAACCGGCAAAACGGATTATTACTTGTTAGAGAACGTGCCCTGGACAATGTACTACGATGGGCCGCGTGCGCTGCATGGAGCGTATTGGCGCGCTATGTTCGGCTATGAACAATCTCATGGTTGTGTCAATCTATCCATTGGCGATTCCCACTGGCTTTATGATTGGGCAGAAGAAGGCGATTGGGTATATGTCTGGGATCCCAGCGGCGAGACGCCCACCGACCCGGAATTCTACTCTGTCAACGCAGCATTTTAATTCCCAAACAGGGTGACCGCTTATCAAACAGGAAGTAAGCGAAAAAAACCGCAGCCCAAACGCTGCAATTTTTTCATGCCAAGTTATATAGATTTATAGGTTATAGATGTCTTTGAATTTGGTTTGCAGATAGCGCATATATGCATCGGGATTAATCTTTGTGCCGGTAACTTTTCGCACCAATTCTTGAGGTTCAAATTTTGCGCCATGCACATGCACCTGCTTGTGCATCCAACCTAATAGATCGGCGAATTGTGCTTGCTCGATCTGCTCTTCAACCTGCGGAATGTCCTGCAGCATGCGTTCCCATAACTGGGTAGAAACCAAATTTCCTAACGCATAGGTGGGAAAATAACCAAATCCGCCAAAGGACCAGTGAACATCTTGCAGAACCCCTTGGGCATCATCCGGTGGCCGGATTCCCAGATAATCCTTCATCTTTTCATTCCAAGCCTGCGGTGCATCCTTGGCGGGTAGGCTGCCCTCCATGAGAGCAATCTCCAGTTCCATGCGCAGCATAATGTGCAGGTTATAGGTGGCTTCGTCAGCCTCCACGCGGATCAATGAAGGTTCCACAGCATTGATAGCCATGTAAAAAGCCTCCATTGCTACATTTCCCAGCTGAGAGGGAAAGATCTGCTGCAAACGCGGATAGAAACAGCGCCAGAATGCCCGTGACCTGCCAACCAAGTTTTCCCACAGGCGTGATTGCGATTCGTGCACCGCCATTGAAGCGCCATCTGCCAGGGGAGTGCGATTAAAGCGTTTATCGATGCCCAATTCATACAAGGCATGACCGCATTCATGCATGCTGCTGAACATAGCGGATGGCAGGAAATTGGGTTTAAAACGTGTGGTAATGCGTACATCATTCAAACCAAAACCGGTGGTGAAAGGATGGGCAGATTTATCCTGGCGGCCGTGTTTCCAGTCATATCCAAATTTCTCGATCACTTCCACGCCGAACTCACGTTGCCCTTCCTCTGGATAATTCAGGAAAAGAAAAGATTTTTCAACCTGAGGTTTTTGGCTGATCTGCCGGATCAATTCAACCTGTTTGGGTCGCAATGCATTGAAAATTTCCTGAACCTCAACTGTCTTCATACCCGGTTCAAAATCATCTAGTAAGGGATCGTAAACATGCTGCCAGGGTTTGAAAAAATCGGCATATTGTCGGCGCAGCTCCACCAATTGTTCCAGGCAGGGTCGGAAGGTCTCGAAACTCGCTTCAAGTTTAGCCTTTTCCCACACCGATTGGCCTATGGTCGAAGCGCGGGCAAATTCGCTTACGAATGCAGCCGGCACTTTTACCGCTTTTTCATAATGCCTTCTCGCTACTTTTATTAACCGCGCATCATCCGAATCAGCGCCATTTTGATTTGGCATGCCTTTCAAATTATCCAGCAACCGCCCGATCTCATCGGATGTCAATCTATCATGGGCGATCTTTTCAATGGTCGCAATCTGTTCTCCTCGATCCTGTGCTGCACCTTCCGGCATATTGACCAATTGATCCCATTCCAGCAATGCGCTGGTGGCTTTCAGATCCGCGATCTCCGCCCACAGCTTCTTGAGCTGCTGCAATTTTTCTTCCATCAATTCACCGATACCTTATAAAATTAGACAATCTGCCAATGCAGCTTATCACCCTTTAGCGCCGCCAGCACTTCCTTGGCAATATCCATGGAAGCGCGTCTTTGGGATTCATGCGTTTGACCAGCCATGTGCGGCGTGGCAATCACATGCGGATGGTTGATCAGATCCATATTTTTTGGCGGTTCATTTTCATACACATCCAAAGCCGCCCCCGCCACCTTCCCCGAATTTAATGCATCCAGCAGGGCTGGTTCATCGATAATTCCACCGCGGGCAGTGCACACCAGATAAACGCCATCCTTCATGCGCCCAAATGCTTCCGCATTGATCATGCCGCGCGTCTCATCAGTCAGGGGAGTATGAATGGTAATGAAATCCGCTTTTTCTATGATGTCATCCATCACTAATAATTCTCCGCCAATGATGCGAACGGTTTCGGGGATGCGAAACAAGCAGCACGCCATGATGCGCATACCGACTGCTGCCGCCATTTGCCCGACCGTTGATCCGATCCGTCCAAACCCAATAATTCCAAGCGTCTTTCCATAAAGCTCGACACCCATGAAATCTTTTTTAAGCCATTCACCGCGTTTCAATGAAGCATCAGCTCTAGGAATTTCGCGCGCCATAGCGAATATCAATCCCATCGCCAATTCTGCGACTGCCGTTGTGGTTGCGCTGGGCGCATTCACAACCGTTATTCCCTTTTCTCGAGCGGCATCAATATCGATGTTGTCCACCCCAACGCCAGCTCTCCCTATCACTTTCAGCTTTTTGCCAGCTTCTATCAATTGACGATTCAATTTTGTTCTACTGCGTACAATGATAGCGTCATATTCCTTGATTTTTTGTTGTAATTCTTCCATGGTGATGCCTTTGCAGTCATCCACCTGCGCATCTTTCGAAAGGATGTTCATGCCTGTTTCCTGCAAGCCATCGGTCGCAATCACTCGCCAGGTTTCCATAAAATACGCCTCCTTGAAGTAAGTCGGTTAATTCTAACCGATTCCGAAATCTGATTGATGACTTTTGTTTCTATCCTTCATATAATTATTACCAAACCTAAATTTTTTTAGTCAAAAAAAAGCAGTTCACAATGAACTGCTTTTTTTTTGCACCGAATGATTTGATCTATTCATACCGCAGAGCTTCTACCGGCTCCAAGTTCGCTGCGCGGTTGGCCGGATATATTCCAAAGAAGAGACCCACCGCTGAGGAAAAGATAGTTGCCAGGATAATAGCATCCAGTTTTACAGCAGGTGTGAAAGGTGTGCCGCTGGCAGAGGCAATTTTCCCCACCGCGAAAGAAATCACCCAGCCGAAGATGATGCCAATAAACCCACCAAACATGCTTAATAAGGCAGATTCCGTCAGGAATTGGATCAAAATATCGCGCTTGCGAGCACCAATCGCCTTGCGTAAACCGATCTCGCGCGTACGCTCCGTCACAGAAACCAGCATAATGTTCATAATGCCGATTCCGCCTACCAGCAGGGAAATAGCGGCGATTCCGCCTAAAAATATTGTAAGCACACCGGTAATAGTGCCTGCCAGAGACAGGAAATCTTCTTGAGTGAAAATGGTGAAATCATCCAAACCAATCTCCGTGCGGTGTCGGTTGCGCAAGATCTGTACGATTTCTTCTTGAGCAATGGGCACCGTTTCTGCGCTGATCGCCTGAACATAGGCAATATCCACATGATCACGTTCGCGGTCTAATAATCGCGCGCGGGCTGTCGTGATCGGTACCAAAATCACATTGTCCTGGCTGCCAAAAGACCCTCCTCCTTTGGGTTCCAGCACACCGATCACGCGGAAAGGCTGACCGTCAATGCGGATTGTTTCGCCCGTGATCAGAGTGCGCCGGTCGAACAGTTTATCTGCCACTTCCGGTCCCAGTAAAGCAACCGAAGCCAGCCCATTTACCTGATCCTCCGTGATAAAACTGCCTTCGATCAGAAAGTAATTGCTCACAATTTCAAATTCAGGGGTTACCCCAAACAATTCCGGAGTAGCTGATTCACCGCCATAACTGGCTGCTAGAGTGTCATAAACAATCGGCGCAATCATTTGGATATGCGGAGCTTGATAAACATCTGATAATGCGTTGATATCATTCATCGTCAATGGTTTTTCGTTGCGTACATCCTGCTGGAGATTGCCCTGAAAAACGAACAACAGGTTTGTTCCAATACCGCTGATCGAACCAAGAATCGTATCTTGCGCTCCTGTGCCCACTGCCAGCATGGCGATCACGGCTGCCACACCGATCACGATCCCCAAGATCGTCAAAGCAGCGCGCAGCTTGTTGGCGTTAAGGCTCTCCAAGGCCTCACTGATAATTTGGAG
>CAYVJI010000042.1:1929-16631 GCA_964451805.1 uncultured Pelolinea sp. | reverse complement strand
ACCTTATCTATACCGGTTTGTTCCCAAACGCACAGCCACACTTGAGTCGGTTGAACTTTTCCGGGTGAGGAATATTTCTGATACTACGAATGCAATGCAGATACAGGTGCAAATCCTGCAAGGTGAGACAAACGAGATTCTTGGAGAAGGAGAGTTCACAGGAATCATCGGAGCGGATGCGGATTACCGCGGGGAAGCCGTGCGGGTTATGCTGAACAAATCCATTGAATTAGATTCTAAGGCATCTTATTTACTAATTATAAGGATCAACGGTGAGGATGCACAAATACTTATTAATGGTTCAAAATCCGCCAAAGAAACGGATTGGGATGATGCTCTGCCGTTATATATGTATGGTTTGAGCCCGTTTGACCGACAGGAAGGTGTATATCAATCTGACTTGAACCTGCAGATGTATTGGGATGACAATGAGGAAAAGCGACAGCGTTTCTTGAGCATTTTGGATCAGAGCGACTATATCGTGATGACATCCAACCGGCAGTGGGGCAGCGTCACCCAGATCCCGGAGAAATTTCCCCTGTCAACATATTTTTATCGAGCACTGCTCGGATGCACTCAGAAAGACGTGCAGTGGTGTTATCAGGTCGCGCAACCCGGCATGTTCTCGGGCAGATTGGGATTTCAACTTGTAAAGGTTTTCCAATCAAATCCTGGTATTTTCGGATGGGAATTCAACTCGCAATTTGCAGAGGAAGCTTTCACGGTCTATGACCATCCTAAAGTTCTCATTTTCAAAAAAACGAGTGAATTTAACATGGAAACAACCGCTGAGAATTTGTATCAGGTTGACCTGGAAAATGTCCTCAACCTAAATCCAGCCCAAGCAGAACGGCACACCGGCAGTCTCATGCTCAGTGAGAGCAGATTTCAGCAACAGATAAACAGTGGAACATGGTCACAGCTCTTCCGATACGAGGATCTCATCAACCAATCGTCATTCAGTGTGGTGATCCTCTGGTATCTCTTTATCAGTGTTGTGGGTTGGATTTTCTATCCAAGCGGGCGTTTGGTATTTTCAAGCCTACGGGATAAAGGATTCGCAATTCATAAATTGTTAGGATTGATCTTTTGGGCTTTTTTAGTCTGGTGGTTGGGGTCCAGCGATGTTCCCGTAAGTAAAAAAACCATTCTGCTTGTATTGGCTGCTTGCCTGTTACTGAACGGGATGCTTGCCTGGATAAACAGAAAGGAGATTTGGCGGGAGATCAAAGAAAATAGGAAGTTGTTCATCAAAGTTGAAATTATCGCTTTGGTTTTCTTTTTATTATTCATCGCAATCCGATTGGGGAATCCTGATCTTTGGCATCCCTATAAAGGAGGAGAAAAACCTATGGATTTTTCGTTTTTCAATGCGGTATTGAAAAGCGATCAATTTCCACCTTATGATCCCTGGTATGCGGGGGGTTATATTAATTATTATTACTATGGTTTCGTTTTGGCTGCAGTTCCGGTCAAGCTGCTGGGTATTGTTCCATCGATTGCGTACAATCTGGTTCTGTCGACATTTTTCAGTTTTACAGGAATGGCGGCCTTTTGTTTTGGTCTGAATCTCAATTTCAATCATCAAAAGTGGGGAAATTCACAGAAGAAAACAACGCCCATCATTTCTTTTATGGATTTAGGCATCCATCACTCGCCTCTCTTGTTGGCTGTGTTGTGCGCTGTGTTTGTCCTGTGCATTGGCAACCTGGGCAGCGTGGCAATGATCGTTCAGGGCTTTCAAAAAATCGCCACACAGGGCAGCGCTGCTTCTCCAGGACATATTTTTGAGTCTGGGATACAGGTCATCAAAGGTCTGCTGCAATATCTTGCTGGTGCTAAGTTACCATATTACCCGGGAGATTGGTATTGGATCCCAAGCCGGGCTATTCCGGGTGAGTCGATCACAGAATTTCCGTTTTTTACATTCCTATACGGGGATCCGCATGCTCACCTGTTTGCTTATCCATTAACACTGATGGCTCTCTGCTGGATGCTTGCAGTGATCAAGAATAAGGACCAAGAACAAAAGAGCAAACTGCCTTTCCTTCAATACTGCATTGGAGCGCTTATCGTTGGAACGCTTCGACCTACGAACACATGGGATTTCCCTGTATATTTATTGCTGGCTGTCATGGCAATTTTGGTTGCAACATTTAGGAGAAACAAGATGCCCGCGGGATTCTTCGACTACCTGCCCAAGGAAGCGCGGCGGATCCTCTGGATGGTCCTGGCAGGAGCAGGCTTTATTGCACTTTCGCTGCTGGCGTATTCACCATTCTCGCGCTGGTATGGTCAAGCATACAGCGCTGTTGATTTTTGGGATGGAGATCATACTCTGATCACTTCATATATTATGCATTGGGGTTTCTACCTTTTTATTATCTACAGTTTTGCTTTTTCCGAGGTTAGAAATTGGATGGCAGTCACTCCCGTTTCGGCGCTCAAACCATGGTTTGGAAGAAAGCACCTGCTCGGATTGTGCATACTTTTTCTTATCGGCATAATAGCTTGGTTTCTTTGGAAAGGCATAGAAGTAGCGATTCTCACCATACCAATCGGAATAGTATTCGCTTTGCTTTTCTTAAGAAAAGATTACTCTGATGAAATGCGATTCATGATTATCTTAGTCCTGGCAGGCTTGGGATTGACTTTAATGGTTGAATTGGTTGTCCTGCGCGGTGATGTGGGAAGAATGAACACAGTATTCAAATTCTATCTTCAAGCCTGGACGTTCTTTGCATTGAGTGCCGCATTTTTCTTCTATAAACTCCTGCCAAAAATCCAAACACGCTGGCCATCACGATTAAAAATATTTTGGAAAACAATTTTTATTTTATTATGCATAGCGGTGGCATTATTTCCGATCACTGCCAGTATTGACAAGATGAGAGATAGAATCAGCGCGGATGTCCCTTTGACATTGGATGGAATGGAGTTCATGCGCCATTCAACTTACCTGGAAAACGAATATTTAATGGACCTTTCACAGGATTATCAAGCTATCCGATGGATGCAGGATAACGTCGAAGGAAGCCCAGTCATCATCGAAGGCAATGTAAGTGAATATCGTTGGGGCAGCCGATTTTCGATCTACACCGGCCTGCCTACCGTGGTTGGCTGGAATTGGCATCAGCGCCAGCAACGGGCAATCAACCCCAGCGAATGGGTATATGAGCGCGTGAATGATGTCAATGAATTCTATCAAACAAGCGATTTGAGGCAGATAGAAGGAATGCTTCAGAAATACAAGATTGAATATATCATCGTGGGCCAACTTGAACGGGCGATATATTCATCAGAAGGTTTAAGAAAATTTACAGAACAAGAAGGAATTTTGTGGGATTTGGTTTATTCCTCTAAGGATACCGAGATCTACCGGGTGAAGAAGACGGATTGACATGCTTGACTTTTTTCTTTGGGCAATATTTATTATTCTCATTGGCTGGGCTGCATTTCCGCTTTGCTACATTTTTTTCAGAAATGCATTTGACCGTGGATATACCATTGCCAAAGCGGTCGGTTTAATATTTTGGGGATATTATTTTTGGCTGGGGAATCTATGCGGTGTGCTGAGCAATGACCGTGGAGGAGCGTTGGCGGCTGTTTTGGGTGTGCTGATGATTTCTTTCTTATTAATAAAAAGGAATGACCTGGGAAAGATTGCCGCATGGATAAAGGAAAATAGACAGATCATAATTTTTCAGGAAACTATCTTCTTGATTTCTTTTTTGATCTGGGTACTGGTGAGGGCAGCCAACCCCGAAATTGTCGCAACAGAAAAGCCTATGGAATTGGCATTCATCAATGCCATCTACCGGTCACCAAGCTTCCCGCCTAATGATCCCTGGTTAGCAGGATATTCGATTTCCTATTATTATTTCGGCTACCTGCTGGTAGCTGCAATGATGCATGTGATTGGAAGCAGTTCGGGAGCTGCATTCAACTTGGCGATTGCTTTGATTTTCGCATTATCAGCTGTGACCTGTTCGGGCATACTGTTCGCATTGCTGATAAATAAAGAGGGTAATAGCAAGAAAATTGATAAGCCAAGATTTCGCAAATTATTGTTATTATCATTGCTGGCTGGATTGATTGTATTGACCCTGGGAAATGCAGAAGGGCTGTTGGAAATGATGCATTCGCGCGGACTTTTCTGGACGGTGAACAGTGATGGGCAAAGAGTCTCAGGTTTTTGGCAGTGGCTGGATATCCAAGAACTCAGCAATGCCCCAAGCCTGCCCCTGGATTGGAAACCCAGCAGAATGGGGGGGACATGGTGGTGGCGGGCTTCGCGCGTCCTGAAAGACACCACCGTCGCGGGACAAGATCGTGAGATCATTGATGAATTTCCTTTTTTCTCTTTTCTCTTGTCTGACCTGCACCCTCACGTTTTGGCGATCCCTTTTGTGTTGATGAACATTTTTTGCGGGCTCTATTTTTTCCAAAATCCCATTCATTCAAAGAACATGAAACCAAGCATCTCAGAATTAATTCGGGATAAAAGGTTCTGGCTCTTAGCTTTCCTGACTGGCAGCCTGATCTTCATCAACACCTGGGACTTCCCAATTTATTTTGGATTGACCGTATCCGTTTATGTGTCGGCACGCATCCGGGAATTTGGCTGGAGAAAAACGAGAATATATGATTTACTGAAATTTGCCATACCTCTGGGAATCGCTTGCATTCTAATCTATTCACCATTCCTCATCACGCTGTCCTCGCAAGCCGGTGGATTGCTGCCCAGCTTAGTTTTTCGTACACGAGGGATTCACTTTCTGGTGATGTTTTTTCCTCAAGCAGTCATATTAAGCGCCTTCCTGTTATCAGGGATAAAAACAAAAAAAGAACTGGCTGGAATTACAAGAATTTTTCTCTTGGGAATGATTGCGCTGCTGGCAGTCTTTTTCATCACACTGCTGATTCCGTTCAGTTCCCAAATATTGGCAGGTTTTCTAACAGAAATAGGATCGGTGTTGAACCTTGATTTCTCTCGAGTAATTCAAACCACACTTTCTGCTCAGCAAGGTTTTCTGGCTATATACGAAGCTTCCAGTGCTCACCAGCTGGTAGAAGAAACCTTACGGCGATTTGTCAACCATCCATTTGTACCGTTATTTCTCTTAGGTTTTTTATCGATCAGCACTGGGTTGATGTTCTCTCTAAAACACAAAGAGGGCGGAATGCAAACTGGCAATAGGACTATAGATTCGTCAGATCGATTCGTGTTTCTGCTGATAGCGCTAGGTACGCTGCTAGCATTGTTTCCTGAATTTTTTTATTTACGCGACCAATTCGGCTGGCGGATGAATACAATTTTTAAATTCTATTATCAGGTATGGATCGTATTTTCTCTGGCTAGCGCTTATGCTCTTGCTAAACTGTATGCATTTCCAATACAAAGAAACCAATACCTAATCAGGTTAGGCTCTCTGCTTGTTTTAGGAATTGGGTTAATTTATCCATGTTTTGCGATCATCGATAAAACCAATCAGTTTTCTCATATAGAATGGACTTTGAATGGCAACCAGTATTTTCGGCTTTCTGATCCAGAAGAGGAAGAAGCGATCCAATTCTTAACCACGCAGCCTTATGGAAGGATTGTGGAGGCAGTTGGCGGCAGTTACAGCATCTACGGGAGGGTCTCGAAAATGAGCGGATTTCCAACACTCTTGGGATGGCCTGGACATGAGATGCAATGGAGGGGAGGAGTGCAGGAGATCGGCACAAGAGAAGAGGATGCGCGTACCTTATACGAAAGCAGTGATTGGGAGAGTACTCGACAAATCCTTGACCGATATGATATTAGCTATATTATTATTGGCTCATTAGAACGCAATACATATCAATTGGAAGATGAGAAATTTTCAGATCATCTGGTGAGGATTTTTTCGAACGATACAACAGAAATTTATTGGTATGCAGGAACAGAATAAATGGTAACCCTTCGCAAGATTTCTTTTCCCCCGTCGTTGAAGCATGTGATCTATGGTTTGATCGTGGCTGGCTGCCTGATTATGCGCGCCTATGCTGCGTATCAGCTGCAAATCACAGAAGCGGAAGCTTCCATTCTACTGAAACCTTTATATGCCAGTGAAATTCTTGTTAAAGATTTATCAATTTGGAATCAAATATTAGCCATACCAATGATCCAGTTCTTTGGAAAAGGAAATCTGGCTGTGCGATTTTGGGTTCTACTGGCGGGTTGTGCCATTCCATTGTTGCCCCTTTTCTTTGAAAAAGAAATCGGTGAGAGAAGTGCGCTGATTTGGGCTGTCTTTCTGGCTTTGGACCCTTTTCAGATCGCAAATTCTCTTCAGATTCATGGAAACACCTTCGCGTTCCTATTTTTCTTGTTATGCGCAGGGTTTTCCTTGCGGGGCAAATATTTATTCGCTTTGTTATGCTTGCTAGCCTTGACTATTTCCAGAAATGGGGGATGGACAGCAATATTCTTCACGCTTGCCACGATCGGTTTTTCGGTGATCAGAAAAGAAAAAAAATTGGTTGTTGAAGCGATAATCCATGCTGAATCTCAGATCAAAAAGGACCTAAAAAAAATTCCATTCTTTATGTTTTTGGCGGTGGCAATTATGATCCTACTGAAAATAAGGATCGGGGATCCTTTAAATGGATTATTGGTGAGTGTAGGCAAGTGGGGAAAACCGTATGCCATTAATTCAAAACCGCCTCTCTTTCCCATCACGCTGACAGCTTACCTGCCTTTAGGCGTCATTTGCTCAATCTTGTTACCAAGAGAGGAAAGAAGAAAGAAAATACATGCTTACCTACATTTCTGGATCATCTTATCTTTATTGCTGATTTCAATTTACCCTGGACACAAACTCCTCGATCTTGGATGGACAAGCTTGGCAGTTTGGCTTTTGGGTGCGATGAACCTGGATGATTTCCTTGAACAGGTTAAATCACTCCCTCGACAGAATCTGGCATATCTCCTGATTTTACTCTGCGTGTTGATCAACATAAGCATTACCGGCAGCGGTGTCATCTATCAGGTTCATTTGGGGATGAACCCTCTCTCGCAATTGCTGACGTTAGCTGTTATCACGGTTGTATTCTGCCTTTTGCTGCTTCTTTTAGCGTTTAATGAAACCTTTACGAAAGCTTGGCTTTTATTCCAGATTGCATTGTTGATGCTTGGATGTTCTTTTCAGTTTTCAAGCTCTTGGAGAACAAGTGGAATCAGCACTGACTCTAGCCAGGAAATACTGTGGGAAGGATATTTTCAAGATGCTGAATTGGTGCACAAGGTAATCCAAAATTCCGATCTGAAAAAAATTGACGGAGATTTAGACAATTTCGTAGCTTTCATCGGGTATGATCATCCCGCAGTGATCTGGGCGGTCCAAAAAGTTATTCCCATTGTCGAAACTCCTTATTACCTACCCGAAGAAGAACCCGCGCTAATCATTACAAATAATGATTTCTCTGTGGATTCAATAAAAAATATGGGAAGCTATTTTGGACAAAAATTCATCAGCGGTAGTTATCCATTATGGATTTGGGAACCCATTAAAAGCATCGCAAATTCTGATTTTTGGTATTGGTGGTGGTTCAGAATGGGGCAGGTATTTAAAGAAAATAGTATTATATGGGTGAATAAAGACATCTTTTGATTGGGAGATTAGTTTTGAAATACGTAAAAACAATTGCTATTGATGGTCCAGTTGCATCAGGGAAATCATCGGTTGGTTTAGCCCTAGCGGACCGATTAGGGTACATTTTCTTGGATACAGGGGTTATGTATCGAGCAGTCACTTGGGCTGTGAATAATTATGGATTGAAACCTAATGATGAAAACGCGATTTCGGAATTGGTATGCGGATTAAGGATTATGGTACAAAAAACCAGCGATCCAGAGAAAAGGGCCAATGATATCTTCATCAACGAGATTGATGTCAGCGAATCCGTGATGGATAAGAGAGTGAATGATCATGTTTCTCAAATATCGGCATATCCTAAAGTCAGGGAGGTGCTGACCAAACAGCAACGGGATTTTGGAAAGGAAGGGCGGGTAGTCATGGTAGGAAGGGATATCGGAACTGTTGTTTTACCCGAAGCGGAATTGAAAGTGTTTTTGGCGGCATCAATTGAAGAACGGGCTCGGCGCCGCTTTGAGGAAGAAAAAAGCAAAGAGAAAATCGCTGATTATCAAGGAATCTTAGCAAACATGCGCCAGAGGGATTCCACAGATTCAACCCGCAAACATGCCCCATTAATGGCGGCTAAAGATGCGATCATTATTCAAACTGATGGAAAAACCAAGGATCAGGTTGTGGAAGAGATCCTAAAGCTCGCTGAAAAGGGAGGGTAAGTTGTGTGATACGGTAGTAGCACTTGGATGTGTGACAAAAGACCATAACGTATATTTCGGTAAAAATTCTGATCGCGATCCAAATGAGGCGCAATATCTTGAAATCATACCGGGAAAGCGATATCCACGCGGAGAATCGGTCAAATGCACTTATATCAAAATCCCTCAAACTGAGAAAACAAACACAATTCTGATTTCGAGACCTTTCTGGATGTGGGGGGCGGAAATGGGGGTTAACGAATATGGCGTTGCAATTGGGAACGAAGCTGTCTTTACTAAGGTAAAACCAAACAAAGAAGCTGGTCTGATCGGAATGGATTTCCTACGACTTGCTTTGGAGCGCTCGAACAGTGCTGAGCAAGCGCTGCATGTCATTATAGGACTTTTAGAAACATTTGGACAAGGCGGTAACTGCGGATTTGATCATCAGCTTTTTTATGATAATAGTTATCTGATTGCGGATAGAAGAGATGCGTGGATTCTGGAGACCGCGGGGAGGCAATGGGCAGCCAAAAGAGTTGAAGATTTTTATGCCATTTCAAACCGCATTACAATCGGTTCGGAATGGGATCTGGCTTCAGATGAGTTAATCCAATATGCCATAGATAAGAACTGGTGCAAGAACAAGGCAGATTTTCATTTCGCCGACTGTTATTCTGACTTGATCTTCTCTACTTTCAGTCAGGCTGAATGGCGCCGGTCCTGTTCGTGGAATTACTTGAACAAGCAAAGTGGTCAAATTGATATTGAGAAAATGATGCAATTGATGAGAATGCATCAAGATCAGGATGAGCAATGGAGTCCTGACCGTTCCTTGACAAGTTGGACAATTTGCTGCCATAAAGGTTTCGGCCCGGTGCGTGCCAGCCAAAGCGTCGGTTCACTAATTTGCAGATTGAGCAATGAAGGAGATTTGCACTTTGCAACAGGTACAGCGGCTCCCTGCATCAGCCTGTTTAAACCAATTTGGCTGCAGCAGAGTTTGCCTCAGATCTATGGACCTGAACCCGGTGGTCAATACGACGCATCAAGTCTTTGGTGGCAACATGAATTATTACATCGCGAGGTACTGAAGGATTTTCAAAAGCGCAGCATGCTTATCAAACCAGAAAGAGATGAACTAGAATCTGGCTGGGTAAGATCCTCATTACAAACAAAAATATCCGACAAAAACAGGCAAAAACAGATTTCTGAATTGGCTTTCAAAAAAAGCAGAGAATGGACTGAAAAATGGAGTGACATCCTCAGGAACAGAGAAATAGCCAAAAAACCTCTTTTTTATTTTTCCTGGGAGTGGAAAAAGAATAACCGAAAGGCAAAGATGCCATTATGAGCCGTGATCGGACAGGGATGCCATTAAAAAAAAGAACAGAACTTATCATGAGTGATAGGATTGATGATCCGGATTTGAGAGAATACTTCAATCGTCTGAATGATTCACTCAATCGACAGACTCAAGAATTGATCATTAAGGGTATTGAAAATACCATTAATGCCGCGGCACTGAAAGAAAAGAACCTGTTCGATCGAATGGTTAGAATCGTTAATGAAATACACATTAAGGGAAGTGAAAATTTCAGAATATTATTGCATCTGGATAGGCAAAGGATAAAGCGTGTTTGGAAAACTGAGAGTGATCCAACGATGCCCGATTACGCCTATATTGACGACCAGATCACGAAACAATTAAAAGAAAAGAGTCATTTAATTATCCCGGATACTTCACGGATCCATCCCTTGAAGTTTTTGCCGGATAAAAAATACCCTAAAGCTATTGCAGCGTACCATTTTTTAAATCTACCTGAAGCAGAAGGCTATTTCTGGTTTTCATTTAATTCTGCCTGCGATTTTTCAGTATTTGACCAAGAAACATTCTCTAGAATTGGAGAAAATCTGGAAAAAATCTGCGAGTTTTCAATCATCCAGGACGGTTACCAAAGCAGGAGCGGCATGTATGAAAATCTGCTCGGGATCATATCCATTCCTGTTCTTATTACCGATCAAGAAAACACCCTCCTTTACGCCAATCCTCAAGCGGAAAAAATCCTCACCGATCAATTTGTAGCATCATTATTTGATGATAAAAAGCTACAGGAATTCAAGAAATCTAAAAAAGCAATTGACAAGTTTGAATCGCAAATCCTAAGACGAGCCTTTTTTATTGATTGTAAAAAAATTGTAATACAAGAAGGAATGATCCATTATGCTTTTGTTCTGATGGATAAAGAGGAAGAACAGCGTAATCAGAACTACCTGCGGCTTGTCTTGGAAATTATTGGTCATAACTTCATAAAACCACTGGAGAAGATGAAAGGATATGCCAAGCTTTTAGGTATGGTTGGCGAAACCAATGACAAGCAAGCTGAATACCTCAATTCGATAGGAACTGGATTTGATGAATTATTGATCCGCATCAGTGATTTAACAGATATTCATCAAAGAATACAGGAAAAGGGATTAAGGATCATGGAATGTTCATCGGGAGACTTGATCAAGCAGGCTATTCAATTAATCCAGGCGGAAGCCAGGCAAAAGAGAATTGAGGTTGATTGCCGCGTTCACAAGGAATATCAGATCAAGGTGGATCAGAGCCTTTTCGTTTTAGCAGTATATAACTTGCTGGTGTATGCGATTGACCAATCTCATTTGGGTGGAATGGTCTCGATTACAGAATTTTTTGAAGATAATGAATTCGCGCTAACCATCAGTGATTATGGAAAAGGGATTTCTAAGATTGAAATCGAAGAATTGGAGAGAAATCAATTCCTAAAAAAAGGCAGCAAGGGTTTATCGATCGCAGATACAATCGCTAAATTTCATCACGGTTCTTTGAAAATCAAGAGTGAATTAGGCAGAGGATCAACATATACGATACAGATTCCCCTTCAAACTAGCTGAAAAACCTAATCTATGCGCGCAAGCTTTCCAGGGAAAATTTCTTCGTTTTGAAAAAAGTTGGTATTTTTCCAATTGACATCTACCCTGACATTATTTATAATATTGCCTGCTTGCCCCGGCGGTAGGTTGCTGGGGTAAAATTATGTATTCCAACTTCCCCGTAACCGGGCGAAAAATCGCGTGGCATGCGGTGAAGTGAAGATTGGAGAAAAAAAATGGTTTATGCAGTTATTGATAATGGCGGCAAGCAATATAAAGTAATAGAAGGAAAACTCCTTGAAACCGATTTGCTGCCTGAAGAGATAGGCAAGAAAAAAATCTTCCGCGATATCCTTTTATTGGCTGATGGGGAAAAAGTAGAAGTCGGTACGCCTTTTTTGGCAAACGTTTCCGTCGAAGCAACGATCGTTGACCATTTTAAAGGACCAAAGATAACAGTCTTCAAATATCGCCCCAAAGAGCGTTATCGAGTAAAAACTGGACATCGCCAGAGTTACACACGCCTGTTGGTTGATTCGATTATGTTCCCTGGGAAAAAAGAACAACCAAAGGAAGAAAAACCGATTGCTGAAAAGAAATTACAGAGCGAAAAGAGTACTTCTAAGAAAAAGACAACTGTTTCAAAAACGGTTAAGAAAGAGACAGCTCCAGTAAAGAAACCGGTAATAAAAAAAGCAGCTTCCACCAAGTCGGCAGCCTCGGGAAAAAGTACCCAGAAAAAGGAAGCAAAACCGAAGAAAACAACCGCTTCTAAGAAATAGGCAGATAAATTTAACTATCCATAAGTAGTTTTCTAAAAAAGCGTTTAGAGAAAAGGAAGAAAAAATGGCACATAAAAAAGGCGGCGGATCGACCAGAAATGGACGCGATAGCAAATCGAAACGATTAGGCGTGAAAAAGTACAGCGGTGAATCCGTTCTCAGCGGTAACATTCTGGTTCGACAACGCGGAACAAGAATTAAACCCGGGAACAATGTCGGTGTTGGCAAAGATTACACATTATTTGCAATGGCGAATGGTGTGGTGGAATATACACGATTACCGAATGGGCAAAAAAAAGTCAGCATATTGCCTTCGCAGAATGCATAAGGGATGTATAACAGGAAAGGTTGATTGATATGAAAAAAGATATCCATCCTGAGTTCTATACGGATGCCACTGTAACGTGTTCGTGTGGGAACACATGGAAAACCGGATCCACGAAAAAAGAAATACGAACGGAAGTCTGCTCGAAATGCCACCCATTTTTTACTGGCGAACAAGCTCGCTTAATTGATATTGAAGGTCAAGTGGATCGATTCTACAAGAAACTGCAAGCACGGCAGGATTATATTGAGGATGAGAAACGCAAGCAAGATGAAAAAACATCTCCCGACAGACCAGTTGCAGAACTGGAATTAGGAAAGCGTGCGACAGAATCTTTGGCAGAAGCCGGCATTAAAAACGTGGGGCAGATTCTCGAAAAGCTTCAATCAGGTGAAACTGCTTTGCTTGACCTACCTGGAGTAGGCCGCAAGACTCTGATTGACATCAAAAAGAAACTGCGCTTATTGGGTTACGATATCCCAGCAGCTGCAGAAGAAATCTCTATCTAATAATCTGGGATAGTTTATTTATTTATAAAGAAGGCTGACGAGCCTTCTTTGTATTTAAACGAAAAAGCACTTAGTGTAAAATCTAACTATGAATTGATGGAGTGGATCAATGGAACAAAAGATAGGTTCGGTTGAAGTGATTTGCGGATCGATGTTCAGTGGAAAGACTGAAGAGATGATCCGTCGTTTGCGCAGGGCAGTGATTGCCAAACAGAAAGTCATTGTTTTCAAGCCAGGCATTGATACGCGTTATAATGCCTCGAAAGTGACATCACATGCCGGATTGGATTTTGAAGCGATTCCTCTTGAAAATTCGATGGATCTTCTCAAGAGCATCAGCGACGAAATCACCGTAGTGGGGATTGATGAAGCCCAATTCTTTGACGAAACGATTGTCAGCGTGATTGAGAAACTGGCTAATAGTGGAATTCGGGTGATCGTCACAGGGCTGGATATGGATTTTCGCGGCGAACCTTTTGGTTGTATGCCGGAGTTATTGGCGCGGGCTGACAAAATTGATAAACTTCAAGCCATCTGCATGAAATGCGGCGGACCAGCTAACCGCACTCAGCGTTTGGTGAATGGCAAGCCAGCCCATTACAATGATCCAATTGTCATCGTGGGAGCTTCCGAAATGTACGAAGCCCGCTGCCGAGCGCATCATGAGGTTCCGAAGGATTAAAGAGATGGAAAGATACCGATCTTTTTTAAAGAAAATATTGATAGACGAAGATTCTCTGCAAAAACGTATTGCTGAGCTGGGGGAGCAGATCAGCCAAGATTATCAAGAAAGCCAGCAATTGCTGCTGGTCTGCATTCTGCGTGGAGCAGTAATGTTCCTGAGCGATCTCTGCCGTCATATTCACGTTCCTCATGCAATGGATTTCATGGCTATCTCGTCATACGGTTCAGGCAATCGGAGTTCTTCGGGCATGGTACGTATCACCATGGACCTGAATACGGATATCTGCGAAAAGGATGTATTGATCGTGGAAGATATTGTTGACAGCGGAAAAACACTCTCCTATGTGATGAAGTTGTTATCAACCCGCAAGCCAAAAAGCCTGAATGTTTGTACACTGCTGGATAAAGCGGAGCGCAGAGAAGTGGAAGTACCCATTCGATACACCGGATTTGTTATTCCCAACGAATTTGTTTTTGGATATGGCTTGGACCTGGATGAGATTTACCGCAATTTGCCCTTTATTGGAGTGGTAGATCTCGATAAATATGGCGCATAAAATCTCACAAAAAGAGATTACCAAGATCATTCCTGCAGAGCTTGAGCATGTTGTTACATCTCTAGTTCAATATTGCGGTGGAATGTATATTGTAGGGGGGGCGATTCGGGATTGGCTTTTAGGCAGGGGAATAAAGGATCTTGATTTCGCTGTAGAAAAAAATGCAAGCCTGGCGACGAAAAAAATCGCTGACCATTTTCATGGCAGCTTCTTTGTCTTGGATGAAAAGCGCAAGACAAGCCGAGCACTGATTACGGTTAATGAACAACCTTTAAAGATCGATTTTGCACTGCTAACCAGCGAAACCATCCAAGAAGATTTAAATCAGAGAGATTTCACCATTAACGCGATGGCAATTGATCTGGCTCATCCGGAGGTACTTATTGATCCTTTGAGGGGAGAGATGGATTTAGATCGCAAAATCCTAAGACCATGCAACAACCAAAGCTTTTTTTCAGATCCCATCCGTACGATTCGCGCGGTGCGATTTCTTGTAGATTTTGAAATGCGATTGACTGCAGGCGCTGAGAAACAGATCATCGCAGCAATACCCTTTTTAAAAAACATCTCCAGCGAAAGAAAGCGCGACGAACTTTTTCGCATATTCGAAATAAAAGATGTGGCGCGATCATT
>CAYVJI010000042.1:0-1829 GCA_964451805.1 uncultured Pelolinea sp. | reverse complement strand
CATTGGGCGCTCTCTAGAAATGAATGCCTATTCATTCAAAACCTGATCGCCAGCCATACACTTCCAGATGACCTTCGAGATGTCGAATCGGTTGATGCCCGTAAAGCATTACACCGCTTTTATAAGCAATTTAAGGAAGCAGGTTTAGTGCATAGTATTTTTCATATGGCGGATATTCTCGCAACTTATGAAGAAAAACTCACCCAGGAAAGATGGCGGAGAGTCCTGCAGACCAGCAGATCGCTTTTAGTATGCTGGTTTGAATTCTTTTCAGATATCGTGGAACCACCCATATTCCTCAATGGTGATGACCTTAAAAAAGATTTTCACCTAAAAGCAGGCGAAGAACTGGGAAAGATACTGACTAAATTGCAGGAAGCACAAGCGGCGGGTGAGGTCATGAATAAAAAGGACGCGATTGGTTTTGTTCAGAAGTTAATGACCAACAAGAAGGCAGGCAATCATGGCTGAAAATCTGTACTATGAAGAGTTTGGTAGAGGCAAAGTGATAACCCTGCTGCATGGCTTTCCCTTGGACCATACTATCTGGCTGGAAATCGTCCCTTGGCTGGAAAAACATGCCAGGATAATCCTGCCAGATTTACGCGGGCATGGAAAATCACCCAGCCCGCAAGGCACCTACACGATGCAAACCATGGCAGAAGATATCATCAATGTTTGGGATTCGTTGGGAATTGAAAAATCAATCCTAGCTGGACACTCTATGGGCGGGTATATTGCCCTCGCAGCTGCCATTACCTACCCAGAACGCCTTTCTGGATTGATCTTATTGGCAAGCCATTCCTTTGCTGATTCACCCGAAAAGAAGACTGAGCGGATGGAAACCATCAAAGAAATTGAAAAGAATGATGATGTAACCATCCTAACTAGAATGTTCACAAAACTTTCGTATAATAAGGAAATTGTGGAAAAAAGCCAAGCGATCATTAAGGAAGCAAATCCCATAGGGGTTTGCGGCGCTTTGGCTGGCATGGCAGAAAGAGGAGATCTCACTCAGGTTCTGAGTGACCTAGAAATTCCAGCGATGATGATCGCGGGCAGGGATGACCAAATGGTTGCAATCAAAACCAGCCGCGCAATCGCTGCGCAAATGAAAAAACCTTGGCTGGTTGAAATACCACAAGCCGGTCATCTGCCTATGCAGGAGCAGCCAATGGCTGTTACGGATGCATTGAGAAAATTCATTCAAGCAATTTAATTGACGCAAGGAGACTTATTCATGACTGCAAAAGTATTCTTTACGGATATGCGTGCCCGACCTGGGTTTAACATGTACGACAAACTCAACCGTTTGATCAAAAAAACCGGCATCGACGAAATGGATTTAAAAAAGAAACTGGTGGCAATAAAGATCCATTTCGGTGAGCCAGGCAACTTAGCATATCTTCGACCGAATTATGCTGCGATTATCGTGAAAAAAGTCAAGGAAATGGGTGGAATTCCATTTCTGACCGACTGCAATACTTTGTATTATGGCCGCAGATCAAACGCGGTCGATCATTTGGAAGCTGCTATGGAAAATGGGTTTAATCGCATCGCAGTGGGGTGCGACGTGATCATTGCCGATGGGCTTACCGGAACAGATTCAGAAGAAATTCCCATCGATTTGAAATATGTGAAGACGGCAAAAATTGGCACGGGTATCACAAAAGCAGACGTGATCATTTCATTGACGCACTTCAAGGGGCACGAACAAACGGGATTTGGCGGTGCGCTAAAAAATATCGGCATGGGCTGCGGTTCTCGCAAAGGGAAGATGGAAATGCACTCCGCTTCGAAACCGATCATCGATGAGGAAAAGTGCGTTT
>CAYVJI010000041.1:0-16734 GCA_964451805.1 uncultured Pelolinea sp. | reverse complement strand
TTCTTCCCAGAGGGTTTTTTCTGAAATGTATGCTGTTACCTGAGGAAGATAACCTATTTTCAAGTTTTTTGCGCATTGAATATTTCCGAGTGAGGGAGCCTCTTCTCCTGCGAGTATCTTGAGCAATGTGGTTTTCCCCACGCCGTTCGGTCCCACTAAGCCAATGCGTGCATTTTTTGGGATGCTTATTGAAACATCACTGAAAATATCTTCTGAATCGAATGATTTTGCTAATCCGTTGGCAGTTATTAGAGACATATCATTTCCATAAGTCTGAAATTAAGCAAGGAATCCAGTTGTGATTCAATTGCTGATATTCTGCATGTTTTCCCCCATTGGAAAGCCAATGAAAGCAAAAGGAATAGACACAGTTTGAATCAAATGTTTTTTCTCTAACCAGATCATTTTTTTAACTGACGCTATCTAGAGTATTGGATGGTCAGAAAATCTCCGCATTTTATTCTGAATTATATAATCATTCCGTTTTTATGCTAGACCTTAATCTGTCATCTATAATGTATTGGGCTCTTTACCAGGTAAAATACAGCCATGAAAAATCCACCGGTTTGTGATTACGAGGGTTCAGATTATCAGCAAAGTTTCTGGGAAAAAAATGACCGCAGATACGAAGATGCTGCCGAAGCCATTGCCTTGAAACATCTGCTGCCAACCGGCGGTAAGCATTTGTTGGAAATAGGGGCAGGCGCGGGTCGCAACACACCGCGTTACACCGGATTTGAGCATATCACCCTTTTGGATTATTCAACTACTCAATTGCAACAAGCGATCCAAAAACTGGGCATCCAATCTTGCTATAAATTCATTGCTGCGGATGTGTATCGGTTGCCCTTTGCCCCTGCGGTGTTTGATACTGCAACAATGATCCGCACCTTGCATCATCTCTCTGAACCACTTATTGCCTTGCAGCAAATAAGCCAATGCTTGATAAGCGAAGCAGTTTTTATCCTTGAATTTGCCAACAAACGCAATTTGAAATCAATTCTGCGTTATTGGCTAGGAAAACAGCATTGGAACCCGTTTAGTACCGAAGCTGTAGAGTTTGCAGATTTGAACTTTGATTTTCACCCAGCCAGCGTATATGCCATGCTCGAGGAAAGTAAATTCTTGATCGAAAAGCAAGTGGGGGTTTCTTATCTTCGAGCGCGATTTCTTAAACGTATCCTGCCCTTGTGGCTCATGTTGGCAAAAGAATCTATGCTGCAAAATTTTGCTTCGTGGACTGCATTAAGCCCGAGCATTTTCCTGCGTGCAAGAGTTAAACAAACCAAAACTGAGGAAGCAATAACAGACTTCAATATGATTTTTCGTTGCCCCGCATGCGGTCATTATCCATTAGAAGATACTCCTTCTAAAATTACCTGCGGGCTGTGCGGGCGAATCTATCCAATAGTTGAAGGCGTGTATGATTTTCGTTTGACAGAATAAATTTTGATCGATTGAAAAAAATGGAAAATTGGAAAATAAGTCCTTCGGATCTGACTTTCTTATGGGATGAATGTAAACGATGTTTTTACTTAAAAGTCCGGCATAAATTCAAGCGTCCTGGATTGCCATTTCCTAAAATTTTTAATACGATTGATCTTCTGATGAAAGATATTTACTTGGACAATTCTACAAAAAAGATCTCAGAAGCTTTGCCAGAAGGCAAAACCATTATGTCCGGACGCTGGGTTACCTCGGAACCAATTTTTGCATCAGATGGTCTGAATAGTTGCTACATTCAAGGTATTTTTGACACTATCGTGAAATTTGAAGACAATACCTATGGTGTGATAGATTTCAAAACCTCCCAAGCAAAAGAGGAACATGTGGGTTTTTATAGCCGCCAATTACATGCTTATGCATACGCGCTGGAAAATCCCGCTCCTGGAAAATTATCGCTTAAGCCAATCACGCTCATGGGTTTATTTTTCTTTGAACCTCAGCATATGCATGAATCACCCGCTACAGTATTAAATCTGCTCGGTCCCGCGACGTGGATAGAGTGTCCTATCTGTCGTGTTGAATTCCTATCCTTCTTGTATGAGGTTTTAGATTTACTCAGTCAACCTGAACCACCACCTGCTAATCCGGATTGTGCCTTTTGTGCTTATCGAGAAGCCTCGCGTAACACTGCATTCTGAAAAGAATCAGAACCCTGAATTCGCAAAATGTTAAGTGCTTTTTTCAATTAAAATTGATGAATTTATACTTACGGTTTTAACCTGCGAGCAACTAAAAAATGTGAAAGTCCCATTATTTTCAGTGGTGTTTTTTCCAAAAATCTCGTTAACATTCGCATAATTTTTCCAAAATGTGGCATTCTTTGGAGGATATTATCATAACCACCAAAAATCACTGTTTGGTGTAGGATCTCAAAAGATTGGCAATTCACCAGATTCAACAAAGACCGGGTTGTGTAAATTCGCACGTGAGGCACCAAACGGCTCCGCCATTTTATCGGCAGGTAATTCACTAAAGGAATATTACCAAAATGATATTTGCCGCGCCAATAAATTCCATGAGTCTCAAAAGGATAACCGCGATTTGGGCAAAAGATAATCATTCTTCCTTCTATCATTAACGTGCGCGCCATCTCAGCCATTGCTTGCTGGTCATCCTGAACATGTTCTATAACTTCATTGCTTAAAATAACATCAAAGCATCCCCGATCAAATGGCAAATGTTCACTAGCGGCACAAACCAATAGCCGGTTATCCTTTTTTGCTTCCAACAATCTTGAAAATTCAATATCCACACCAATTGCTAAATTTGCAAGAAGCGCTAAGCGCTGCAGGTACTGTCCCACACCACAACCGTTTTCAAGGACTTTTCCTTTTAATTTTTCTCCTCCCCAAAACTGAATCATGCCTAATCGGCGTTGTTGACCTGCCCGCCAGACATAAGATGGTTCACCACGCAGAGCAGATTTATCCTGCAGAGTTGATTGTGATTTCATTTTCCTCATACGATTCCTTAATATAAGGAACCCAAGCTAAAAGGTTAGTGCCTTGTTTGCGAATCGAAATAACTTCCATACCACCGCCTGCTGCTTCTGCACGCACCTGCATGTTCGTTAATCCATGGCCAATTCTTCCTGTTGAGCGGGAAGTTTCGAAACCCATTCCATTATCGTTGACCTTCAGCATCACCCGTTCTCCGCGCCTCCATAAGCGCACAATAACGCGGGTTGCTTTTGCATGTTTGGCGGAATTCGATAGTGCTTCCTGGAATATGTGGTAAAGCGCGTCAATCTGACTGCGTGCCAAACCCTGCATCTCTGTTGGAGAACAAACAAATTCAACTTCCACCATGGTATTCGCACGAAATTCACGAATCAGGCTACGCATTCCTTCCACAAGATCACTGTGCCGTAATTGCCGGGGTCTTAAATTTAGAATATATGCTCGAATATCAGCAATTGCTGATTGCAATGCTTCTAATGCATTTTCAATTTGCTTTACGCCATTATCCTTTCCTTGTGAAACATTCATACGAGCATTTTCAAGGGATAAACCGATTCCATACAACGATTGAATAATACCGTCATGCAAATCCATGCCGATTCGTTCACGTTCTTCCGTAACAATCTGCAGGCGGGTTTGTTGTATTTTTTTTTCAAAATCAATCAATTCAGCTAACCAAATAATAATTGCTTGAATAAACGCCATTTCTTTTGCATTGATAAGATTGCGGCGTGTATGAACTAAACAAGCCATACCAAGTGGCAGAGACTTTGAAATGATTGGCACACAAATAACCTGACCAAATGCCTTTGAGCGTAGGTCTGGATTGATATCAATGATCCTTTGGTTTGGTAAATTAATGACCCGCAGCTCACTCTTCGCAAATTGCGAGAATAATAAATCTTTGGTTCTTACAACTTCTGGTCTTTCCCAGATTTTTATTAATACACCTGATTGAAAAATGCACTCGAGTTTCTGCTTTGTTTTTTCGAATAAGTAAATCTCTAGAGCATCGATTTTGATTAATTCAAGCAAAGAAGGAATGATTGTCTCCAAACTACTGATTAAAAAAGGAGAACTTGAATCAGTAATTGATTCCTCTTGTTGAGTAAAAACTGCAGTGGTATTTATTGAACTATTCGTTGATGGTTCACCTTTGGAAATCATGGCATAGTTGATTTTAATCCAGCCTTGTTTTTTTGTGAAATCAATAATAAAGACTGGGAGATTTTCCCAACTCCTAAAGGAGCTATTCCTAATCACAGAAACATCAAATATATCTATTTATGGAAAGGTGAAAAATGACTGGGAGTTCTTGAATTTAGCACAATTGACAAAAAAGGTTTTAGGGAAACCGAAAAATATCGTTACAAAGCATATGTCTATAAAAAGGAACTTCTTGTTGAATAAACCTTTTTTAATGCTCAGCCTTCTATGTCATTCTCCGAACATAGAACCACAACCCCCCCCCTATCAGGACAAAGAAAATACCTAAAATCAGGAATAGTGGAGAGGAGGATTGTTCACCAAAAGTTGGCTGCAAACCTGATCCGGGTTGTGCTCCAAAATCAATTGTAGATACTTGTCCCGCATTTAATTTCAGAGCATAGTTCATAACCGTCGTTGGATTGTATCCTTCAGGAATAGCCACGCTGATGTTATAGTCTCCTTCCGGAATATCAACAAAGCATAAGGTTGCACCACTCGCGTCAGTTATTCCAGTTTGGTTCACAATGCTGAGACGGTCTGTCACACTAACCGCGCCCCCTTCTATTGGCAGCTCATTTTCCTCTGCCAGGGCATTCCCATTTTCGTCATTGAAAAGGAAGATGCAAATTGTTCCGGTGCCTTTCAAAGGTGTTGGTGTGGGTTCTAATGGCACTTCAGATGTTGGGGTTATCGTCGGTTCTTGTTTAATGCCCACCAGTATTTCCTGACCAACCCAGAGGAAGCTACAATCATCACGGTCTGCCGTTACTTGCAGGTTGTTCAGCTCACGTAATTCTTGTTCTGAAATGCCCATTAGTAGGGAAATGCTTGTGCACGTATCATTTTCCTTCACAATATAAATGATGCGTCCATCTTCTCCTGGCGTGGGTGTGGATAATGTGATTTGCGGTAATGGGGTGCTGCCAATAGCGGGAAGAAGTGCAATCATCCCGATCAATGTAAGACAAAACAAGCTGAACGCTTGTAAAGATTTTTTTAGCATAGTCATCACCTGGCGAGCATTATAACATTTAAACTTTTATGGTTTCCCACCAACATTTTTAGATAAACTTTTCACATATCTGATATTTAAATCACTCTTATAATACATTCTTAAGAGATAATATTAGAAATTAAAACAAGGAAAGGGAGTAAAAATGAGTTTTCACACTATCATTATTGTAGGAAATTTGGGCAGGGATCCGGAAATGCGTTATGCCCCAAATGGTAATGCAGTAACCACTTTGAATGTCGCCAGCAACCGCGTTTTTACAGATACCAATGGTCAACGTCAAAAAGAAACCACCTGGTTTCGCGTTTCCGTATGGGGTAAGCAGGCAGAAAATGCAAACAATTATCTTCAAAAAGGCAGTATGGTATTAATTGAAGGTGAGTTGAGACCTGATAAAGAAACTGGCAATCCGCGCATTTTCACGCGCACCGATGGTACCAGTGGGGCATCCTATGAAATTTCTGCCCGAAATGTGCGCTTTCTTTCCACTCGCAGCGGAGGAACTCAGGAAGGGTTTGAAGATAGCAGCGAGATGAGCGACGAAGATATACCATTCTAAAAATTCCGATGACTTTCTTTGATCTTTTAATCGAAAAAACACATCGAGATTTTGAAACTCGCCATCAAGTACGTGAATCTGCACTTAAACAAACCCGTTTGTTAACTCGTAAATCAGCTGATGCTATTCGTGCAATCCATCGTGGAGATAAGAAGGCAGCTGAAGAAAACATGCAATCTGGTCGTCAAATTGTGGCAGATCTAAAGCATTCAGTTGAACCATATCCAGAAATTTTTTACTCGGGATACACTCAAGATGCCTTGAAGGAATATGTTGAAGCTCGTTTGACCATTAATATGATTGGTCATGAATCTCTGCCATTTCCTGAAGACCTTGGGGTTGAATATTCAACCTATATTCGTGGTTTCGCAGAAGCAATTGGTGAACTTCGCCGGCGTTGCCTAGACATCCTGAGACAGGGATATTCAGAGGAAGCAGAATGTTTGCTATCATTTATGGACGATATCTATGCCCTGTTGGTAACTTTGGATTACCCAGATGCTATTACCAATGGACTGCGACGGCAAACTGATTTAGTGCGTGGAATTATTGAAAGAACGCGGGCAGATTTAACAATCAGTTTTCGAGAAGAGCGCTTACAACAATCTTTAAAAAAATTCGAGGAACGTTTTTATAACCATGACAAGGAGTAAACGAACTATACGCGCATCGGAGATAAGCACCTTCATTTTTTGTCAACGCGCATGGTGGTATCAGCGCAATAACATTGAAACAATGAATACCCCTGATCTGGTAAATGGTGTGGATTTTCATAAAGATCATTGGATAAAAACGAATTCTTATCACTTTCTCCGTAAAAGCGCTTGTGGCCTTTTGCTCGTAGCTTTTGCTTTGTTTATTATTTCTTTGACCTAGCATCCGGTATAACGACAAAATGCTTTCAACTTGGCTCATTATTGCAGCGCTTATTCTGTCTTTGCTTGCAATTTTGTTGTTTTTCACCTCGTATAGAATGCAGCAAACAAGTGGAATACCAGAAGGAGAGATTATATTTTCCGATAGCAGTCAATGGGGAAAAACCACAAAGCCATTGTACGATGCGCAATTGGGTTTGACAGGAAAACCAGATTATTTAATCCGCGAACAAGAGGTGATTATCCCAGTCGAAGTAAAAAAAACATGGGCTCCATCTGCCCCATTTGAGAGTCATAAATTACAATTGGCAGCATATTGCCTCTTGGTAAAACGTCACTTTGGCTTAGCTCCCCCTTTTGGAATATTGAATTATCGCAATCGGACTTTTAAGATTCCATATAATAAAGACCTGGAAATGGAGTTGCTTGCAGTCATGGATGAAATTCGGGTTCAAAAGGAAATGGGGGAAGCTAGTCGTTCTCATTCACAAAAAGGAAGATGTGCTCGATGTGGCTTTCGTCATGTCTGTGACCAGCTTCTGTAGAACAAGTAGAATAACGCTATAATTCATTAAATCGCATGAGTCAACCATTATCTAAATTTGGTATCGCCTATAACTCTCAAATAAATGAGGCCATAGGTTTCTCCGATCAAATCCGTGCATGCCTAGAAAAACAAGGTGCAACCGTCTTGGCTTGCGGTGCAATTCACGAAAAAACACTCCGACAACAGATTAAGAAGAAAGAGTTTGAAGCATTGATTGTCTTAGGAGGAGATGGAACAATGCTGCGAGCAAGTCATTTATGTGCTTCCGCAAACATGCCGATTCTAGGAGTCAATTTTGGATCGTTTGGTTTCTTGATGGAGCTGCAAAAAGAAGATTGGGGGGATTATCTACCAGGATTACTGGAGGGCAAATATCGTATTGAAGAACGCATGCTTCTTCAAGCAGAACATTTCCGCAATAAAACCAGTCGAGGAAGTTGGTTGGTTGTTAATGATGTTGTTGTATGTCGTGGACAGCATGTCCGTCCAATCCGCTTGGATGCCGAAGTAAATAATTATCATATGGCAAGTTACGTGGCTGATGGCTTGATTGCAGCAACTCCTACAGGTTCAACAGCTTATGCCCTGGCCGCCGGTGGTGCGATCCTGCCGCCGGACCTTAGAAATATTATTGTTGTGCCTGTTGCTCCTCATCTATCACCTGATCAACCCATTATCCTAAGCGAAGGTGCCTGCGTTACGATTATCGTAAAGACCAATCATCAAGCCGTATTCAGTGTCGATGGACATATTCCGGTTATCATGGAAGATAATGATTCTGTAAATGTTAGTGCCAGTGATTTAAATTCTCTTTTCATTCGCTTTCACGATCAAGGGTATTTTTATCGGACTTTAAACCGGTTTATGGAGCAGAATCCATCTATCAATCTGTTGCGCTGATATAATTTTGCGAGTAGATCTGATTTGAAAAAAAAGATCCCATAGATCGAAAAACATATGACTGATTCTGATTTTCTTTCATGTTACAGGCACCCGAATCGTAAAACACTGTTGCGCTGCAATCAGTGCGAACGCCCAATTTGCACACAATGTGCTATCTTAACCCCAACAGGTTACCGTTGCAGAGAATGCGTTCAGAATCAGCAGAAAAAATTTGAGACGGCTGGAATAAGCGATTTCATCCTCTCCCTATTTACAGGAACAGGATTATCCTTCTTGGGAAGTTATCTCCCTTCGTTTCTGGGTTTCTTTACACTATTTATCGCACCTCTCATCGGAACAGGCATTGGAGAAGTGATTCGTAAATTAACCGGAAATCGCAGATCGCGAAATATGTTTATTCTTGCAGCTATTGGTGTTTTAGCCGGTAGTCTTCCTCCATTAATCAGCAAGTCAATATTTTTCTTGGTTGGAGTACAACAAGTCTCGGTAGGTTTTTATTCTATCCTTCCGTTGATCTGGCAGTTGGCATATACAATTTTAGTTACTAGTTCAATCTATTATCGCCTTACAGGAATAAAGATTGGTTGATTAATGTTAAAAGAATTACGTATTGAAGACTTTGCTATCATCCACAAGCTTGAGCTAAAGTTCGAGCCTGGATTGGCAACTTTTACTGGTGAAACCGGAGCGGGTAAATCAATTTTACTAGACGCCATTGAAGCTCTCATGGGTGGGCGCGCAGAAGTTAATATGATTCGAGCGAATGCTGACCGTGCAAATCTCGAAGCCATTTTTCTTATTCCAGATGTTCATCGAACAGAAATTATCAACATTCTTGAATCCGAAGAATTGTTAGACAACCCAAACGAAATCCTTTTGAATCGGGAAATTCGCCGTGAAGGTCGAAATGTTGCACGCATAAATGGTCATGTTGTGAATGTATCAATTATGAAAGAATTAGGCGAATATCTTGTGGACATCCACGGTCAATCTGAGCACTTATCCCTATTATCAGTTCGTCAGCATATTAATCTACTTGACCGATTTGCAGATAATCAAGATTTATTAAATGAATACAAGGATTTTTACAGAATTTATAAAGAAACCCAAAAAGAATTAACCGAATTGCGTCAAGCGCAATTAGATGCAGCTCGCATGAGTGATCTCTTAAACTATCAAATTCAAGAAATTGAAGCTGCTAATTTGAGAGCCGGGGAAGAAGAAGATTTACGTGAAGAACTTAACCGGTTGTCTAATGCTGAAAAATTGTCTTCATTGGCTAAACAGGCATATAGTCTCTTGGAGGAGGAAACTACCGAGTCTCAATCAATTTCTACAATGCTTGGTGAAGTAATCGGCGCAATCAGGGGTCTTGCAGCTATTGATAACAGCTTAGAAATTTTGACAGATCAAAGCGAAAATGTATTAAACCTTGTTTCAGATATTAGTCGTGACTTGCAGCATTATCTTGATCGAATCGAATATAACCCCAAGAGACTAGAACAAACAGAAAATCGCCTAGCTCTAATCAACACTCTCAAACGAAAATATGGTGAGGATATTCAAGCAATTCTATCCTTCGTTCAAATTGCTAAAGAGAAATTGAGCAAAATCACAACCGCAGAAGAACGAATTGAAGAATTGGAAGGCTTGGAAACAGCGCAGCTAAATAGACTTTCAAAAATGGCGGGGGTGTTATCTGTAAAACGTCAGGAGGCTGCCCGATCTTTGAGTGAACAAGTTGAACGAGAACTTGGAGATTTACGCATGGTGGGAGCAAAATTCTCTGTGGACATCCGATTCAAACCCATCGAGAGAGGCCTTCCGATTGAATCTGGTGAACGGGTAGCATTCGATGAACGCGGTATCGACCAAGTAGAGTTTCTGATTTCACCAAATCCTGGAGAAGGTTTAAAACCCCTGGTGAAAATTGCCTCGGGTGGAGAAACCTCTCGTCTAATGTTAGCATTAAAAAATGTATTAGCAAAAGCGGATACCATACCTACTTTGATTTTTGATGAAATTGACCAAGGTATCGGCGGGCGTGTGGGTGCACTAGTCGGAGAGAAACTCTGGCAACTTGGAAGCCACCATCAGGTCCTCTGTGTCACACACTTACCTCAATTGGCTGCATTTGGCAACCAACATTTCCACGTTTTTAAACAAGTTGTATCTGAGCGCACTCAAACCAATGTAGAAGAACTCAGCCCTGAAAGACGCCTGGTTGAATTGGCAGCAATGTTCGGTTCAGATAGTCAAGCTAACCGTATTGCAGCAGAGGAAGCGCTGCAGAATGCCCAAGAACA
The DNA here is from genome assembly GCA_964451805.1 of uncultured Pelolinea sp. GTDB lineage: Bacteria > Chloroflexota > Anaerolineae > Anaerolineales > Anaerolineaceae > Pelolinea. The sequence continues at coordinate 6,357 of CAYVJI010000041.1, read as the reverse complement.
GAAGAGCGATCGATTAACCAAAAAACAGAATTCGATTTAAACTTGCATGATTTCCTGGATTGTGATATAAAAGAAATACCAAACGCTTGGGTGCCCCCCTCACCCAGGCGTTTGGCTTTTTCTATTTCTTGAATTTAGTATATTGACAGAGTGGAAAATTTTTGCTTAAATCAGGCATATAATCCTTATACCTATTAAAAAACTAGGAGGAAGAAATGAAAAAACGCTTTGGAATTTTAAGAATTTTGGCATCAATCTTAAAAATCTTAGGGGTCGTTGTGGCTGCCCTATCTGTACTTGGAGGGTTAATTTCTTTCGTAATGTCTTTTGCTGGCACAGATTTGTTTGCAGCCATGGGATTGGATAGCGTAAGTGGAATCTTCGTCGGGATACTTGGATCATTTGTGATGATTGTCGCTGGTTTGTTATACGCAGTTATGTTGTATGGATATGGCGAACTGCTCATGTTGATGATTTCAATCGAAGAAAATACTTTCCGAACTGTCACTCTTCTCGAGGATGTGACAAAAGAAGAAAAATAGAGATATTCTTTCTTACTAAAAAAACCACCAGATCTATTTTTCTCGGCGGTTTTTTTCTGTTTCTATAACCAGAATCACTTTCGCTCATTTTTGCCTGCTTGACAGGAAGAACTCAAAATTGCTATAGTATTACTGGTTAGACCACTTATCAGTAGGACCCATGAAAATCAGCTCTTGGAAACCTCCTCTGAAACCAAGAGAAATCACAGAATCTCGCTTAATACGAGCCATTCTTGATGGCACTTTTCCTATTAACTCAAATCTACCCGGTGAGCGTGAGCTCTCTGCCCTGCTTGGAGTCACCCGGCCAACTTTGAGGGAGGTAATGCAACGTTTGGAAAGAGATGGTTGGTTTGAAGTAAGGCATGGTAAACCTACTCGCGTTCGGGATTACCTTAATGAGGGGCATTTAGGCGTATCCATCGCACTTGCGAAATACCAGAATCCTTTCTCAACTGATTTTGTTGGGGATTTATTAGAAATACGTATTTTGCTCGCACCAACTTACACTAAAATAGCGGTCGAAAAGGCACCAGACAAGATCTTTGCTTTTCTTCAAAATTCCAGACAATTATCTGATGCTCCAGATGAGTTCAGTCATTTCGATTGGCAACTACATTGGTTATTATCAGTATGCTCAGAGAATGTCGTTTTTACACATTTAATCAATAGCATGCAACGACTATATGAAATTACAGGTGCGCTATATTTTGAATTTCAAGAGACTAGACAACATTCCCGTCAATTTTACAGATTGCTTTCTAATTGCACAGCCAGCAAAAATGGAACAAAAGCTGGAGCTCTGGCGTTGCATGTGATGTCAGAAAGTGCGAGTTTTTGGAAGGAACTGGTAAGAACACATACTTTCGAACATAACAAATCTAAAAATGAAATAGGGGAATAATATGTGGCAAAATGGATGGCGTGATGCGATTTGGACTCAGCTGGATACAACCTGGGATGTAATTATTATTGGGGGAGGTATTACCGGTGCAGGTATTCTGCGTTTAGCCGCTAAACTAGGATGGCGTGCATTGCTGGTTGAAGCACAGGACTTTGCCTTTGGTACATCAAGTCGTTCTTCAAAATTAGTGCACGGAGGATTCCGTTATCTTTACAATTGTCAGTATCAAGTCACATTTGAATCCGTTCGCCAACGTGAAGCTTTGTTGCGAGAAGCACAAAACCTTATCACCCCTCTCAATTTCTATCTGCCAAATTATGAACGCTATCATTTGCCATCTTGGTTATTATCAGCAGGTGTTTCACTATATGATCTGATGGCACTCAAATGGCAACACAAAAAAATCTCATCACAAGAAATTTGTAAAATTTACAATGGAATAAACCCAAATGGTTTAACATCTGGCTTCCGTTACAGAGACGCACAGGTGGACGATACCCGCCTTGTATTGCGTATTATCAGAGAAGCTGTTGCTGAAGGCGCAACTGCAATAAATTATTCTCGTGTTGAGAGTCTATTGCAGAACTCTGCTGGTAATATCATTGGAGTTGTTTTACGAGATGATTCCGTAGCTGATGGTAAAACGAAAGAGATTTATTCAAAAGTTGTCATCAATGCAACCGGGCCATGGACAGATGAGATTCGTGCTAATTTGAATTTAGAGAAGCGTTTAAGAAAATTACGCGGCAGCCATTTGATTTTTTCCAAGAATAGGTTCCCTATCTTTAAAGCCTTGACCATTTTTCATCCAATTGATGGTCGTGCGATGTTCATTCTTCCTTGGGAGGGAACCACGCTGGTAGGTACTACTGATGTAGACCATATCCACGGAGAGTGTGAAGAATTATACGAACCTTTTGCCAGCCAAGCAGAAATCGAGTATATCCTCGAGGCTTTAATTTTTTTGTTCCCAAAGCTCAAACTGGATCGTTCAGACATTCTTTCGTCATTTTCTGGATTAAGACCTATCATCAGCAGCGGAGCTTCCACACCATCAAAAGAATCGCGTGCTCATCAGATTTGGGAGGAAAATGGATTGATAACCATCGCGGGGGGAAAATTAACAACTTATCATATTATGGCTTGTCAAGTCATTAAAACCATCTTGCCCAAGATTGACAAGAAAATCCATTTAAAGAAAAATCCTCCATTGTTTGAAACAATAAAAGTACTGGCGAACAATGATCTTGATAAATTGACCCAGTTGTATCTTGCCGGTCGCTATGGAAATGATGCTCTTCGGGTTATCGGATTAGCCGAAGAAATGGAATTGGAGCACATTGAAGGTCTTCCGAATATTTGGGCAGAAGTCCGCTGGGCTGCTCATGATGAGGGAGTAATTCATTTAGACGATTTGCTTCTCCGCCGAGTTCGCTTGGGACTTTTACTTCCAGAAGGTGGAAGGTTCCTACTTCCAAGATTGCAAAAAATCATTCAACCGGAATTGAAATGGAGCGATAACCAGTGGCAATATGAATTAAATCGTTATCAGGAAATATGGCGAAAATACTACAGTCCTTTTCCAGGTGATTCTAGTGGATCTTACGAGCATAGATTAGATAAAACATAATCAATAATTGGAGGGATTTATGTCAAAACAGAGTTTTTTCACTCCTAATTGGTATGAGGGGGACACCCCTCAAGAGAGTTATCGCAGCTTGTTTAAATGGAATGATCCAAATGCATTCAAACATCCTAATCGAGGTTTTTATCAACTACTTAGAGATACCTTTGATCTCAAGGATAAGGATTTTAAACATCCGCAATTATGCTTAGAGAGCGTGGATCAATCAATTCCATCTCGTCTATCTATCCACGCTCTTCAGAAATTAAAAGAAATTGTAGGCGAGGATAATATCCGAACAGATACATTAAGCAGAACTCGCGCATCTTATGGGGCAGGAATGCTTGACGCACTGCGATTGCGCAACAAAATCATCGAGAATATCTGCGATGTGGTTATCTTACCTCGCAGTCGCGAAGATATCATCCAGATTGTCCAATTTTGTAACCATCAGAAAATTCCTATTACTGTGTATGGAGGTGGTTCTACAGTAACCCGTGGAATGGAAGCGCCTTTACATGGAATTGCTCTGGATATGAGCGTCCACATGAAAAAAGTAATCGCACTGAATGAAACCAACCATACCATTACCGTTCAGCCTGGAATCTGGGGTCCTGAACTGGATTATAATCTCAACCATGCACCTGAAATATTTGGAGCCAAAGATCGCTATACCTGCGGTCATTTTCCTCAATCATTTGAACATTCGAGTGTGGGTGGATGGATTGTAACTCGAGGGGCAGGACAAAATTCAACGTATTACGGCAAGATCGAAGATCTAGTAATTTCGCAGGAGTATATTACCCCCATTGGTATTTTAAAAACACAAGAGCACCCTCGTGCAGCCACAGGGCCTGATTTTGACCAAATCATGGCAGGTAGTGAGGGTTGTTTCGGGGTTTTGACCGAAGCGACCCTGCGCGTATTTAAATTCAGACCCCAAAATACTCGCCGTTTCAGTTTTCTTTTTAAGACTTGGGAAGACGCTCTTAACGCCTATCGTGAAATTATGCAAGGTGAATTCGGTTCACCTTCAGTCTTTAGATTATCAGATCCGGAAGAAACCGACACGGCTATGCGTATTTATTCAATTCATGCTTCACCCGCTGATTCTGCATTAAAAATTCTTGGTTTTCAACCTATGCAGCGTTGCTTGCTGCTCGGAACAATCGATGGCAATTGCGATTTCACACGCTTGGTGCAAAGGAAAACAAAAGATATATGCCGCAAATTTCATGCTTTTAATCTCACACCATTTAAGATAACAGAAAAGTGGGAGAGTTCTCGCTTTACCGATCCATATATGCGAGAGGACCTGATGGATTATGGTTTGCTAATCGATACCCTGGAATGTGCTGTCAATTGGGAACAATTACCAATCGTTCATCAAAAAATCCGCCAGTTCATAAAAAACAGACCGAAAACTATTTGCATGACCCATATTTCGCATGCTTATCCACAAGGTGCAAATTTGTATTTTATTTTTGTGATACAGTGTACAAGCATCAACGATTATTTATCTTTACAATATGGTATTCTTGAGGCTATATGCCGATCAGGGGCAGCAGTCAGTCATCACCATGGAGTTGGAAAGCAGACTGCACCCTGGTTAGAAGAACAGATTGGAAAGCAATGTATGGACATGATTCGGGTATTAAAAAATCATTTTGATCCAAATTACATTATGAATCCAGGCGGGACACTTGGGTTGGATATGAACCTGGAGCAATCCACAAAACGATGGGGTTTTCAGAAGGATCAATAAACAAGAGGCAGGTGTATCAATGGCAGAAAATTTGTTAGCGATTGATTGTGGAACACAATCGGTACGCGCAATAATTTTTGACGCGCAGGGAAATCTATTGGCTAAGCATCGAGTACCAATCGAGCCCTACTTTTCAAATGCACCAGGATTAGCTGAGCAACAACCCGAAGTATATTGGAACGCACTCTGTTTAGCTTGCCAAGGTCTCTGGAAACAAAACAAAAAAATAAAGAATAGTATTGCAGCAGTTGCACTCACCACCCAGCGTTCGACAGTGGTTAACCTCGATAAAAACGGTAAACCGCTACGTTCTGCAATTGTTTGGCTTGACCAACGCCAATCACAAAAAATACCCTCAATAAAAGGATTCTGGGGTACTGCCTTTAAATTAGCCGGAGCAAAGCCTACTGTGGAATATTTACAGCGGGAATGTGAAGCAAATTGGATCGCCGCCAATCAACCTGAAATATGGGAAAAAACACATAAATATGTATTTTTATCCGGTTACCTTACTTATCAATTGACAAACCGCTTTGTAGATTCGGTTGGCTGTCAAGTTGGGTACATGCCCTTTGACTACAAAACCCAAAATTGGGCTGGAAAGAATCACTGGTATTGGCAAGCCTTGGAAATTCAACCAGAAAAATTGGTTGAATTAATAGAAGTCGGCCAACCTCTGGGTAAAATCAGCGATAGGGCAGCCGAAGCCTTGGGAATTCCGGTTGGTTTGCCATTAATCGCATCTGCAGCTGATAAAGCCTGTGAAGTGCTTGGGGCTGGCAGCCTTGAACCAAATATTGCCTGCTTAAGTTATGGGACAACTGCCACAATCAATACTACGCATGAGAAATACATTGAAATCATTCCATTAATTCCGCCTTATCCGGCTGCAGTACCTCGCCTTTATAATCTTGAACTACAAATATATCGCGGTTATTGGATGGTAAGCTGGTTCAAGCATGAGTTTGGCTTAAGAGAACAGCATCTAGCTGATGAAAAGGGGATTGAAGCAGAAGAATTATTCGACGATTTGGTCAATAGCGTTCGGCCTGGTTCACAGGGATTGGTACTTCAACCCTATTGGTCGCCCGGCCTGCGCCATCCAGGCCCCGAAGCGCGGGGAGCAATTATTGGCTTTAGTGATGTACATACCCGTGCACATCTTTACCGAGCAATATTAGAAGGATTAGCCTATGCCTTGCGGGAGGGAAAGGATCGTACCGAGGGTCGCACTCACACCAAGATTGATCAAATCAGAGTGGCTGGAGGGGGAAGCCAGAGCAATGCTGCGATGCAGCTTACCGCAGATATATTCGGCATGCCTGTTTCCAGACCACACATATACGAAGCCTCTGGTTTGGGAGCTGCGATTAATGCCGCTGTAGGCTGCGGACTCCATGCAGATTACCCAAGCGCACTATCAGCCATGACACACCTTGGAGAGACGTTTCTGCCCAATCGCAATGTCCACGAGATCTACAACCATCTCTACCATGAAGTATATCTGCCGATGTATGACCGA
>CAYVJI010000040.1:13890-17388 GCA_964451805.1 uncultured Pelolinea sp. | reverse complement strand
TGATTAACCCTGCCAATCCTGCGGCGGAAGCCGGTTCTACCCAAATGCCTTGGGCAGCCAGCATTTTTTGGGCAGACAAAATCTCCTCATCACTGACTGATATGATATACCCTTGGGATTCGCTGGCGGCGCTCAGCGCTTCCTCGCCGCGCGCCGGGCGGCCGATGCGGATGGCGGTTGCGATTGTCTCGGGATGTTCAACCGGATGCCCCAGCACCAGCGGTGCTGCTCCGCTGGCTTGTACACCTAAAATATGCGGCAGACCGCAGCCATTCTGTTGGTGATATTGGCGGAAGCCCATCCAATACGCTGTGATATTGCCGGCATTGCCCACCGGCAGAGCCAGCCAATCCGGTGCTGAATCCAGTGAGTCGCAGATTTCGAAAGCCGCGCTCTTTTGCCCCTCCAGGCGGTAGGGATTGAGTGAATTCACCAGTGCGATCGGGTGTTTTTCCGATATGGCGACCACCAGGCTGAGTGCGTCATCAAAGGAACCGTCAATCTGGATCACCTGTGCGCCATAAGCGATCGCTCCTGCCAGTTTTCCTGTGGCGACTTTGCCGGAAGGGATGATCACGATTGCGCGCATACCCGCCCGCGCCGCATACGCCGCAGCGGAAGCAGCCGTATTGCCGGTTGAAGCGCAGATGACCGTTTTGGCGCCGCGAAAGGCAGCTTCGCTGACGGCGGTGGTCATGCCGCGGTCTTTGAAGGATCCGCTGGGATTGAGTCCTTCGAACTTCACCCACACTTGGCATCCCTTTCCTAGTACTTTTGCGATGCCTTCACAAGGGATGAGCGGAGTGTTGCCTTCCAGCAGGCTGATGGCTGGCGCTTGTTCTGGCAGGTTGATGTATGGACGATATTTTTCGATGATTCCTTTGTATGTCATGCGAGTTTTCCTACATTTCTAAGCCGAAATTGGTCTTCAACACTTGAGAGATCTGCTGTGCGGTGATGGCTCCTTGGCGCACGATTCTTAAGTTCTGCTCGTCGCTGCAGTCCACCACAGTGGAAGGTATGCCGCCTTGGCAGGTGCCGCCATCCACAATCAATTCCAGGCGCCCGTCTAGCTGGGTTTGCACTTCTTGGGCGGTGATGGGATTTGCACCCCCGGAAAGATTTGCGGAAGTGGTAGCCAAAGGACCGCATTGCCGCATAATATCTCTTAACCACTCATGTGCCGGCATGCGTATCCCCACAGTCTCGTTTGCAGATAACTCAGCTGGCAGGTCAGGTTGTTTGGATAAGATGAGGGTCAATGCGCCAGGCCAGAAATGCTGCGCTAAAAGCTGCGCTGCTGCGCTGAAGTTGTTTGATAGCCGGCTAACCTGCCATATATCACTGATCAACACGGGTATTGCCTTTAATGCGTCACGGCTTTTGATGGCATACAGCTGCATAATCGCGGCAGAGGAAGAAACCAACCCCGCGATGCCATAGACCGTATCGGTTGGTAAAGCGACTACCCCTTGATTTCGCAGTACCGCCAGCACTTCTGCTGCGCTCTGGTCATCAGATTGCGGAATGACCTTTGTAGTATATAGCGTTTGATTCATGTTTCAATTCTTGCCAATCGGGGTTGTTGGTTGAGATCCTGAATAATTGTAACGCTTGCATCGGGGAAAAAGGAAGGAATCAAATCTTTCAAGACTTCTTTCTGAGTGTGCTCGATTTCCATCAGCAAAGCGCCGCCTGCTTTTAAAATGCTGGGTGCTTGTCCCAGCAGCCGCATGATTGGATCGAGTCCGTCCTTTCCGCCATCCAGCGCCAAGCGCGGTTCATGTCTGATGACTTCCAATTGGTTCAATTTGGAGTGGGGAATGTAGGGCAGATTGGCGCAGATCAAGTCGAAAGAGGTGTGGATACCTTCCAATAAATTGTTTTGCAGCAGGCTGATGCGATTTTCCATTGAATGCATGCGGCAGTTTTGCTTGGCAACTTGAAGGCTGGTATGGGTAATATCCGTAGCGATCAGCCTGATGTAGGGATTGTGTTTAGCCAGCGCTATCGCAATGCAGCCGCTGCCCGTTCCGATGTCTGCAATAATTCGCTTAGTGGGATGGATTTTCAGCCATTCCAGGGCGGTAGAAACCAAAAGTTCTGTTTCGGGGCGTGGGATTAGGACGTTGGGGTTAACCACGAAATCCAAACCAAAAAAAGCCTGTTTCCCAACAATATATGCCAGCGGTTCACCCGCGATCAACCGCTTGAGATTTTCGTCCAGCTTGTTTATCTGAGCTGTGTTTAAAACGGTTTCCGAATGTGCCAGCGGCCAGTAATTGGTTGTCTGCAGTACATTTGCAGCCAGGGCGCGCAGGGTCGCAGGGGATTCGTCGGGAAGGGTGTTCTTCAACTGGCGGCGGGCTTTTGTGAGCCATGCTCCCAAGGTCATTTCATGGATCAAGTTATTCTGATTCGGAAAGACGCTCGGTTTCATCCTGCAAGGTGAGTTCGTCAATGAAAATATCCAGATTGCCTTCCATGATCGAGGGCAAATTATGCGAGGAGAGGTTGATGCGGTGATCTGTTACCCGAGATTGCGGGTAATTATACGTGCGGATTTTTTCTGCCCGCTCTCCGCTGCCTACTTGAGACCGTCGCGTGGCGCTCTGCTCTGCCTGTCGTTTTTCCTCCTCGATCTCATATAAACGCGCTCGTAAGATGCTCATGGCGCGCATGCGGTTCTGTAGCTGCGAACGTTCATCCTGGCAGGCAACGACGATCCCGGAGGGTAAATGGGTAATGCGCACCGCTGTGGCGTTTTTTTGAACATTTTGCCCGCCTGCTCCGGCCGATTTGTAAATATCGATTCTCAGGTCATTATCGGGGATCTCAATTTCGAATTCTTCTGCTTCTGCCAGCACGGCTACTGTTACCGTAGAGGTATGAATGCGTCCAGAAGATTCGGTGGTAGGTATGCGTTGAACACGATGCACTCCAGATTCATATTTAAAACGCGAATATGCACCTTTGCCTTTGACCATGAAAATGATTTCCTTGATCCCGCCAATGCCGGTCTCGTTCTGTGAAAGAATTTCAACTTCCCAGTGGTGGTGCTCGGCATAGTATGAATACATCCTGAAAAGGTCAGCTGCGAATAAACCTGCCTCATCTCCTCCTGTGCCGGCACGGATTTCAATGATGACGTTGCGTTTATCTCGCGGGTCTTTAGGAACTAAAAGATTTTTGAGTCCGCTTTCTAAGCTGGTTGCTTTTGGTCGCAATAATTCCAAATCCTCATGCGCCAAACTCCGCAAAGCATCATCTTCTGAATCCATCAGAGACTCAGCTTCTTCAATGGAGTTCAGTACATGCCGGTATTCCTTGATTTTTTCAACGATTTCTTCCAGATCTGATTTTTCTTTCGAGAGTTCAGCCACTTTTTGATAATCGTCAATATTTTCTTGGATTAATTGATTGAGCTCTTCGTAACGTGCCTCAAGGGCGGAGAGATTATCTAATAACATAAGGGTTGTGACCTGATTAATGAGGATT
>CAYVJI010000040.1:235-13790 GCA_964451805.1 uncultured Pelolinea sp. | reverse complement strand
ACACGCCAGGCGTTATTGAATTTGAAAAATATACTGGCAGATAATGGTTTATCTATGGCAAATGTAGTTAAAACGACTGTATTTCTCAAGGATATGCAGGATTTTGCCAAAATGAATGCCATCTATGCAGAATTCTTTCCGGAAAATCCGCCTGCTCGCTCGACGATCCAGGTGGCAGCGCTTCCAAAAGCTGGGTTGGTAGAGATTGAAGCAATTGCTTTAGCATAGAACTGATAAAGAATTTTAATGGAAAAGGATTTGATCTATGTAGTTGATGATGAAGAAAGCATCATTGACTTTATAGGTATCTATTTGGAAAAAGAAGGCTTTCAAATGAAAGCTTTCCAGAATGGAATGGTAGCGTATAGAGCTATCAAACAATCGCCTCCAGATCTGGTTGTGCTGGATGTCATGCTGCCAGATTTGGATGGTTTTGAAGTTTGCAATAGATTGCGGGCGGAGGAAGTGCAGGTTCCCATCATCATGCTGACTGCCAAAGATGACGAAATTGACAAGGTCATGGGTTTGGAACTGGGAGCGGATGATTACCTAACCAAACCATTCAATCCTCGTGAACTTGTTGCGCGGATCAAGGCAGTACTGCGCAGGGTGACATTGAAAAGAGGAACAACCGATGACATCCTGCAAGTGGGGGATATTAGGATTGATATCAAAAGGCGAGAGGTAAAGATCAATGAAAGTTTTGTCAAATTGCGCACGCAGGAATTTGAGTTGCTGAGGATTCTGGCGGAGGAACCTGATAGGGTTTTTACGCGCGACCAACTGCTTTATCTGGCGTGGGGATTTGATTTCGCAGGACAGACTCGCACTGTGGATATGCATATCGCCCAACTCCGGCGGAAACTTCAATCTTCCACGACGAAAATTGAAACAATAACAGGTTATGGATATAAACTGGTTTCCTGATGCAATCCTCATCGATTAATACAAGATTATGGTTTACCTATAGTTTGCTCATTTTATTGGTTCTAGTCATTGCACTGGCGGGAATCATTTTTGCTTTCCAGCGCAGTCCTTTGCTGTATCATCAGATCTTTTTGCGAATGGACCTTGTTTCAAAAATCTTATCCAACCGTTTGTCGGGCATTATTGATGCGAATTGGGACCCAGCTATCCAATTGTTTTTCGCAGAAGCGAAGATTTTCGATGTGCGGGCAGCCATTCTAGATTCTAATGGGAAACTCATCTTTCAGACTGCAGGATATTCAACTGTACAAATACCAGTGATTAACAATCCCGCTGATGTTGCCAGACGCACAGAAGATCAGGTGGCGATTTTCCGAGACAACCACAAACAAGATTGGTTTTATCAACTGAGTGAAATCACTCCAGACTACTATCTATTAACTGCTGCGCTTCGTCCTAATGTACCTATTCAGACCCTTTTTCAGGATGAATTGGTTAAACCACTTATAAGAACAGGGTTTTGGGCTCTATGCGGGGCATTTATTTTAAGTTGGTTCATGGCCAAATGGATAACAAAACCGTTGCTGAATATCTCAAAATCTGCTCTGAATATCGCTGGGGGGGAATTTAGACAGATCCCGATGAAAGGGCCAAAAGAGGTAAGGCAGCTGGCGCAAGTGATAAATGAAATGAATCAACAAGTGCAGGATAGTCTCAAATCGCAGCAGGATTTTGTGGCAAACGTGTCCCATGAAATTAAAACCCCTCTCACTTCAATCCAAGGTTTTGCCCAGGCAATTTTTGATGGAACTGCGACAAGCAAACAGGAATCGCACAAAGCCGCACAAGTTATTCTTGAGCAAACCAATCGGTTGAATTTCTTGGTAAATGATTTATTAACTCTGGCGAAATTAGACTCAGGAACGGTTGAAATGGAAAGAGAGAAGCTAGAGCTGAATCAATTGTTAAAGAATGTGATTGATCTCTTTCGCTTTGAAATCCAGAAATCACAATTGATTGTTGAGACAAAATTTGAACAACCGATTGATGTTTTCGCAGATAGCGAACGCTTGGCTCAAGTCTTCATGAATATTATTGATAATGCCATAAAATTCTCCCCCATTGGTTCAAAAATTTGGATCAATACTCATACGGAAAACCATTCTGCTTTTGTTTTGATCAGTGATTCGGGAAAGGGAATATCTGAAGAAGAAATAAAAAGGATATTTGAGCGATTCTATCAAGTGGATAAATCACGGCGAGGCGGACAAAAACGCGGGGTTGGTTTAGGCTTGGCAATAGCCCGCCAAATTATTCATGCCCATGGAGGAGAAATCTCTGTCTCGAGCCAGTTAGGTGTCGGCAGTACTTTTATGGTAAAACTACCTCTAAATGATGCGACCGATAACAAAAGAATCCGTTGAAACATCAATCATTATTCCTTGTTACAACGAAGAACGGACAATTCCATTATTACTTGATGCAATACTTGCGCAAGATTACCCCACTAACAGATTGGAAGTTATCATTGCAGATGCCATGTCGGAGGATGGCACACGAAAAGCGATTTACCGTTTTGCCAGTGATCATCCCAATTTGAAATTGCGGGTGGTGGACAACCCCAAGAGAACCATCCCAGCGGGTATAAACGCAGCTGCTCGTGTTGCTGAAGGTGAATACCTGTTGAGATTGGACGCACATTCAGTGCCAAATGTGAGATATATTTCTACCAGCATCAGCGTATTGAAAGACCGTATTGCAGAAAATGTGGGGGGAATTTGGCAGATTCAACCTGCAGAAAACACTTGTATTGCCAAAGCCATAGCAGCCGCAGCCGCCCACCCGCTTGGCGCAGGGGATGCTTTGTATCGCATCTCACAAAAAGCAACTTATGTTGATACTGTGCCGTTTGGTGCTTTTTCAAAACAATCATTCGACAAGCTGGGAGGATTCAACGAAAAATTGCTTTCAAATGAGGATTATGAATTCAATACGCGTCTTCGTTTGTCTGGTGGCAGAATTTGGCTCGATCCACGCATCCGCTCTAGATATTACGCAAGACGGAACCTAAAGGAATTATCAAAACAATATTGGCGTTATGGATTTTGGAAATTCCGTATGTTAAAAAAGTATCCACAAACTTTGCGCTGGAGGCAGGCGATACCTCCTCTTTTTGTATTGTCATTCATCCTATTAGGATTCTTCTCATTTTTTTTTGAAATTGCTCGTATAATACTGGCAACCGGTTGGATTATATACCTCGCTTTTTTAGGTTTCTTCAGCCTGGTTGAAACTATAAAGAGGAAAAACATCTGCTATCTCTTGATGACCTTTGCCCTGATTGTGATACATTTTTCTTGGGGAAGTGGTTTCTTAACCAGTGGATGGACTAAATCTCGAGAAGTGTAAATTATTAATGGCTGAAAACCGTCTTCATCAAAAACGTTTGTGGCGCATTACTAATAACGAACGCAGATTCATTCTGTTGGTAGGAGATATTCTTGTTGCTGGAATTGCGATGGTTTTTGCCCTGTATTTTTGGGCTATGAAGGATCTATGGCTTAAATTTTCTTGGCAATTCCTAAAAGACCGACCACCAGATTGGTACTATTTCATCCCGGTCATCTGGATTTTCCTTCTGATTGAATTATATGATGTTCGCCATGCAAATCGGAGGGCCGATACGATTAAAGGCATTGCGCTGACAGCTGCAATCAGCACAATCCTTTACATGCTTGTATTTTTTATTTCGGAGCCAAATTCATTACCCAGACGTGGCGTTGCGGGCTTCATTGTAGCGGCTTCGATTCTAACCCTTTTATGGCGCTTGCTTTACATAAAGATCTTTACGGCACCGGTTTTCCTAAGACGCGTTTTGATCATTGGAGCCGGACGTGCGGGATCTACGCTTGCTGAAATGATCCAAAAACTTACTCCGCTGCCTTTTTCTTTGGTGGGGTTTATTGATGATGATCAAAAAAAAATTGGTAAAAAGATTGTAGGATTGCCGGTCATAGGAAAAAGCTCGGACCTAATAAAAACTATTCAAAAAGAGCAGGTTTCTGACTTAATATTTTCAATCACTGGAGCAATGCAACCATCGCTGAATTCTGCAATTTTATCCGCTGAAGAACAAGGAATCGAAGTAACAACCATGCCGGCGGTTTATGAAGAATTGTTTGGAAGAGTGCCAATAACTTTATTGGCTGATGATTGGGTGTTGCGTTCATTCGTCGATCGTTCCCATGCCAGTGGTAGTTATGAATTATTTAAGCGGCTTTTAGATGTTTTTTCCGCAATAATTGGTTTGGTGATCTTAATTTTGTTATATCCTATTATTGCACTGTTGATCATCCTGGATGATGGTTTTCCAGTTTTTTTCAAACAGGTTAGGATAGGGAAGAACGGACGAAATTTCAATCTTCTAAAATTTCGCAGCATGAGTCGTAATGCAGAATTTGATGGCATCGCACGCTTTGCAGTAGAAAATGATGAAAGGGTAACAAAGGTTGGAAAATTCCTGCGCAAAAGCCACTTGGATGAGCTTCCGCAATTTATTAATGTCATTCGCGGGGATATATCCATGGTGGGACCGCGTGCTGAAAGACCTGAACTGATTGAGAAATTACAGAATGAAGTCCCTTTTTACCGCGCTCGTTTGTTTGTAAAACCAGGAGCGACAGGTTGGGCTCAGATTAATTACCGCTACGCATCAAATGTAGAAGAAACGGCTGTAAAACTCGAACATGACCTTTATTACATCATGCATCGAAACATTCTATTGGATCTAATTATTCTCTTTCGTACAGTTGGCGCTTTTATAGGTTTTCACGGACTCTAATATGAAAACCAACCTAAAAATCCGAAATCGGCACCTGTTTGTTGGGGATATCATCCTGACCGTTCTATCGATAATAGGGGTTTATGTATTAAGGCTGGAGTTGATTGAAGTCTTTAGCAACTATTATTTATCTTTGTTGTGGATGATTGCACTTTCCCTTCTAATTAAACCAGTTGTTTACTATTTGTTTGGGCTATATAAGCGCATGTGGATCTACGCAAGCATGCGTGAATTGCGTCTAATCGTTGTAGCCGCGACAACAGCCTCGCTTATTCTGTCGGTTATCATGCTGACTTTGTTTTATCGCGAGGTCTTTATCTCCTTCCCGCGGTCTGTTCTGGTTATGGATTGGTTTGTATCCATTCTTCTGATCGGTGGTTCGCGTTTCAGCTTGCGTATGTTTGCCGAAGCGAAAAACCGGAATGGCTTGAGTAAGGATCTCAGAATTGCCAGAAATACTTTAATCATCGGTGCAGGTGATGCAGGGGCGTTGGTGGCTAAAGAATTACAGAGAAATCCCTTGCTGGAATTAAAACCCATAGGTTTTCTGGATGACAATGATGAGAAAATGCATCAACAGATTCATGGGATCCCAGTGATCGGAAATCTGAAAGATCTGCCGCGAGTGATTGAGCATCAAAAGATAAAAGAAGTAATCATCTCAATTCCCAGTGCTCCAGGGAAAGTGATTCGAGCCGTTTCAGATGTTTGTCGTAAAAAACATATCCCTTTTCGCACCATGCCGGGCATGTATGAATTATTAGGTGGTCAGGTAAGCGTTACACGCTTAAGAGAGGTAGAAATTTCAGATTTGCTACGGCGCGAACCTGCAAATATTGATGATGAGATTGTTGGGAGCATCATTAAAAATAAAAATGTTCTTGTTACAGGTGCTGGTGGCTCAATTGGAGTTGAATTATGCCGGCAGATCGCTCGCTGGGCGCCAGCTCAATTAATACTCCTGGGTCATGGTGAAAATAGTATCTTTGAATCTTACCTGGAAATTAAACAGAATTATCCAAATTTGAATCTATATGCCTCAATAGCTGACATTCGCGATATTGAACGGATGAAGCAAGAAGTAATGCGCTCGAAGCCACATGTTATTTTCCATGCAGCAGCTCATAAGCATGTCCCCTTAATGGAAAATAATATTGAGGATTGTATTCTCAACAATGTGCTCGGTACACAAAATGTGATTGAATGTTGTCGTTTATTCAATGTGGAAAAATTGGTGCTGATTTCTACTGACAAAGCCGTTCGACCGGGGAGTGTTATGGGCGCATCAAAACGAATGGCTGAAATACTTGTTTTGGATGCTGCTCGGCGGACGAAAAAACCGTATTCAGTTGTTCGCTTTGGAAATGTGTTGGGGAGCCGAGGAAGCGTGGTTCCACTATTCAAAAGGCAAATTGCACAGGGAGGTCCAATCACGGTCACTCACCCAAAAATGAAAAGGTATTTCATGACCATTCCGGAAGCTGTCCATTTAGTGCTGCAGGCGGCAGGAATGGGCTCTGGAGGAGAGACGTATATTTTGAATATGGGTGAGCAAATTCGCATTGTGGATTTGGCAGAAGACCTCATAAGACTCTCAGGATTAGAACCCGGCCGAGATATTGATATCATCTATACTGGCATACGCGAAGGGGAAAAACTCAGCGAACATCTTTGGAATGAAGGTCGAAAACTGATAAAAACAGCACACCCTGAAATATTTGCTGAAGAGGGACAAGATGAACTAGAAGAATCTCAGATAGAAAATGTGGTTTCAAAGTTAATTAAACTATCCTTTGAGGGAAAATCTGATGAGATCATCCAATACCTAAATGACATTATTCCCCAAGCTGAGCTTGGACGTTTACGAACAGAAGACATTACAAAAATAGAATAGATAAATGACTTTTTTAAATCGAGAAGAATGGGAGAATTATTGTCAAAAATTCCCCGATGCTCATATATTACAATCATCACAATGGGGAGATTTTAAAAAACAATTTGGCTGGCAGCCTTTCTGGCTGGCGAATTCATCTTGTGGTGCTTTAATCCTTTTTCGCAAATTGCTATGCAATCGAACGATTGCATATATTCCGAAAGGACCATTGGGATCTGCCTGGACAACTCTATGGGATGAATTATTTGCTTTGTGTCGAAAGATGCATGCGATTGTATTGTACGTTGAACCTGATTGTTGGCAAGAAGATTATGCTGCTATTGAAAGAGACATGAAAGAGTTTTCTCCCAGCAACCTTTCTATCCAGCCAAGGCGGACAATTGTACTTTCTTTGCAGGGAAAAAAGGAACAATGGTTGGACCGCATGAAGCAGAAGACTCGCTATAACATTCGCTTAGCAGAGAAAAAGGGCATCACGATCACTAAAACTTCCGACATGGATGTTTTTGATCAATTGATGCAAGAGACTGCTATCCGTGATGGCTTTGGGGTTCACCAGCGTAATTATTATCAGGTGGCGTATGAAACCTTTTATCCTAGAGGAATGTGTGAATTGTTCCTTGCGAGATATATAAATCAGCCATTAGCTGCAATCATGGTCTTTAAGCATGGCAATCGTGCGTGGTATTTCTATGGTGCTTCAAACGATTTAGAAAGGAATCGGATGCCAACATATCTGCTGCAATGGGAAGCGATGCGTTGGGCAGCAGAAGTTGGCTGCCGTGAATATGATCTATGGGGTATTCCAGACATTGAGGAAAGTGAACTAGAAAACCAATTCTCGCAACGTTCAGATGGATTATGGGGCGTTTACCGATTTAAACGCGGTTTTGGTGGAATAATAAAAAGGAGTGTTGGGGTCTATGAAAGGATCCTTCAACCTGCGTTATACCCAGTATATTTAGCCTTCTTGAAAGCGCGTAAAAGTGGGCTTTCATGAAAAATGCTTTTTGGGATTATAGGTTTTAGGGATCAATACGAAAAATGAACAGAGAAGAATGGAATAAGATCATTGCTTCTTTTCCTCAAGCAAATTTCTTGCAGACTTGGGAATGGGGGGAGATAAAAACACGTTATGGCTGGAATGCAAACCATCACACTTGGGTCGATTCCGATGGAAAAATCCAAGCAGCTGCTTTGATCCTTCAAAGAGAACAGACTATTCCAATATTGGGTGCGAAAATTAGAATTCTCTATATTCCTAAGGGGCCTCTACTGAATTGGAATTCCATATCTCAGGAGAGGGTATTCAATGATTTGTCGGAGTATGCAAAAAGGGAAGCCGCAATCTATCTAAAGATTGACCCAGATTTGATTATTGCGGAAGGATTGGAAGGTCACAAGGATTATGTACCTATTCAACAATTCTCATCTACAATTCAGCATTTACTAGCTGAAGGGTGGCTGCTTTCTAAGCAGCAAATACAGTTTAAGAACACATTCATGCTTGATTTAAATGATGATGAAACTGTTCTTCTGGATAGAATGAAGCAAAAAACCCGCTACAACATCGGTTTAGCAAAAAAGAGGGGCGTAACCGTTAGAACAGCAAGAATTGATGAACTGGATGTATTCTATAGAATGTATGCAGAAACAGCCAGCCGTGATAATTTTATTATTAGACCAAAAGAGTATTATTTGGACGTTTGGCGGGCTTTTATTTCAGCAGGAATGGCTAACCCTCTATTGGCAGAGGTTGATCATGAACCTGTGGCTGGTTTGGTATTATTTCATTTTAATAAAAAGGCTTGGTATTTCTATGGTATGTCGACAATGCTTCATCGGGAAAAGATGCCGAATTATCTCCTGCAATGGGAAGCTATCAGACTATGCAAGTCATTAGGATGCAGTCATTATGATTTATGGGGCGCTCCTGATGTTTTCAAGGAAACAGATCGCTTATGGGGAGTTTATCGGTTCAAAGAAGGATTGGGCGCAAGAATTATCCAGACTATCGGCGCATTGGACTATCCAGTGAAGAAGATTGAATATAAAATAATGCAGGATTTGATGCCAAGGTTTTTAATAATTACTCGGAAAATACGAGCACGTCAAATTCAAGATGAAATACTTGGGTAGATTAGGTTCGCGAAATGAACTTGGACATTGAAACTACCGTTAGAACAATTTTCTTTTTGCTGATTATTGCAGCATTGTTTTTTATACTGATGGCAATGCGTGCTTTTCGCGAAGCAAGCCGATTGAGATTCTTTCTTAAAAAACGCGCATTGCTAGGACGTGCTTGGCAATTTATTTTTTTTGCCATTTTAATTTTAATTTGTGCCTTTCTAATCAATAATTATGCAGAACCTTTTACTTATCGAATTTTTCAACCATCCCCAACTCCAACGCAAACTGCCACCATTACATCAACCCCTACAATTACTCTAACACCTACGATCACCCAGACACCGACAAATACTCCTACTTTAGAATTTACTCCCTTACCATTAATGCCTGCAGTTATTAGTGAAGGGTTTATTTCCGAAGTCACTCCAAATCCGCAAGCAATTTTTAGTAATATTTCGTTTTCGAGGCGACTTACGCAAGATTACCTGCCCATTGATCCATCGGATACTTTTTCTAACCCAATTAATGAGTTGTTCGCATCTTTTTCATACGACAAAATGCTGGTGGGTTCACAATGGAGCGCGTTGTGGTTCAGAGATGCTGAATTAATCTACTTTGAAACAAAACCATGGAACGGAGCTTCTGGCGGATATGGTTTCTCTGATTGTTTGATTGCTCCTGAAGATTGGCTTCCGGGTATTTATGAAGTACAAATTTTCGTAGGAGAAACTTGGAAAGCTTCTGGTACATTTACAATAACAGGAGAACCGCCTACTCCAACAGCAACGAATCCTCCAACTGCCACTATTACCGCTACCGTATCGCTTTCGCCAACCAGCACTCTAACTCCGAGTGAGACCCCTGAACCGACTTCTACGCCACAACCATCATTCACTGTGACTCAAACAGCAATTCCCACTCGCACTTCAACTCCCACCAGGACACCCGCTCCTACCCGCACACCTACCAAAACTCCAATCCCAACCGCAACGTTGGTTCCTACTCCCACTCGTTATTCAACCATCTTCCGATAAGCTAAATTTGCTTTATCAGTTCGTTGGCGATAAGAGCAGCAATTCGCGCATTGTTTTTCAACAAAGCAATATTGGTTTGCATACTACGAGTTTTACTGTGTTGGCTTACTTTTTCTAGCAAAAATGGGGTTACAGCGGAACCTTGGATTTTTTGTCTCTCAGCTTCTTCAAGGGCATTGAGAATACTGGTTTCAATTTCTGCAGAACGAATTGCATATTCTATTGGTGGAGGGACGGTAACGAGAATCGCAGAGGAAAGGCCAAAATTCCAATGGGATTGAGCGATTCTAGCTATTTCTGATGGAGTCTCAACACGATAATCAACCAAGAGACCGCTATTAATCGAATAGAAAGCCGGGAATTCTGAAGTTTGGAATCCAATGATCGGCACTCCAATAGTTTCCAGGAATTCTCGCGTTGCTGGCAAGTCTAGTATTGCCTTCGCACCCGAACAAACGACAATGATCGGCACTTGGGCTAATGTAAGTAAATCCGCTGAAGTATCCTGTGGATGATTGCGATGGATTCCTCCAATTCCTCCAGTCGCAAAAACTTGAATACCCGCTTTGTGTGCGATTTCCATGGTCCCGCTGACAGTAGTTCCTCCGTCTTTTTTTTGAACACAGGCGGCTGCGATGTCCTTGCGGCTGACCTTAATAACATTCCTTGATCTGGCAATAAAATCCATTTGATCCGCAGCCAGTCCAATTTGAATTACTCCACTCAAAATACAGATTGTTGCGGGTGTCGCACCGGATTCTTGGATTACGGTTTCCATTCCGATGGCAGTATCCTTATTCTGCGGGTAGGGCAATCCATGAGTGATTACAGTAGATTCTAAGGCAACCACCGCACGTTTTGCATTGAGCGCAGAAAGAACAGTCGGATTGATATTAATTTCTATCATGAATTGTGGCTTCTCCTAAATTATTTATTTTCAAGTCAAAAACCTTCAACCCAAAGCTTAAATTTATGGATTGCGTGCAGTGATCTGTTAGTTCTTCAAAAAATCTTATGTGATTTTGAAGATTTGATTTGTTTTCTATAGCGCTTGAAGTATGTAATTCAGGCAAAAGCGATCGTGTTCGATTACGAAAAAACGGCTTTTTTTCAGATTGGTGAATATTTTTAATTTGTGGTGCAAATAACTTTCGATAAAAAGTCATATTATGTTTTCGAAACGAGGGGGCATTTTTTTGCTTGAATTTTTTAGATTGCTGGAATAATCCAGAAATTTCATCAGAGCTGTAATTTAATAAAAGGGATTTAATTTCGTGGATAATGACTGCTTTAAAATTACTATTTAAATACAGATGTGAATGAATAGAAAAAGGATTGTTTTTTTCCAACAAGATCAATGGATACGTTAGTGAAGCGTTAGGCATAATAGAAAATTGCATTCGATTGACAAAGACCTTTCTCCCATCTGAACTAATGGCATGTGTACTCGCATCAATAATATTTTCCGATAGAAGGAAAAATCCCACTACCCTTTCATAAAATTTCAATAGATAGGGGGAATCATTAGGGATTCTAGTTAATGAAAAATCCCTGTTGAGAGTCTGAAGCAAGAGTAGGTCTCCTGGTTGACTTTTAATTTTTGCCGGACCTCCGATACTTGAAATGAGTTTGAAAACATCATCCACTTCTTCTTTTTGATTTGTAAGTTCCACTGTAGGTATTGCTGAGAGGGAAAATCCTCGTAACAGCAGGAAATTTGTTGCCGAGTCTTTTCTATAAAGGTTTTGTATCAATATTAGTATGTCTCGAACTAGCTTAAATGAACCAATGAAATACAGAAGAAAAAGACCTAAATAGAAAAGTGCGAAAATTGAAAAATATTTCGATAAAAATTCGTTGATAAGATCTTCTGCCAAGGTTGAGGTTGGGAGTGATAATGGAGGAACAAAATTTGTTAATGCTTGAAAAGGATGATTGAAAGAAGAGAATAATGCTAACATTGACCAATAAATAAAAAAACTGCACAAAAAGAAAAGTTGGCGATATTTTCCAGCTTGCGTTTCCAATTTTAACAATTCGTATTTAAGAGTATCAATTTTTATCATTCAAATTTCCCTGCTTCGACCGCATACCTTTTTCAATTCTGCTCCAATCGCTTATTTTGAGATCTTCAATAGATATTTTTATTTCCATGAGACTTGTATCAAATGATTCTTTTTGTCGAAGTGAAGATTTCTCCCGATTTGAAAAACCTTCAGAATTTTGTTGGTCTTGAATTAAGTTTGGTAACTCCGAAATTGAATCTTGAATTCTTGAAAGAACCTTCTTCAAACCACATTCGGGATAAGGTGCGAGAATTTCCTGAAGAGTACTTTCATTGACATATTCTCTCCACAATAAAATCACTTTTTCTTTAATGAATTCTTGAATGAATGGTTGGGCTTTTCCCGATTGTTGATTCTTTTGCATGAGTTGAGAAAATGCGTGGAAAATCTCATTTGTGCTGGAATCTTGTGTGCGAATATTCCCGAGCTGGTACGTGATTATCAAAGATGGATAAATTTCGTAATTGTCTTTTGTTAATGATCGTATCCTCTGAAAATCGTATTGATGTGTTATTAATCCTAGTTTTTTTTCATTGATTGCATCTTCTTTGTATGAATACCTATCATTATTTATGCCAGTCACGAATGATTGCTTACCTATTGAAAAAATTGATCGAATAAATTCAGAACCATACAATTTATGAAAACCATCGAAAAGAATCCGTATTGAACCATTAGGAGATTCCATGGCAGCAGCTTTGCCACATTCTATATAGATATTCCTAAAGTATGCTTTCTCATTCAATAAAAAATAATCTTGAAGATCTAGAAAGTCACTTACGATGAGTAGAGGTCTTTTGTAGAATAAGAACGAGAAGAATAAGCAAAATGAGGTTGAAAAGTCAGGTTTAGATTTTATTCTCGATTTAATAAAAAGAAACCAAAAATAAAATGAAAGAAAAAACAATATATATGAAATACCTAAAAATAACAATATAAGGATGGGAGAATTTGTGACAGCCACCAGGGTTAACTGAAGAATTGCTAAGATAATCAGTATTGAGCGAAAATTGTAATGGTTTTGAAGATCGGAAAATTGCATAACAAGATTTTATAATAAAAAGACAAGCTTGACTAAGACATATGCTAAAAACATCCAGAAAATGGTATCACATGTTCAAAAGATTCCTCGCCGTTATTAAGTGGGAGGAATTATTTCACGGTTTCCTGATGATTTGGCTGGGGTGGCAATATTCCAAATATTATGGATATAAAATCCAAATCTTATCTCTAATTAATGTTGTATTGTGGTTTTTAAATTTCAAGACCGCATTATTCATTTTGGCAGGGATAGCATCCGAAGAAATTAAAAAAATCATCTATGGTGAACCATATTTACAAAATCTTAATCAGCGTTTCCGTACCTCCTTCGTGAATTTCTTCTGGATTATTGCTGCAATATTTTTGATTACTAGCATTTTTTCTCTCTACCAAATCTATGATCAATTCAACATTAATATATTATCGATGCTACTTATTCTAGCGATGATTCTGGTAGATCTTGTGATTATATATAATGAAAGAAGATTGTTTATTCCTGGGATTCAGGAAATTTCTGCAGCATTCTTGCAGTCATTTGTTTTACCCGCCATAGTCTTTGTATTAATCACTGGGCATATTCATTTTTCTTTGCTGAGTATCGCTTTTCCTCTTTTCCTGATGA
>CAYVJI010000040.1:0-225 GCA_964451805.1 uncultured Pelolinea sp. | reverse complement strand
ATAATTTAAGATCAACAATCAAATGGAATTAATAATGTCTGGAAAGCAAATAGCTCCTAGCATGCTCACATTTCATTTATCAATTCAAGAAGCATCATTACTTGTGGCACTTTTAATTCTTTCAAGCCCGATTATTCTTGTTTTACAGATAAATTTTAGTTCAATTTATATCTTCTGCATTTTTCTCATCCTTGCTCTAATAACAGCTTTTTTTATATTGAGGAG
>CAYVJI010000039.1:0-17976 GCA_964451805.1 uncultured Pelolinea sp. | reverse complement strand
AGCAGCTTATCCGCGCTGCCAGCCTGCCAGCCCTGCTTATCGAATATACGCCCCTGCACCAGCAGCGCGCGCCAGCTTTCGTCTGGCTTTGGCAATGGACCTGCTTCTGCCAGGACGGTCTGGTCTTCTTTCAGCCAGTCCAGCTGCCGCAGCAGCGTCTTGAGTTCGTTCATCTCTTTCTGCAGCTTCGCGTCCGCGTTATCTGGAATTCTCAATTCGGATACGCCCTTCAAGATCATGTCTTTGATCTCCTCAGGTGGCATGAATCCCTCCAGGCGTTTGGCGCAGCCTTCCAGCAGGCGGGCCAGAACCTTTCTGATCATGCCCGTGTCTCCTGTTTGCGGATGCGCACCTTCAGGCTGCAGCCGTCCAACCCCACCAGACCTTCCCCGCTTAGGTAAAGCTCTTCTAAATTCATCTCGCCTGACGGGCAGGAAATCACGCCGTACTTGAAGACCTTCACGGGGCGCCAGAAATCCTTTTTGAACCCGAATACCTTCTGCCAGTGAAAAG
Organism: uncultured Pelolinea sp.; assembly: GCA_964451805.1. Lineage (GTDB taxonomy): Bacteria > Chloroflexota > Anaerolineae > Anaerolineales > Anaerolineaceae > Pelolinea. The sequence continues at coordinate 17,463 of CAYVJI010000039.1, read as the reverse complement.
CGTCTTGGCTCACTATCACCGCGCTCTCGTTGCTCAAAATGCCTTCTCCCTGCTCTACTGTCGTGAAAGCCACATGCAGACTTTCGCGCGTGCTGCCGCCGTACCAGGTGGAATTATCCATTGGCTGTCCTATTTCCAGAGCCTGGTTTTTGCGCCGCATGCGGCAGGCATGGTTGCGTTCCAAGTTGCTGTCGGTCAGCCAGCACACATGCTCAGGTGTGAAGAACAGGTTCACCGCCCGCCAGGTTTGCGTGCCATCGCCTATCTTTTCAATGCTTTTGAACCTGTCGCGGCTGCGCAGCAGGTAGCATTCGCCTGCGAAGTCCCCTGCTGTTGCCCACAGCGTGCCTTGCTCGCAGGGATCGGGGTAAATTCCATGCACATGTCGGACGCCGTTCAACCGGCAGGCCGGCTGCCAGTGCGAAAGGTCGGCTTCTATGCGCCAGATATTCACCGCGCGCCGCTCTGGATTCATAAAATACTCGCCTAAGTAGATATTGCCATCTTCATCTTCGCAGATCGAGCGGTGCAGTGCGCAATCGCCTTGGATGGGAAACAGGAAATCCATTTTGCCTGCCTTGAGCGCGTACACCGCGCCCGCGCGAATACCGATGGTTTTCCCGTGCCGATTCACATACAGGTTGCATTTATCCGCCCGCATAACGCGCGCGCTGGGCCTTGAAAAGGCGAACAGGTCGCGTGGATAACTGCGTGGAAATTCTGCTGCTTGTTCCCATCTGCCATTGCGCCCGCGCAGAACAGCGCGTTTGGCTGTCGCCCACAGGCTGCCATCCGGTTCGCGATGGTGGATGATGGTGATGTCAGGATAGCGCTCTAAGATCTCCAGCTGGTATTGGTCTTGTATGGCTGTTCTCCTTTATAAGGGTTAATTCTATCAAGGCTGTAGAAAACCTGGCAGATCCAGAACTGCGGCTCATTGAATCCACTGCCTTCCTATCATAACGCAGAATCATCGCGGCGCTCATTTTATTGAGCAATCTTCTATCAGATGAGATAATACTATTGACAGCCTTGCTATAATACATTTATAAGGAATGCAATTCTGGGAGGGAAACATGAATCAACCTGATCAGACTGCCATGAAGGATTTTTGCGCGATGGTAGCGCAAGGATTTGTCATATCTGATAATGACAAGAACCCCATCTCGGATCTGTCGCAAATCCTGCGATTTCCTGAGGAAATCTTGGAATGGATTGGGAGCGCCTCAATTCCAAAGCCCGTATTTGACCCCAAGACGCTATCCTACAAGCATAATGAATACAATGTACATTTGGGCATCTCGCCGTATCGAATTGTGTTTGCTGTACCAGGCAAAAAGATGCAGGTCAGGTCATTTTGGTGGGAGGTTTCAACCGAAGGACAGGTCTTTCAGGACGGCAGCATTCGCTACAAGGGTTTCTATATCGAACCGCCCCTCTTTCGCAGCGGAATGCTCCAACGCGATATTTTGATCCGCATTTTTACCATTCCAGCTGAGGGAAGCGCGAAAAAGGTGAAAGAATGCATGCTTTTTGATCTGAAATGGAAAAATCCCGCCAGCGGCAAGATGGAAAACAAGAAGGGGCAGGAGATATCCGATCTCATGATGGCAGCCTACAACCAGCGTATTCCGCTGACAATGAAACAATTATGGGATTGGTTCTTCACCGGCAAGGTCGAACCAGTTGAAATAAAGCCCGCGCAAAAAGAGCCGCTGCCCAGCCAGATTGAGAAAGAGACAACCCCACCCCATAAAATTGCGCAGCAAGAGCCCGCGCTCAAAACAACCCCTGCACCGTCCAAAATTAAGCGGCAAAAACCAGCGCCCAAAATAACATCTGCACCGCCCAGTGGAAAAAGAGAGCATGCATGCCCTAAGTGCGGAAATCCGGTAGAGAGAGGGTGGAAAGTCTGCCCATTTTGCGCCACGCTGCTGCCGCAGGTTTGCGCGCATTGTGGGAAACCGATAACAGACAGCCATTGGGTAGCCTGCCCGTATTGCGGCACCAAAATCTAACTTAAAGGCAGCCAACAGCTTATTTGCTCGCGCAGATTCTCATCATCGATTGAGCCAACCACGAAGTTATTGGCATCCTGTATACTAAGAACAACCTATGCAAGAGGATTCCCTCACTTACATTCCTGCCAGTCAGGGTTACTATGAACCGCCCTTGGGGCGCTACCTGCCATGGCTGCCGCGCGGAGTAGCGAGTTCCTGGATTAAAAACAACATGCCCGCTAGCTGCCTCATTTTGGATCCTCTAGGGGCAAATCCATTTTTACCGATCGAAGCGGCTCGGGCTGGAGCGCGCGTTTTGCTGGCGCGCAATAATCCCATCCTGTGGCTAATGACGGAAGCTTTGGCAGGCTCTCCATCTGCTGAACAGCTCAACAAAATCCTGGCGAAATTGCTGATCATGCGCCGCGGTCGAGAATCCATTGAGGATCACCTGCGTTCGATTTATGCCACTCCCTGCAGCGGCTGCGGTCAGATGATTCAACCCTTAGGTTTTATATGGGAAAAAGGACACAACCTACCCACCCAGCGGGTATATTCCTGCCCGCAGTGCGGAGATGAAGGGGAACGGCCTATCAGCGAGTACGATCTTCAAAACCTGATGGCATTGGGAGATCTGGGTCTGCATCGTGCGCGCGCTTTGCAGCGCGTACTGCCGGAGAATGAATACGAACAGGAAAGCATCTCAGCCGCGCTGGATTGCTACCAGCCGCGGGCTTTGTATGTTTGCATGACGCTGATCAACTACCTGGATAGGTTGGAGCTGGATCACACTGATCGTTTGCTGCTGCAAGCCATGCTTCTGACCGTTTTTGATGAAGCCAACAGCATGTGGCATTGGCCTGCCCGCGATCAGAACATTTTTCAACTCAATGTGCCCGCCCGTTTTATCGAAAAGAATCTGTGGCTGGCGCTGGAAAGCAGCCCACGCCGCTGGGCACAATCAAGTCTTACAATTCCCATCTCCAGCTGGCCAAAATTGCCCGCATCGCAAGGGGGCATTTGTCTTTACCAGCGGCGTCTCTCTGAGAAAGAAAACCTGCTGAAGAGTCTGCAGCCGCAGGCGATCTTGACCATTTTCCCGCGTCCCAACCAGGCTTTCTGGACGCTTTCAGCGCTTTGGTCAGGTTGGTTGTGGGGCTCTCAGGCGGTAGCCCCCATGCGCAGCGCGCTGGCGCGCCGACGCTATGATTGGCGCTGGTTTGCCCTGGCTCTGGAAGCAGCATTGAGAGGATTATCTGACACGCTCACACCTGATACCATCATGTTCGGTCTCCTTTCGCAGGCTGCACCCAACCATCTCATGGGCTTATTGACTGGCGCGTATGTTTCTGGTTTTCAATTGAAAGGCTATGCTGCCAGCCGTTCCGATGAGATGATCCAATGTCTCTGGCATCCCAGCGTGGAAACCAAGAACCTGCAAAATATTTCCATTCAACAGACCATTCAAACCTATCTAGAAACACGCGCAGAACCGTGCACCTTCCAGTCGATTCTCAATGATTGTCTGGCACAACTGGCTTTGCATTATAGTCTTCCCGATGATCTGAAAGGCTTGGATGAATCATATTTCAGCCAAATCCAACAGCAGGTCAGCGATGCGCTGCACGACGCGCACTTCGCACAGTCCTTCCAGACCAGCCCCACCAGCAGCAGTCAATGGTGGTTGGTTGACGAACGCCAGGCGGGCGCGCCGCTTTCGGAACGCATGGAAATCGCGCTCTATGATCAGCTGCTGCAGCGCCCCAGGCTTACCTTGCCCGAGATAGAAAGTTCTCTCTGTCAGGCTCTGCCCGGCAGGCTTACTCCCGAAAAAGAAGCTATGCTGGTCTGCCTGCAGAGTTACGCGGATGAGGGCGAAAGACAGCCGCCCATCTACTCGCTTAGAAAAGGGGAAGGACCCTCTGCCCGTCAGGATGACATGCAAGAACTGCAGTATGCCATCCATCAATGGGCAGAACTGTTTGGCTACGAAACGCAGCATCAAGAAAGCCTTGTTCATTGGTTTAATAACCAGCATCAGCTCAAATGGATCTTCAAAATCACCGTCAACTGCCAGATCGCAGAATTTGTGTTCGGACAAACCTCAGAGGACGGTATTGAAAAAGTGCTGGTCTTTCCTGGCAGCCATTCACGCTGGCTGCTTTATCGGCTGCGTCAAGATGCACGCTTGCAGGTGCTCATGTCGAAGAATTGGCATCTGTTGAAATTCCGCTATGCGCGCTGGCTTGCCACTCGCCAGGCGCTCACTTTAGAACAATGGCAAAAATTATTGGATGGCGATCCGCCAGTTTGGGAAAGCTCAGCCCAGATTCAGATGCTCTAAACAAAAGAAGCTGATTCACATGATCAGCTTCTTCTTTCCTTAAATCAATTCCGCAATAAAGGGAACCTTCTCTCGAACGAACTGTTGAATTTCCTGCGGTGTTTCCAATTCCAAAGCTTGCTGCGCCAAGAGCCGCATTTCTTTTGCGTTCAGGTTGCGCAGAATTTGTTTAATCACCGGCACCATTGGCGGGCTCATGCTGAATTCATCTAAACCCAATCCCAGTAGAATGGGAGCTGCCAGTGGTTCACCAGCCAGCTCACCGCACATTCCAACCCATTTTCCTTCTTTATGCGCGGCTTCGATCACACTGCGGATCAAGCGTAGAACAGCTGGAAAAAACGCATCTGAAAGCTCAGCCACGCGCGGATTGGTTCGATCAGCCGCCATAGTGTATTGACTCAAATCATTCGTGCCGATGGAAAAGAAATCCACTTCCCTTGCCAACTGATCGGCAACTAAGGCAGCCGAAGGGATTTCCACCATGATGCCAATTTCAATGCCTTCCGCGAAGGGTGTTCCCTCTTTAAGCAATTCCTGTCTGCATTCCTCCATCACTTTACGCGCTGCGCGGATCTCGGAAGCAGTTGCAACCATTGGGAACATGATCTTCAGATTTCGTTCTACTCCTGCTCTCAGGGCAGCCCGTAACTGTGGTTTAAAAATATCAGGGCGCACCAGGCACAGCCTCAATGCTCGCTGCCCCAGGAAAGAATTAGATTCCGCTTCCAAATCCATATAAGGGATTTCTTTGTCTCCGCCAACATCCAGCGTTCGCAAGATGACCGGCAGATCGCCGAATACATCCAGTATGGCTCGATAAGCTTGGTATTGTTCTTCTTCTGTGGGCAGGCTGTTGCGTTCTAAATACAGGAACTCCGTGCGCAGCAACCCAACCCCCTCCGCTCCATTTTCAATCGCGCTGCGCGCCCCTTCCACATTGCCGATGTTCGCCACAACCTCCAGCTGGATGCCATCCTTGGTAAGAGCAGCTTCCTGAGCATGCTGTTTTGATTCCGCCTGCAAGCTGCGCGCTGTTTCGATGCGCTGTTGGTATTCATTGATTGTAGCTTCATCGGGAGCAAGCACCACTTCACCTTGTGTGCCATCCAGAATGATCAACGTATCATTCTTCTCCTCCAAGACTTGTTTGCCTGCTCCTGACACGGCTGGAATTCCTAATCCGCGCGCCAAAATGGCTGTATGCGAAGTGGCTGAACCGCGCGCCGTGCAGAATCCGCTGACAAGCTTCTTATCCAACAGCACAGTATCAGAGGGAGTTAGATCATCCGCCACAATAACCGAAGGGGTCTTCAATTGCGCCGTGGGGGACTCTGCTACGCCTAATAAAATTCGCAGCACGCGGTTGCCGACATCCAGAATGTCTGTCGCGCGTGCTGCGAAATACTCATCCGACATGGCTGCCATCATATCTGAAAAAGTCTGCGCGGTTTCTTTCATGGCAGATTCCGCGCTGCACTTTCCGTTCTCGATCTTGCGTTTCACTTCATCCAACAACTCCGGGTCCTCCAAGATCATCTTGTGCGCCTGGAAAATCTCCGCATCTGCCTTGCTGGATTCCTGCAATGCTTTTTGGTAAATTACGTCAATCTGCTTTTTGGCGCGCTCCAACGCATCATTTAACCGGGTAATCTCTGCTTGAGTGTCTTCAACCTGGCATTCATCGATCACCAATTCCTGGCGTAAGAATTGGAAGACTGGGCCGATGCATACCCCACGCGAAGCGGGAATTCCCGCCAAGCGTTTCATTATTCCTCTCCGAAGTTGTTTTCCACCAAATCTGTCAAGGTTGCAACGGCTTCTTCCTCGTCTTCGCCTTCCGCTCGAATGGTAATTCCCATCCCCTGAAAGACGCCTAGTGTCAGTACGCCCAGAATGGATTTGGCATTTGCTTCACGCAATTCTTTGGTATCAGGGTCCTGGCAGGAAACCTGAATATTTGAATTGAATTTTGCGGCTGCCTGTACGAACAAAGATGCCGGTCTGGCATGCAAGCCTACCTTGTTATTGACCACGACTATTGTCTCTTTCATGCATTCACTCCCAAAAAATTTATCGAATGGCACATCCCATTCGTTTTTAACATCAGAACAAAATAAATCCGCATGCTTTCTGCGGTGCATAATTTTATCACGTTTGAATATTCGTAAAGTCGGAAGAAAATTCCCATCAAATGCATCAAGGAGTTGCTTCCACTGTTGGAAAAACAACCTCAGGGGTGGCGGTTTCTGTTGGTGATGGTTCTTGAGTGGGGGTGGGTGTTTCAGTTGGCGATATTTCATTTGTAGGTGTTAGAGTGGGCACCAGAAGATTCACGTGAATGCGCTTTTCTGCGAATGTATCTTGGCTGCTTTTCAGGTAGATGCGCAGTGTAACGCGTGAAGCTCCCGCCTGGTATACATCCCAGGAGATCAATTTTTCAGGTTTTGTAAACTGCTCTTTACTGGTCAGCAGTGTGGTCCATTTGCTGGGATTATTGCCAATGCCATATTGAAGCTTGAACTGCTCAAAGTGTTTAGTTGCGCTGACGACAGTATAAATATCCAGTATGGGTGTGGTCACATTCATATCATCCTGCATTCCTACAAAGACAATCGTAGGCCGTGGATCATCTCCCCTGCATTCGCGCTCCGGTACAAAAACAACTGGTTCAGGGAAGCCTTTATCTTTCGCCCACTCCTGACCAATATTATTCTCTTTTATCCACTTCACTGCCCATTTCTCACTGACATTCAACACCAATTTTGATTCGGAAAATTCTGAACAAGCGGAACTTGCCTTGAGGTTCGTCCAAGTATCCACTTCAACTTCTTTCCAAAGGTCATCCTTTTTTTCCAACGGCGGTTGACCTTGTGCGAAAATTTCACGTGTCTGGTTTGGGCACAATTCTGATGGTTCAGTGCCAGAAATGGAACAAATCACATGTTCTTCGATTTTGGCTGGACGGGAAAATGGGGTAGGATCACCTTGGTTGTATCGATTTATTGCCCATTGCATGATATCTGCCCATAATGGAGCTGCTCCAGTCACGCCGCTGATATTTTTCATGGGGGTGTAGTCGGCATTTCCGATCCATACGCCAATGACAATATCCGGGGTGTATCCCAGCGTCCAGTTATCCCGAAAATCATTGGTAGTGCCTGTCTTGACCGCAGCGGAAAAAGGCAGCTTGAGTACAGAATTCCCCCCAAAGGCAGGTGTTCGGGCAGCGTTATCCGAAAGGATATTGCTGATTAGATAGGCATGCTCGCTGCTGATGACCTTTTCACCTTCTTTTAACTCTCGTTGAAATACTACATTTCCGGAATGATCAATGATCTTTTCAATCGAATAGGGCTGTATGCGTACGCCCGAATTGGCAAAAATTGAAAACGCACCGGTCAATTCCAGCAAAGAGACATCGCCGCCGCCCAAGGTGAGGGATAAGCCATAATCGTCGCGTGTCAGTGTGGTAATGCCCAACCGTTCGGCAAACGCGATGAAACCTTCTTTTTGTGGTGTTTCTGGATCATCATATATGCCCACATAGGCCAGTGTTTTCACAGCCGGAACATTATAGGAACTGCCCAGGGCGGTGCGCGCCAGCACTGGACCATGAAATTTACCATCATAATTGACGGGTTTATAAGGTTCACGGGGATCATCGGGATTACCCGAGGGAGGAAACTCGCTGGGTACATCCCAAATAAGGGTAGCTGGCGTCCATCCCTTCTCAAAAGCGGCAATGTAGGTGAGCGGTTTAATTGAGGAGCCCGGCTGGCGTGGAGCCACAGCCATATTGACCTGCCCTGATATCGCTTCGTTAGAAAAGTCAGCTGATCCTACCATGGCAAGAATTTCACCGCTTTGCGGCCGAATGGCCACTAAAGCTCCATTGGTAGCATCATTCTCCACCAATGAATCCACTTGCTCCTTTAACTTTGTTTGGGCATAGTTTTGCAGATCAGGATCGAGGGTGGTATAGACTTTAAATCCTGAGCGGTAGATTGTTTGTGGATCAAACTGCGCTTCAAGCTGCGTACGAATGAAGTGAACCCAATGCGGGTAAGGCATATTAATGGCACGTTGTACGAAGTTATATTGTTCAATCTCCTGGGCTGCGGCTACAGCTTCTTCCAATGTCACGCAAATTGGCACATTGGATTGCCTAACCGGAATGCAATTGCGTTTCAAGCTCAACTGGTACATCAAATTTAGCACATCCGCATGCCGCAGCAAGGCAGCCTCGCGATAGGTGAAAACATCATAAATCGCAGGAGCTTGCGGTAAGCCAGCCAAAAAAGACGCCTGCGCCAGATTCAACTGACCAGCGCTGATGTTAAAATATGTCTCCGCTGCTGCTTCAATACCATAAGCCAAATTGCCATAGTAGATCTCATTAAGGTAAAGTTCCAGGATCTCATCCTTGCTGTATTTCCGCGTGATCTCAGCGGCCAAAACAATCTCGCGCGCTTTGCGCTGGGTTGTTACCTGGCTACGTTCCTCCGGCGAAAGCAGCAAGGTGCGAGCCAGCTGCTGCGTGATGGTAGAGGCACCTGAAACCACTTCACCGCTGGTATAGTTTTGCCAGAAAGCACGGATGATTCCCCATGGATCAAAACCCGGATTGGTATAGAAATCTTTATCTTCCGTGGCGATTGTTGCAGCAATCAGATAGGGGGAAATTTCTTCCAGCGTGATATACGTTCTGCGTCCGGCATTTGGATCTAGTATTTCATAGATCAAGTTCCCGTTGCGGTCATAAATACTTGTTGTTTCAAATTGGGAAGCATATTGCCTCAAATCATTTACGCTCGGCAATCCTGCAGCAATGGTGAAGTATTGGAAAATGATAAAGGATAAACCCAGAATAGCAATGACGATCAGGGTAAAGAACGCTCCTAGGATGCCAGTTAAAAGGCAGTTCAACGGTTTACCCTTGAACCGAGAGAGAAAACCGCTTTTTTTTTGTTCTCTCACAGAAATTGGCAAGTTGGTATGGTTTTCCCTCGATTCATCAGGATTCAATTTCTTTCCACGAAAGATTCCCCAAATACCATCCAATGCCCGCTGAAAGATATTAATAAAATCGCCGAAAAATTCTGCAATCGATTCCGCAAGACTCTGCGTTTTTTCCCGTTCCGTGGTTGGAATACGGGTAGTATCCCCAGCCTGCACTTCGGACTGAATCTCCTCTGCGCCGGCAGGTGGCTCCCCTTGCGCCATCAAGTCCTCTGCTTCATCCGCAGCATTCTTCGCTTGTTCGAGTGGCTCCTGTATGGAATCAAATGCTCCTTCCACATCAGATTCTTCTTTTTTCGAAGAAGAAAGGATTCGCCGCAGCTTTTCAGCGGGTGATTCTCCTACATTTGTATTCTTTTTCTCTTCTTCAGGGTGATCCATACTATTGTTCAATCTTCTTGAAATTCTTCAACTTGGTAGGTAAAAACCTGCAAATTCTTTCTCTTCCATTGGTCTCCCGCTGCGCCCATTTTTTGGCAAAGGTGCGTGAGAAAATCTTGTGGATCTGGCAGCTTTTCCCAAACTTGCGGGAGAAAAGTCGCTCGCTGGATTCCATCCCTAATAACTACACCATCCACTCCCGGCCGCAGCTTGCTGATCAAATTCGTTTCATTCTCATAAGTCAAAGGTTGAGGAGCACTTAAGCGCGAAATTTCGATCTTGATCAGCTCAACCTCTTCCGGCTTTACTGGGAGAAAACGGTAATCTTGAGTAGCAGCTGCGACAGTGTGCTCTTGGACATCCAGCACCAATGGCTGATAGGCTTCTAAGGTTCCAATGCATCCACGTAGTTGACCGTTAAGGGTCAGCGTGACAAAACTTGCGCCTACTTCTGCTAATATCGGCGAATACTCCTCAAAGGCAATGATCGGTAAAGCCTGATGATTTACCACTGCCCGAATTGCTTGACGCGCAACCGATAATAATGCCCTACGATCAGCTTGCGATAGTCTGGATTCTTGTTTCATCACGATTCCTTTTAGTCATTTTATAAAAAATAAAGGTTCGTTTATAATCTGACTCAGGATCAGAATTAGCCAAATAACCAATGAAATTATACTAATTTATTTCTTGCTCAGTCTCAATGAAATCCTAACCGAGAGGAATATGGACCAGCCGCAACCGACCGAAGAAATCCCTGAAAACGAACAAACGTTTGAATCGGATGACAACCCTTCACATAACACACCCGCATATACAGTAATGAGCGGTGTGCAAACGGTCATCAGCATCGCATTGGTGATAGCAACATTGCTGACCTTGTGGAATCCGCGCAAAGTGTTCAGCACACCCAATCTCTCTACGCTGCTGGAAATGGAAGCAACCCAAGCAGCCGTTGAGGTGGAATCGACGGTTGAGAACAAAGTGCGCATCGGCGTCATTGCCGGACACTGGCAAAGCACTCCCGGGGAGGTCTGTTCCGATGGCATGATTGAAGCAGATGTGAACTACGATTTTGCCAAGCGGGTAGTTTCCTTGCTGGAAGAAAACGGGTATGCTGCAGATCTTTTCCCTGAATTCGACTTGGAATTTTTAAATTACGAAGGAGCTGCCTTTATCGCCCTTTATACTGGCTCATGCGCGGATACTCCTCTGCCACCCAGCGGTTTTAAAGTAGGCGGCAGCCTGACCGCACAAAACCCGGAGGTGGTGGATGCTTTGGCAACCTGCCTTTCGAGTGAATATCAGAAAGCAACCAACTTGCCTTTTACATATGAGGTCATCAACCCCGATCATTCTTCCTATCATATTTTCCGGGACATCCATCCCAGCACTCCCGCCATTTTGTTAGAAATGGGGTCGCTGAAAACAGATCGGCAGATTTTAACCCGCCAAGCAGACAAAGCTGCTAAAGGTATTGTCGAAGGCTTGCTTTGCTTCCTGCATGGTCAGCAATAAGATTGGATAGCTTTGTTAGAAGAAAAACTTCCGCGAGAAAAACGCGACCATTGGATTGAAAATTCTGTTCTTCGCAAAAGGCTGGGTGGATTTTTCACTATCCAATTCCTTATGACATTACTGGTAGGGTTTTCCGTGACACTGTTTGCGACAGCAGCTCTGGGGCAAGTGCAAAACCGTTCTAATGAAAACTCCCCACAAAACTCCTCGTTTGCTATGGTTTTTCCAGAGCTGGATGCGGCTGATCTTGATCCCACACCAACTCAGACGCCTGATGCATATTACTCCTCTTACTTCGCCAATTCCTGGGAAATGCCGGAGATATCAGAAAAAACATACGATTTTTGGATTAAAGTAAATCTCAGCGAACAAATTCTGTATACATATCGAGGAGACCGTCTGTTAAAGACTTTTTATGTGTCCACTGGCACCAAGTCCTTCCAAACTGTCACGGGAACATTCAGAATCTATGCAAAATACAGCCAATACGACATGCGCGGACCTGGTTACGAGCTGTATGATGTGCCTTATGCAATGTTCTTCCATAAAGGATACTCTATTCATGGAACCTACTGGCATGACAATTTCGGCACACCCATGAGCCGTGGTTGCGTGAATATGAGGACTGAAGATGCAGCCTGGATCTATGAAAATGCGCCTGTAGGAACGTATGTGTTCATCCACTATTAAATGAAATGATGAAAAAGACCAACCGCCGCGATTTCTTGAAACACGCGCTGCTGCTATCCGCCAATTCAGCATTCCTTCTCAATGATCACACCTCTAAAATGGCATCCTTTTTCTGTGCGGAGAATTCCCCCTCCGACTGCTTGGGTAGAGTGCTATGCGACAACGTGCCGGTTTATTCTCATCCGAATAACTTCAGTGAGATCATAGAAAGATTATCTTTTAATCAGGTGGTTGAGTATCAAGCAAGCCCTCAACTGAAAATAAAGGAAATTGAAGAGTGGGTAAAATTAAAAAACGAAGGCTTTTCTCAATTAAAATTTCTTCAGCCCGTTGAATATCAACTCAATGAGCCTGTTCTTGAAATTCCATCCAGCGGGCAATTAGCCCAAGTGACCATTCCATTCACGCAAGCATTTGTAAAGAAAAAAGATAATCTTCACAACATCACTCAAGATCAAACCCTTTTTTATGGATCAACCCATTGGGCTTATTCCGTCAGCCAAGACGCTGAAGGCAGTTTTTATTATTTGATAAAGGAAGACCGCTGGAGTGACGCGTACTATGTCAATGCAGAACATCTGCATTTGATATCTCCTAAAGAATTAGAACCGCTTTCCAGCGAAATTGATCAAAATCAGAAAGTCATCTGCATCAATTTACAAGACCAAATTCTGGTCGCCTATGAAAATGAGGAATCGGTATTCCAATCCGCCATATCATCGGGTGTCATGATTGAAAACCGCGATTTTTCTACACCCAGAGGAGATTACTTTATTCATTACAAACGCGCTTCTCGGCACATGGTGCACACCGATAGTCTTTCCTTCTACGACCAAGATTTGTTTGGTGTTCCATGGGTCTCGTATTTCACCAATTCGGGCATTGCTATTCATGGCACTTATTGGCATAATAATTTCGGGCAGCCAAACAGCCATGGCTGCATTAACCTGCCCATCCACGCAGCGCGCTGGATCTATTTATGGAGCCAGCCAATCGTACCCGCGCAAGCAAAGACTTTCGTATCCCGTCAAGGCACTCGCGTTGAAGTGCGGTAATTTTCATAGAAATTGTTAAGAGGTGAGGTTTTTAAAGGCGATTACAATACTGCCAATGGTACGTAAAGCGGTTTTTGAAGGTTTGGTTTTCGATGAGCAGGATCGCCAACTCTTGGTGAGCTATGTTGGTGAAGAACCTTGTTATGTATTGGATGACGAGGGTTTCTTACGACACATTCCCTCTGAACAGATCGACCGTCAAGTTCTGGAGATCTTCATCAACCAAATTGAGCAAAACAAAGCTGCCATTACGGAACAGACCGTAAAGATGCTTGGCCAGGATGATATCTTCACGCATGCCTTTATCAAGAATCAGCTTGAGAATGCGGATGATCAAATGGAGCGATTGCTGCAGTATGGGTTGCCAGAAGACAGTCGCTCATATATGGGAATGCTGGGATTTAAAATCGTTGTAAATTATCATGGTGATTTGCTGCGCATTGAGCAGCCTGCGGTTTCCAGCGAAGAAGAATAGGCGCATTTTTTTCTTTTATAGAAGGACAAGTTTATGATGACAACTGAACACATCGTTAATGTCAATGAAATGAATTTTGAGTACGAAGTAGTTGCGTATTCACAAAATATTCCTGTCTTGGTAGATTTTTGGGCGGAATGGTGCCAGCCCTGCAAGGTTCTTGCGCCCTTGCTGGAAAAGATCGTACACGAAGCGGGAGGAAGCTTGCGTTTGGCAAAAGTGAACATCGATCAAAATCCAAATCTTGCACTGCAATACAATGTTCGCAGCATTCCCACTGTAAAAGCCTTTATTGAAGGACGCGTGACAGCTGAATTCGCCGGTGTTCAACCTGAAGCGCGCCTGCGAGAATTCATCAGCAAACTGACCCCGCCCAGTCCAATGGAACTGGACCTAGAAAAGGGTCAAAGCCTTTTGCTTTCCCACGAATGGGAAAATGCCGAGAAAATTTTGCGCAACGTAATCACCCAAATGCCTGATTCTCCCAGTGCGCAATTGGGATTGGCCAAAGCGCTGCTTAGCCGAAACCAACCCACAGAAGCGCTGGATCTCCTTAAATCCATTCCCAGCGGCCGCGAATACAACCAAGCGCAAATATTGCTGCCTTATGCTGAGTGCCTGCTGCATTCTCAGCAGCAAGCTCTACCGGAAGAGCAGGATTTGGACGCGATATTCCGCAACAGCATAAACCTGGCAAGTCAAGCTAGATTTCCATTGGCATTGGATGGTCTTTTAGACATCCTGCGCCAGGATAAAAACTATCGTAATGGTCTTGCCAAGCAATGCGTCTTGGCCATCCTTGAAATTCTCGGGGATGAGGACCCACAGACGCGCGAATATCGATCAGAATTGGCTTCGGTCCTGTTTTAAACCAGAAGAAACAATCTTCAGATTAATGAAGAAAATTTCAGAAATTTTTTTAGTTCTGGAATAATTTTTACTTAATAGGAAACTAACAGGGTCGCCCCAAGTAGTAAAGGACTTGTGAGAGTCTATCGAGAATTTTCCAAGTCTTTTTGAGAGATCTTCCACATTGCAGCGAGGGCTATTTGAATGGATAACTGTTCACCTCGAAGAAAACTCTCTTCTCCATCAGCAGGTTTGATCGCATCGGCTGTGCCATCTGAAGCATATAGAGCTCCAACACGCCACCCGCGATATGCTCCCAGAATAAAAAGAGTGTCGCTTTCCATCTCTATCGAAACCAAACCAGCTTTTTTATAAAGTTGCCTGCGCTGGCTATCATCACGTGGATCATAGAAGGCATCACCGGCCGAGCCAACACCAATGGTGACCGGGATATTCAATTCCTCACTGGCTTCCACCAAAGCACGCAGAACCATGAAAGTTGGTACAGCCGGGAAAATAGGAGGAAGGTAAGCCAGGGATGTGCCGCCTTCGCGCACACTTCCCATAGCAATGATGATATCACCTGGTTTTTGATAATCCTGATAAACACCACAGGAACCCACCCGAATGAAAACATCAGCACCCATGTGAGCTAGTTCTTCAAGAGCAATCGCCACCACTGGTCCCCCCATCCCAGTCCCGATGGCAGTCATGCCAACTCCACGGTAATCTCCGGAATAAACCACATAACCGCGCTCTTCCGTGATCAACCGTGGATGATCAAAAGACTCTGCAATTTTTCTGGCGCGTTTTTGATCGCCGGGGCAAAAAACATAACGGTTGATATCGTTCGCATCGCATTTGATGTGCCATTCCATTCCTGAACCTTTTCTATTTGTCTTGTTCAGATTATAGCAAATGGTTAGATTTAAAATACATCTTAATCAACCGTTTATCGATCAAAAAATTTTCGGCGCATTCAAAGCGTGGATATTGCTTTTGACAATCAAGATGCTCAAAGCATCATCGATATTAGACCATTGAAAAAGTCCCCTACCCCCTACAAAACCAGGATTTAAGGATGTTAGATTATGAATTGAATCAATTATTTAAATAGCGATCATAGAATTCAATGGTACGCTGTATGAACAAAGGATCTGCCTGACCCGCACGGATAAATGTGTGAGGTTGGTCTTCATAAAAGAAACATTCAAATTCACGGCCAGCTTGTTCCAATTGGGCACATAAAGTTCGCGACCACTCTGGTGAAATGGTTGTATCTAATTCGCCATGGTGCACGCTGAAAGCTGCTTTAGTACTCTGCAAATCATATACATTAAAACCTGCATCATTATTGTTATATCGCTGGCTAACTGCGCCATATAAAACTGCTGCTTTTATTTCCGGAACCAAATTCACAACTCTCAATGCAACCCCCCCACCCAAGCTATGACCCCAAATGCCCATCATGCTGAGATCAGCATTTTCAAAAATGCCATCTTCGCCGGCCAGCTCACGCACATGCGCCAGCAAATTCATGACATCGATCGTATATCCAGCTTGATAATCCCTCACGCGCCCCGGTGAATCAGATGGGGGAAAATTGCGAAGATTAGGATGCAGTACGAGGTAACCTTTGCGTGCGATGGAGTCAGCATAGCGCGTGGAATAATCAAGTGTGTCATATTCATTCGCAGGGATATACCCATGCAAAGCAATGACGACTGGAAAAGGCCCTTCACCTTTGGGTACATTTACATAACCGTGGATATTGAGCCCATCGCTATCATAGGTAATGTAATAGCGCGTAAATTCAGTGTTTTCCTGCCATGCGTATTCCACTCTCAACTCACCCGCACCATATTCACGTTCAGCCAACGCTTCCAATGAGTAGGGATTGACAGATATTTCTTCATCATTTTGTATCTCCAGCTTAGAATCTGCTTCAACAAAAACTGGGGTGGGTAAAACTTCGCTACCCACATTCGCTCCAGAAACAGACAACATGGGAGCACAAGAACTGAGAATCAATATCAAGAGGACTGTCCAATTGTTAATCAGTCTCATAAAATATCCTTTTTCATCATTTTTATAAAGTTTAACTATTTTATTGGGATTAATTAAACCATATCCCCCCCGTTTCATTGTAAAAAATTTATATTTTTACGAAACTCTAATAAATTTCAGCATCTCATCAATCGCCCAGGCAGGTACCCACCCTGCGGGCGGTATCCAGCCAGATATGATCGGGCGGGACTGTGCTACGTTTATCCACCACGCTTTTTAAAGAAACAGGTTTAGTGGTTTGCCCTTTGACAGCCACCATCACGCCATTGACTCCTTCCGCAATTAATGCCGCCGCAGCACCCCCCAGCTGTGAACCCAACAACCGGTCGCGGGCGGAGGGTGTTCCTCCGCGCTGTACGTAGCCTAAAATTGTGACACGTGCTTCCAGACCGGTCAATTTTTCCAATTCCTGTGCCAAACGCATGGTTCTACCGGTCTGACCGACGCTGAAGTTGGCAAATTCTTCTTTGGCTTTGCCTTTTTCTTTTTTATCCTTGGCAGTCTTGATCTTTCTAAGCAACTCGGTCTCTGTATGTTTGTCCTTCACCGACATTGCACCTTCGGAGACAGCCACAATGCTGAAATGCTTTCCACTGCGGCTGCGATCCAAGATCGCTGCGGCTATTTTCTCTGGATCATAAGGGATCTCAGGTATCAGAATCACATCCGCCCCTCCAGCCACTCCCGCCCCCAAGGCCAGCCAGCCAGCATTGTGCCCCATGACCTCTACGATAATGATGCGGTGATGGCTGTGCGCTGTGCTATGCAGACGGTCAATTGCATCAGTGGCAATTCCTAATGCGGTATCAAAACCCAGGGTGACATCGGTATTGGCAATGTCATTATCAATTGTTTTGGGTAAGGTAATGATATTTAAACCCTTTTCCATCAGGCTAAAAGCGTTCTTTTGCGTGCCGCCGCCGCCCATACACACCAACACATCCAAGCGGTGTTTTTGATAGGTTTCAAGCATGGCATCGCGCATATCCGCCCATTTGCCTCCGACAAGCATTTTGCGCGGTTTGTCGCGGCTGGTTCCCAAAATGGTGCCGCCCAAGGTTA
>CAYVJI010000038.1:0-18243 GCA_964451805.1 uncultured Pelolinea sp. | reverse complement strand
GACGCTTTTGTTTTTCTTGCCGGACAGGAAAATGCTTTGGCAGCCATCAACTCCCCCATGACAACCAGCCAAGGTATATTGAAGCGGGAAGAAATCCGCAAGAAACTATCCCCCAACTCCCACCTGAGCCACTGGGCAAATCTGCGTCTGGTGGAATATGAGCTGCTGCAGCGCGGGATGCACGTGCCCCGCACGAGCAGTTCGCGCAAGAACAGCCCGCGCTGGATGAGGCTGGGATTTCAGCTTTTCGAAGAAATCCGCAAGCTCGGATACGAACAATTTCCTGACTCGGATTCGCCAAAACAATTCTTTGAAAGCCAGGGTGAAGCGGTTTTTTGGAATCTATTGGGGCACGCTCCGTTGAAACGAGACACGCTGGAGGGCTGCCTGCAACGGCAGCTGGTGTTGGGCTTATGCGATCTGCCCGTGCCGGATGCGATGCAGTTCTTTGAAGAGATCACGCGCCACCGCTTGCTGCAAAGCAAGCTGCCCCTGGAGCATTTGTACCTGAGCACTGAATTAAATGCCCTGGCGGCAGCCTTCACTGCCTGGACAGCAGTCCACCAGCCTGAGAATTTAGTCAGCGTCGGACATGCCGAGGAAGGAATCATTTACCTTCCCAACCAACCGGTTACCAAGGTTGATTAATACTGATTCCTTGAGAAAGCTCAGAAAACGAAAGAATTCGCATTGACACATCCCCTTTTTTATGTATAATTGCGCAAATTCAATCAAATGAAAAAAGGTTATTAATCGCTGTGATTATTAAAGGTCTATCCCTTATGATCGTTATTATCAGCGCCCTCTATTTGGTTTATGTAGAGGGCATGCTAAGATTAAGGGATGGCACGGGATGCGCATAGCATAATACCAGTCTAATGAAAAAAGCCACCCTTAGGAATAGGGGTGGCTTTTTTGCAAATGGAACATTAAGAATCAGCAATAGACATTATCCCAAAGCCTCTCTGGAGGAGGAGAGCTTGATCAAATCCGGCACGAAAAGAATGGAGGTGGTGTGCAGCAAAGGTAAAAGTTGTTTATTTATTTTATTTATTAAAAACCAAAGGAGTATGCATCATGTCTGATAATAAAGTTGAAAGTGCAAAGAAACCCATGCTGTCTGCAAGACAGGTGGGTGTGGCAGCCGCTTTTGGCGGCGCAGCGTTGGCTTTGGTGTTGGCTGGAGTGACGATTCCTATCCCCGGTACGCCGGTAGTCACCGATCCGCGTGAAATCTTCACCACGATCGGCGCCTCATTGACCGGGCCGCTCGGCGGCGTTGTGATCGGTTTGCTGGCTGGGATCGCGGAACCCGGCATTCCGTTGGCTAGTCTGCTTGCGCACGTGGTAGGCGGAGTATTCAATGGCTTGGTTTATAAAAACTTCAGTTGGCGTTTCCAGAACAACAAAGTGGCATCTCTGGCAGCCTGGTTCGTGCAGGTAATGGCGTACTATGCCATCATTGTTGTGCCGCTGTTCGTGGTCGGTTTGATGCTGTTCTATCCCGATCCGGAATACGGCACATTCTTCGCCATGCTGGGTGCCTTGGAAGCCGGCGCATTGCCTGAAATGCTGATCACCTCCGTAGTGACCACCATCATCATGGCGGCACTCCCGGAACGGTATCGCCGGCCTTTATGGTAAGTTCCTGCGTTTTTTATTTTTTCTCCGGTATCCAGGCGCAGCCCAAAGCTGCGCTTGGATGCCCACGCAATTTGTTTTATTCATAAGGAATTATTGGCATGAAATTGGATATTAATTTTCAAAATATAACTTTCACGTATGCAGGCGCAAAAGCTTCAGCTATCCGTGATATTAACCTGACCATCAAAACCGGCGAGATCGTGCTCATCACCGGTCCTGCTGGCAGCGGGAAGACCACATTGTGCAGCTGCATCAATGGCCTGATACCCCACTACCATGAAGGCGACCTTCAGGGTGAAGTGCATGTCGGTGAGTACAACACACGCAAAATACGCGTGGGCGGTTTGGCTTCTTTGGTGGGAATGGTTTTTCAGGACCCTGAAAGCCAATTGGTCACCAACAGTGTAGTGGACGAGGTAGCTTTTGGGCCTGAAAACCTAGGAATTCCTCGTGAAGAAATCGACGAGCGCGTCAAGAAAGCATTAGCCGTGACACGCATGACCGGCTACGAGGAGCGCGAACCGCACACGCTTTCCGGCGGAGAACAGCAAGCCTGCGTTATTGCGGCAACGTATGCCATGCATCCAGAGATCTACGTGATGGATGAACCGCTTGCCAACCTCGATCCGGCAGGGCGTTCTCAAGTGCTCAAGCTGGTGGTGAAGATGGCGAAAGAACGAGGCAAGACATTGGTGGTGGTGGAGCACGCCCTGGAAGAAATGCTGCCCTTGGTCGAACGCGTGCTGGTGATGAACAATGGCGAAATCGTGCGAGATGGGCCAGTGGCTCAAGTGCTGGCAGCCGGCGACATCAAACGCGTTTTCAAACGACCTGATATTGTACGGTTGGCTGAATCCATCAACCTCGAAGTCCAACCGCTGAAACCCGAAGCACTGTTTGAAGAAGTACAGAAACGTTTCAAACCTAAAGCGATCCAAGCGCGCTATGCGGCTCAGCACAGCAATGGTCATGGCACTCCGGTTATCCAATTGGAGAATGTGACCTATTGCTATCAAACCGGCGTGGATGCGTTATATGATGTCAGCCTAACCGTCCGCAGCGGTGAGTTTGTGGCGCTGTTAGGCCGCAATGGTTCCGGAAAAACCACCTTGGTGAGCCACCTGATCGGTTTGCTGCATCCCATCAGCGGAAAAGTGACCGTGATGGGAAAAGACACTTCAGAAACGCCCACCCACATTTTGGCGCGCGATGTTGGTTTTTGCTTTCAGAATCCCAATCATCAATTGGTTTCTTTCAACGTACGGGAAGAAATGACCTTTGGTTTAAAGGCGCATGGCATCGATCCAGCAGAATTTGATGAACGCATCCGCGCAGCTCTTGAGATCGTGAACATGCAGGATTACGCTGATGCCGAAATCTTTGACCTGGGAAAAGGGCAAAAACAACGCATCGCATTGGCATCCGTATTAACCCTGAGACCGAGTATTCTGGTGATCGATGAGCCCACTACCGGGCAAGACCCAGAAATGACGGAGGACATTTTCCGCATCATCAATGACCTGAATCAACAAGGGACAACGGTTATCATGATCACGCACGAGATAGATTACGCCGCCCGCTTTGCCAAGCGCGCGCTGGTGATGAATCACGGGCATTTGGTCTTTGATGGAGCCATGCATCAGCTGCTTGAGAATCAACAGTTGATTGAAGAGAATTCGCTTGACCTGCCGGATATTGCCAAACTTGCCCGCATGTTCAGTGGCTACGGCGTGCCTGCCAATACTGTGAGGTTTGAAGATATGCATACATACATGCGTGAAATGGTGGGGGTGTAACATGGCGATTGAATATCAAAAAGGCAAATCCTTTCTGCATCAATTAGATGCACGCACAAAACTATTGATCTTCATCGGAGTGACGATCATTGCCATGATCGTGGTAGATCCGATATTAATGGGCATCCTGTTCGCTTTCCTGTACTATCTTGGCAGAAAAGCAATCGACAAAGACCAATTGAACAACAACCTCAAAGTGCTAGTGGTCATTTTCCTGACCTTCTCCCTCTTTCAGGTGCTGTTCTTTACCCCGGATGACGCATACTTTTTGTTCTATCTGATCCCGGTCAAGAATTGGGTGCCGGTTACTGTTCAAGGCATCGTGCGCGGGGTGGCGGTTTTCTTCCGCTTCTTCAGTGTTGTGCTTTCAGTCCACCTGATGCTGTATACCACCCCGCCGGTTGAATTGGCTCTCACCATTACCGAGCGGGAGCAAAAGAAAAGCCTGCGCAATGATCTATTAATGATTCTGCCTGTGGGATTATTGTTATTTGCTGCCAGCTTGCCCTTGGCTTATAAACCAAGCTTCCTACAGAATATCCAGCAAACCTTGCTGCAATTCCTCAGCCTGGCAGCAGGCTGCTTGGCAGCCGCCTTCGCGATTATGAAGCTGATGAAGAAAGGGTTGCCGACCGAAATGGGAGTGGCTCTCACACTGGGCTTTGCCACGGTGGGCATCCTTTCCAAACAGACACAACAAATTACCAATGCCCAGAAGGCGCGCGGCTATGACGTGCAGCCCAAAAATATCATCCGGCGCGTGCAAGTGCTAACAGCGCTGCTGATCCCCATATTTCTGGCTACCCTGGAAAGATCGCAGGATATTTCCATTGCCATCCTTTCGCGCGGTTTTGATTACAACATCAGCGCGCGCACCTATCGGCGCAGCTTTGCCTTTCAAAAAGATGACTTTTTGGTATTGGCGGCAATCTTTTTGCTGGTGCTGGTGGGTCTGACCATGAAGAATTTGAACTGGAGCAGCCCGACTGAATCTTTCATTCTGAGCTTGCTCAAATAAAAAATCCTGGCTTCATAGAAAAAGCAATTAACTGCCAGCGAAAAGATTTGATTCTCATTGGGTTGACGAAAGATCAATCCAATGAGAATTTATTTTTGCAGAATTGGGTTGGATATGATATTTAAAATATCACAAGATTAATTCTGGCTTTTTTTTAAATATCGCTCGACTTGTGCGAAGGTTGGCGAGGTAGTTGAGCCGCCATAGCCTTGAGTGGAAAGCCCACCGCAGATGTTCCCCATACGCAGAGATTCCTGCATTGAAAGACCGCGCACCTGACCGAAAAGAAAACCGGCATTGAAGTTGTCTCCAGCGCCGGTCGTGTCCACAACTTTTACCGGGATGCCCTCTGATTGAAAAACCTGCCCATTTTGCTGGCAGATGCAGCCCTGACTGCCGCGCTTGATAATGACCGTCGGGATGAACTCAGCCAACAGACTCAGCGCTGCTGATATGTTCTCCTTTTGGGTAAGCCGGCAAGCCTCCTCGGCATTGGGGGCAAATACATCCAGTATGCCGAGTATTTTCCTGATGGCAGGCTGATCGATTGTTTGATGGTGCGCTTGGCAATCCATGAGAATCTTTGTTCCCAATGTTTTCGCAGTCTGCAACAGATGTTCGAATCGCTTATCGCAAGCCAGGCGTGTGACCAGCAGCCAAGCTGGCTGGGTTTCCTTCAGGATCCGGCTGAGGGGCAGATCGGGATTTGGATCACTGTAGCTCAAAAATGCCCGCTCGTTGGCGAATGAGAACGCGACCGTTAAATTCAATCTGGGCTGTTTTTCCTTGAAAAAGAAGGTTGTGTCTAAACCTTCTTGCATGGCGATCGCCTGAATATGCTGGCTGAAGGGATCATTGCCAAAACTACAAGGCCAAGCAGTTTTTATGCCCAAGCGGGTCAAAGCCAGAGCTGAGTTGAATGCACCGCCTGGCACCAGGTGAAATTCCCGGCTGTAGATCTCATGTCCAAGACGGGGCAATTCGGGCAGACCGGTGAAAACCAGATCGCAAAAATACCTGCCATCCAGCAGAACATCATAGGTTTTGTTGATATTTTTCCTCAAGGTTATCGCGCTTTTCCCTTAATTTTAAAGTGATTTTGGTTTTTTTGAGAATGCTTAGCGGCTAGACCTATTGAATGAATCCTTTATGAAAGGAAGAAAAAGGTGAAAAATCTAGAGAAGGATCAAAGCACAGCCGGGGCGGCTTTTTTTATTTTGGGCGCAAAGAAATAGATGCGTGGTTTGAGCAGCCTGCGCAATTCTGGCAGCGCCTGCAAGGCAGCCTTGGCACCGCACTCTGTCAATGATTTCACATGCTTGAATCCCGACAGCGTCGTGATGGAAGGGCTGATCTTGGGGCGGATGATGAGGTCGGTTTGCGCTTTGCGCAGTTTGGCGGCTGTGAAATTGGCTACCATAATGGCATTGGTGCGCCAGTTGGCGAGGGCAATGCCCGGCATGCGTTGTGTTTTCCAGAAGCTCTCATCGGTCACATCCGGACTGACATCCACCGCGATCACCACTTCAGCGCCCATGCTGCTTGCCAAATCCGCGGGCACGTTATTCAGCGATCCGCCATCCACCAGGCACATACCATCCCTCTTTAATGGCTCAATAACTCCGGGAAGAGCCATGGTTGCACTCAGGGCATCGATCAAGTTTCCCTCTTGCAAAGCCACATCCCGTGCGCTCAGCACATCCACTGCTGCCAGCGCCAGGGGAAGATTGAGGCTGGTGAAATCCCTTTTTGCTCCAAAGAGTTTTGAAAGATATTCCTGAACGCTTTCATGTCCAACGACATGGTTGAGATTTGGCAGGTCATTATCCAGCAATTTAACCATGGTATTCAAATCTCCCATGCGGGCAGCCGCAGCCTCAATGTCTTGGATGGCCATGCCGCTGGCGTACAAAGCAGCGATGATTCCACCCATGCTGGTGCCGGCCATTACCTGCGGCTGGAAACCCTCGGCTTCCAAGATCTTGAGCACACCGATATGGGCGAATCCGCGCGCTCCGCCTCCTCCCAGAGCTAAGCCCAATAATGGTTTTCGTATTAACGCAGCCATTGACATATTCCTGTTGTCCAACAATTCATTAGCAGCAATTATACGGTAAGGAAGCTGAATAATGCATTTATGAACATGGATCATTTTACAGAGTTTTTACAAAACTCTTACTGATTTTTGACAGATATGCATTAAAAATTAAATCTTGAAAAGCGATTTTTCATACGGAGGCTGTTATGAATAAAAAACTTATCACTATAAGCGTCTCAACAATTTTGATATTGGCATTGACCGCATGTGCAGGTGGATTCCAGTTGAGCCTGCCGATCGGCAAAGCAGAGACCGAGGAACCCATCCAAGAAAGCCCGACACCTAATGAGATGGAGGAGGAGGAAACTGAACCGCAAATCTTAGGAGCGCCAGATTTGGACGGCTTGCAGGCAGCATATATCGATATTTATCAAAAAGTCCTTCCCTCGGTGGTCAGCATTGAGATCTCAACCGCGGTTGCGCAATCGATGCCTTCCATACCGGATTTCCCCTTTGACTTTGGTTTCCCAGAACAGGACGAAAACAACGATGAAGAGGATGAAAATGAGAATGAACCCGAGTACCAGCAAAGCGGCGCGGGGTCTGGCTTTGTGTGGGATCGTGATGGGCATATCGTGACCAACAATCATGTAGTTGATGGGGCGGATTATATCCGCGTGCGTTTTTCGGATGGCACCAGCACCCTTGCTGAAGTCATCGGATCCGATTCCAACAGCGATCTGGCTGTCTTGAAGGTGGATGTCGCTGTTGATCTGCTACACCCCATTCAATTAGCAGATTCTACTCGGGTAAAAGTTGGCCAGATTGCCATAGCGATTGGCAATCCTTTCCGGCAGAGCGGATCAATGACGGCTGGGATCGTCAGCGGTTTAGGGCGCTCGCTGGCTCTGGAATCAGATTTACTCAGCCAGGTTTCCTACACTATTCCGGATGTCATTCAGACAGACACGGCTATCAATCCCGGCAATTCGGGCGGAGTTTTAGTGGATATCGCAGGAAAATTAATTGGAGTTACCACTGCGATCGAATCACCGGTGCGAGCGAATTCGGGTGTGGGGTATGTCATCCCGTCCATCATTGTGCAGAAGATTGTTCCTTTTTTGATCAAGGACGGAAACTATCGGCAGCCATATATCGGCATCACGGGCAGGGATCTGACTCCGGAATTGGCAGAAGCGATGGGATTGGATGCCAGCCAGCGCGGAGCTTTGGTCATTGATGTCATTCCGGGCACCCCTGCAGAAGAAGCTGGTTTTCAAGGCAGCGATCGCACTTCCAGAGTAGATGGACAAGAAGTGCGCGTGGGCGGCGACATTCTCGTCAAGGTCAACGATCAGGCAGTCGATGATTTTGAAGATGTAACAGCGTATCTCGCACGTTACTTGAATGCAGGCGATAAACTTACAATCAGCTATCTACGGGATGGAAAAGAGAATGAATTGACCTTAACTCTGGCTGCCCGCCCTGGAACTGGGACGCAGGCACATTCCGAACCTGAAGAAGTGGCCGAGAGAGTATGGCTGGGTATTAGCGGTATCGATATGAATGCGACAATTGCCCAAGCCATGGGATTGAGAATAAACACTTCTGGTGTGCTGATCCAGCAGATCACAAGCGGCAGCCCGGCGGATGAGGCTGGTCTGCGCGGCAGTTATAAACCTTTCGAGTTAGACGGCGAACAGGTGCTGATCGGCGGCGATATTATCAGCGCCGTGGACGGGCAGGAAGTGGATGGAGTTGACGAGCTGGCCCAGATGATCAACACCTACCAACCCGGTGATGAAGCAACGTTATCAATTCTGAGAGACGGAAAAAAGGGAACTGTCAAAGTCACGCTGGCGAAACGATAAATGCGCTAAGTAATTTCCGGTCATCTTGAGCGGGCATCGGCAGATGCCCGCTCGGTATTTTCCTACCGAGACCTAGATATCCAAATTCCTGACCATCTTGGCATGCGTTTGGATGAAACGCTTGCGGGGTGGGACGGAATCCCCCATTAACATATCGAAAGTACGGTCTGCTTCAGCGGCATCTTCAATGGTTACCAAGAGCAAGGTGCGATTTTCCGGATTCATGGTGGTTTCCCATAACTGCTCAGGATTCATTTCACCCAAGCCTTTATAGCGCTGGATGGTTACTTTGTCCTCTTTGGCACCGAAATCTTTGATAATCTCAACTCTTTGATCTTCAGTGTAAGCGTAGCGTTTTTCTTTTTTATAGGTCAGCAAATAAAGCGGCGGCTGGGCAATGTATAAGTGACCTTCCTCAATTAATACTGGCATAAAGCGAAAGAAAAAAGTTAACAGCAGCGTGCGGATATGACTGCCGTCCACATCGGCGTCCGTCATAATAATCACCTTGCCATAGCGCAGTCCTTCGATATTAAAACCTTCACCAATCCCCGTCCCTAAGGCGGAGATGAGCGATTTGACCTCTTTGTTGGATAAAATCTTATCCAGCCGTGCGCGCTCGGTGTTCAAAATCTTGCCTCTGAGTGGCAGGATGGCTTGGAAATGCCGGTCGCGACCCTGCTTGGCAGACCCTCCCGCACTGTCGCCCTCAACGATATACAATTCGGTGCGTTCCGCATCACGTTCTGAGCAATCCGCCAGCTTGCCGGGCAGAGTCATGCTCTCCAAAGCAGATTTGCGGATGACCAGGTCGCGTGCTTTGCGGGCTGCATCGCGCGCTCTTGCAGAGGTTAGGCATTTCCTCACGATGGCGCGCCCGGCGGCGGGGTTTTCTTCCAGGAATTCACTAAAGGCTTCTCCCACAATCTGTGTGACCAACGTCTGTACTTCCGGGTTCATCAGTTTGACCTTGGTTTGGCTTTCAAATTGCGGATCTGGGTGTTTGATGCTCACCAAAGCCGTCATGCCCTCACGGGTATCATCACCAGAAAAATTGGGATCGGAGTCTTTGATCAGGCTGTTGCGGCGCGCGTAATCATTCAAGACGCGCGTTATTGCTGAGCGGAAACCAGTCAGGTGTGTGCCGCCATCAATGGTGTTGATGGTATTGGCAAAACAGTACACCGATTCTGAATAGGCATCAGTATACTGCACAGCTGCCTCAATACCAATGTTATCGACTTCTTTTTCCACAGAAAAAACATCGTGTAAAGTCTCACGGTTGCGGTTGAGATATTTAACAAAGGATACAATACCTCCTTCGAAGTAAAAGTGCATGCTGTGAGCGGGTTCCTCCCGTTCATCTGTAAGGGATATCTCAACCCGCCGGGTAACGAATGCCATTTCTCGAAAACGCTGCACCAGCGTATCAAAGCGGTAATCAATATCCCCTTTGAAAATCTCTCTGTCAAAGAGAAAACGGGTTCGGTTTCCGGTTTCGCCTTCGCGAGTTTTGCCGATCTCTTTTACCGCTGCAATCGGGCGGCCGCGCTGGTAGCGCTGGAAATAGATTTTGCCATCGCGGCGGACTTCTACTTCACACCATTCCGATAAAGCGTTGACCGCTGAAACACCTACACCATGCAGCCCGCCGGAAACCTTGTAGCTATTGCCGCCGAACTTGCCGCCTGCGTGCAGGGTGGTCATCACGACTTCCAGCGCGGATACCTTCTTTTCCGGGTGAATATCAACCGGAATTCCGCGACCGTCATCATCCACAGTTACGCTGCTATCTTTGTGAATCGCTATGCCGATGCGTGTGCAAGCACCCGCTAAAGCTTCATCGATGGAATTGTCCACCACTTCATACACCAAATGATGCAGGGCTTTTTGGTCCGTGCCACCCACATACATGCCCGGGCGGCGGCGGACAGCTTCCAGCCCTTCCAGGACTTGAATGTCCTTGGCGCCATACGAACGATTATTGATTGCAGAATCTGGCAATTATTCCTCCGAGCAGAGTGTATAAAGATATTTTATGAGATTTTTGGCGAATTTTGCGCAGGCATTTCGTGCAGATTCGCCTGAAGCCATTGCATACCCTTTTTATAAAACGCAAATGAGGCTGCAATCAATCCACTGGAGATGAAGGCATGACCGAATATGCCTATCAGCAACATCCAACTATCCATGGATGGCGTTGACCATAAGAAATCTAACCCGTAGCCGAGTAGGATCAGGATGATGAAGAACATGCCCGTGGTTGCCATCAGGGAACGAACCAAGCGAATAGAATTGAGGATGGAATTGGTTGCTTTATATTGATTGGCGAAGATGCCATGCGGTGAAAAAGCTACTGGCAGCAGCACCCAAACCAGGATCAGACCAAGCAGCATAAATGGCAATGTACCAAGATTGGGCAGGAAGAGCGCCATGGAAGAAAAAAGACAAAACATCGGAATACAGATCACAAACAGTACTAAAAATATCAAGATGGCTAGGATAATAGCCTGGATGGCTTGCTTGAACAGCAACTTGAGCTTTAAGGGTTCTTCAATTGACCGAGTGGCACTGGCGATCAATGAGAAGTAAACACTGCCCAATATCGCCCCAACTAAAGCAAAGGCGATAGTCAACCAGAAGGCGCTTTCTACGGCATGCAGTTCAATGATTGGCAGCATTCCCAAGGGATTCGCGGTCACGGCTTTGCCGACCAGCAGGCTGGGAATGCCGATGGGGTAGGTGCGCAGACCAAACAGCAAATTGAATTCCTCCAGTAGGGCTGTCCATAATTGGCGAGAATTCTCTATGAAAACCTGGCTTTCTTCACCATAAGCCGCAGCAGAAATCTGTGATGCGCTCAGCATGGCGGGCAGGAGCAATTCCTTCATGCGCACCAGGGGACCAAACCACAATAGCAGATCGAACAGGATTGGAAATCCGATTATATACACGTGGCTTGCGATGGCGTTAAATCCTTCAACCAAGCAGGGCACGATCCTGGGAGCTTCAATTTTTTGGGTGTTTTTTTCATCAGGCATACAATCTATCATTTTACCATAGCGATGATTTTTTCTTTGAAATATGAGCACTAAGGTACAATGGGAACGTGCAAATCAATTTTCAGCTTCCCCGCTCAAACAAGTTGAGCACGATATCAGCCGGCATCGTCATTTGTTACGCCCTTCTGCCCTTCATTCAGGCGCCTGCGCGGGAATTCCTGTTTGCTTTGTTTGGAGTTTTCGTGCCGATAAGAATCAATTTCTATAATCTCATGTCTGTCATTGCAGCCGGCATGGCAGCAGCGGGCACCGACTGGATGCTACGCGATCACCCGACTTTCGCCGATCGAAGCACGATCCCGCATTTGATCCTACCAGCCATCACTGCAGCTGCCATCGGTGTGCCGTTAGGATTGCTGGAAGTCAGTTTGGCGTGGTGGATGATCATGGGATTGGGAAGCCTATTGACGGTTCTGATCCTGGTTGCAGAATACATTTCAATCGATTTACAGGACACGCGTTACCCGCTGGCGTTGATGGTCCTTTCAGCAGTCAGCTATGGCATCTTTCTGATATTGTGCGTTGTCATGCGCGCGGCAAACACAAGGTTGATCTTGATGCTGCTGAGCCTACCTCCCTTTTTCGCATTCCTGTGTTTGAGGATACTTCACTTTCGGCTGGGGGGTCGTTGGCGTGTTGAATGGGCTGTGGTGGTCACCTTAATAATTGCTCAATGCATCATTGCCTTCTATTATTGGCCTCTCACCCCAGTGCGCTACGGGCTGGCTCTACTAGGCCCAGCCTACGCGTTAATCGGAATTGCGGCATCTTTAGAGGAGCAGCCGGATATACGCCAGGTTTTCTATGAGCCGCTCTTCATGCTGGGCATTATTTGGCTGCTGGGTGTTGTGATTGCGTAATTCGCGCATCTTTTTTTCTGCATAAGGGTTAAAATCGTGTGATGACAATATTTTTCGCTCTACCACTGGCATATCTGATCGGTTCGATACCCTCCGGTCTGTTGGTGGTGAAACTAATCACAGGCAAAGATGTGCGCCAAATTGAAAGCGGGCGCACGGGCGGCACCAATGCCATGCGAGCCGCAGGCGCTTTGGCAGGTTTGATGACCGCCGTTTTGGATACCCTCAAAGGGGCTGCGGCCGTCTGGCTCAGCCAAATACTTTCTCCTGAATCTTATTGGATTGCGGCTGTGAGCGGCATTTTGGCAATCGTCGGCCATAATTACTCCGCTTTTCTGGTAGAAAAAAATGAAGCTGGCAAGCTGCATTTTCGCGGAGGGGCAGGCGGCGCAACAACTTTAGGCGCTGCCATTGGACTCTGGCTGAACAGCTGGATGGTCATTCTGCCCCTGGCGGTGATTTTCTATGTTTTGGTGGGCTATGCGTCTCTGACTACCATCAGCATCGCCCTTTCAGCCATGGGCGTCTTTGTCATCCGCGCAGCCAAGGGTTTGAATCCCTGGGCATATGCGATCTTCGGAGTGGCTGCGCTGCTGACGGTAATCATTGCTTTATTGCCGAACCTGAAGAGATTAAAGGAAGGTACTGAACGGCGTGTACAGCTGCTCTCCAAGATCTTTTCGCGCAGGCATTCCACCGGCAAATGACCGGTTAATGGCGGGTTGAGGATTTTTCCTTTTGGTACAGGGCGGATAAATTGCGCCAGTGCAGGCTTTCCACCAATCCCCCCAACAACACACGGCTTTTGCCGCATTCCTCGACCGTCGCTTCCTGCAACAGCGGCATGGGATTTTTGCGTTTTAACGAGGCGCGCACAACTTTCTTGATGGCGGCCAGATAATTAAGATTGCTGCGCGTGGCCTGGTCGATCTCACCGCGCAAGATCACATCACCGTGCCCCTGAACGATATTCTCCAGACTCATTTTGCTGATAACGCGGATAGTTTCGCTCAGCTGGTCGATATCACCCTCAACGATAATGGGGAGCGGCAGGAAGGCATCACCGCTGAACAGCACGCGATCTTCGCGCACCAACACCGCGATGCCGTCTGGACTATTGCCGGGCACGGGGAAGATCTTCATGTGGCGTTTGCCGATTTGCAGGGACATGGTGCCTGAATCGAAAGTCAAACTGGGCAGTTCGATTTTGACTTTCTTAAATTCCGGATTTTGCTCGATCGCGCTCTGCAGAGCCGCGGAACTGCGCTCTGCCATGATCTTCCGGCAGAGAGAGTGACCGATCACTACCGCTCCGGGGAAAAAGCAATTGCCAAAGGTGTGGTCGGCGTGGTAAATCGTATTGATGATATAGCGCACCTGCACGCCTAAAGTCTCTTCTAAATAAGCGCGCATCTCAAGCGTCTCGTGCGGCACGGGCAGCGTATCTACCAAGACAGCCCAATTGGAACCAATAATCGCCCCGGCGGTCACCTGGGCGTATATTTCGCTCTGAAACCAATAAACATTATCTGCGATCCGTTCTCTAATCATGTGCACTTCCGTAAGCGGCGATTCTAAGGCTTAAAAATAGCATAAATGAAGACAAAAGTCAAAAAATTGACTCCCAGAAAGCATGTTTTTTATTAGAAAGATATAAAAAAATGCTTTGCGTGTGAACTTTCACGATGCGATTGATCTATAATGAAAGAATAAATCGAAAGGATTTTTTTATGAACATCATTACCCTCTTAATTGTTGGTTTGGTAGCTGGTTTTCTGGCTGACAAGGTGGTGAAGAACACATTCGGCCTGGTGGGCGATCTGATCGTGGGCGTGGTTGGGTCATTCATTGGAGGATGGATCTTCTCCCTCCTGAATCTCGATTTTGGAGGTTTCCTCGGAGAGATCATCGTTGCCTTCGTTGGCGCTGTGGTCTTACTGCTGGTGTTGAATTCCTTCAAAAAAAAATAAATTGAAATCTATTCAGAAAACGCCATTTTCGGATGGCGTTTTTTTTATTTCCCTTGTTTTCCTGATTAGAGCAATATTGTGAAGGAGCGCAAGTTTATTTGGATAATTTTTCTATTGGCGCTTTTTGCTTTCATTGAGCCGGATGAAATTATCAGGAAGGATATATTCCAGCGATACTTATGGTAGAATTTCTGCTCGACGCGTTGTACCCTTCGTGTCATATTCTAGAGAAAGAAAGGGCTTGACAAATGAAAGTAATGCTTTTGAAAGATGTTTACAACCTCGGACGAGCGGGGGAAGTAAAGCGGGTTGCAGACGGCTACGCGCGCAACTTTTTAATCCCTCAGAAACTGGCGGTATTGGCTACCAGCGGCGCCATGACGCATGTGGAAAAGATCAAAGAAGCCGCAGCTAAACAGCGCCAGCTTCTGAACGAAGAAATGAGCGGTCTGGCGGAACAGCTCGCGGCTCTGGAGCTGACATTCAAAGCCAAAGTGGGCGAGACGGGCAAATTGTACGGCTCCATCACCCAACAGATGATTATCGATGCCATCAACGAACGCCTGAAAACCAACCTGGACCGCCACCTGGTGGAATCGCAACCTCTACGAGATGTGGGTGAACACAAAGTGCGCGTGCGCCTGACCTTTGACCTGACGCCAGATGTAAAAGTGCTGGTTGAGAGTGACGAGGAAAAGAAAGAAGAAAAGACGGCAAAGCGCAAATCCTCACGGAAAACAGAAGCAGAAAAAGAAGCAGCTGAAACTGCACGACCCGTACAACCCGCAGCAGAAGAAGAGGCTCAACCAGACAGCCCGGGTGCGGAAGCGACTGAAGCGGCTTAATCCCGTACTGAGATGACCGGCCTGCTCGCGATGAAAATCAGGCCGGTTGTTTTTTATCAATTCCTTTATAATCAAGCACAATGAACCGAACTGTTGGGCAGCAATTGCGCCATGCGCGCGAGCAGTTAGGCATCTCGCTGGAAGATGCGGCTCGCCAAACCCACATCCGTTTGAATTACCTGCAAGAATTGGAAAACGACCACCCGGAGTTATTGCATTCCGCCGCTCAAGCGCGCGGATTTTTGCGCCTGTACGCCCAATTTTTAAAACTTTCCTACTTCGATTTGGCAACCGAATGGGATGCTCTCGCACCGCCGGCGCAAAAAGTGGTTCAGCCGGAGCGAAAAAGCGCGCTGCCCTGGTTTAAGCCGAAAAAAGCACTACCCGAGCAAGAAACGCAGGCAGCACAATCAACAGACCAATCTGCAGAAGCGCAACAAGCTGAACAAAAGCTTGCCCAAGTGCAGACGGAGCTGCAGAGCGCATCGGATGGAGAAGGTGTGCATCCAAGAGATATTGAAGAGGCTGAACAGGAGCAGGATTCTTCAATCGAACCTGCACAAAAGGAAACTGAATCCACCGAGCCGATTGAGGATCGTTCAACGAAAACGCTGGCGGCCAAAGCCAACCTGCGCAGGATTGCCGAAAAGGCTGCAGCCGCGATTCGGAATTTCAAACTGATCAAAAAATTAAGGGGGATGGGCGCAAAGCGCCAAGCTGACCTAGATGCAGAGGCGCAGAGCCAAGCGCCTGAAGCACGTCAAACCGCGGAGGATGTTTTCGCGGAGATTGGCCAGGCTTTACGGGAGCGCCGCGAACTGATGGAATTGAGCCTGAGCGACATTGAAAATTTCACCAATCTCAAACGCGCATTCTTGACGGCCATTGAGGGCGGGCGTTTTGAGGATCTGCCTTCCACAGTGCAGGGACGCGGCATGCTCAATAATTACGCCCAATTCCTTGGTCTGGAATCCGACAGCGTTATGGATCGCTACGCACGCGCCCTACAGCTGCTGCGCGAGGAGCGCCAGCAACCTCGCCGCCAATCCCTCCAACCAGCAGTATCGGTCAAAGTTAATTTGCCGCAAAGCTGGCGGCGCATCCTCAATCCGGATCTCATCATCGGAGCTGTTTTCATTATTGGTCTGTTTGTTTTTATCGTTTGGGGCGCCAGCCAAGTCTTGCGCGGGGAGACCGGCAGCGCAACTGAAGCTCCCTCGATATCCGATGTCCTGCAAGCCACACCCAGCGGAAGTCCGGATTTGGACAACACGCCGAGTGCGGAAACCACTCCCGAGGATGGGATGGAGACAGCCTTGCCGGGCGTGACCGTTCTGGAAAATACACCCACCGTGGTAGCGACGGTGAATGCTGCGCCGCTGCAACTCTACATCATCGCCCACGACCGGGCTTATGTGCGTGTGACGGTGGATGGAATTGAAGAATTCGCCGGACGTGTGAAACCGGACAGCGTTTACACTTTTTCCGGTGAGGATCGCATCAGTTTGACCACCGGCAATGCGGCGGCGTTGGAGGTCTATTTCAATCAAGATTATCTGGGAAAACTGGGCAGTGTTGGGCAAGTGCTGGATATCAATTTCACCCTGCAGGGTTTGATCACGCCCACACCCCAACCCACTACAGCAAGCCAACCGGAAGCCATGCCGGGCGAATAAAGCCTGCCCGACAATTCAACCTCATTTTTCATCCTACTTTTCATCCTGCCTTTCATCCAGCCAACCCAACTTGGATGCATGGTGAATTGCCTGCGCCAACGAGACTGCCCCCAGACAATCGCGTGCGCGCTGCAGATGCCAGCGCACCATGCGCACGGAGATACCCAGGCGATGGGCGATGGCCAGCGTGGTCATGCCCTGCGCGATCAACCGCAGGCAGGTTTTTTGCCGCTTCGTCAGGCGGATGGATTGTTTGTGAACCCCTGCTGCAGACATTAATAGAAGATCATTTTTGTGTTGATATCTGAAAAATAGAACATAAATTCTAATTATTATTTAGTATAGAGTTTTCCCGCAGAAAGACAAGGGGGATTTTTTAGGTTACAGCGCTATTTTTCAAGGCAAGATTCGATGATGGCTGCTGCGTAATCGAAACGGTTGAAAGCCGGCATGAGGTAAATTCCCTGCACTGTGCTTTTCAATTGTTCGATCAGGATATGCGCCAATTCGATGCCGGTTTGCGCGCCCTGCTCTCCGGCAGCCTGCATTTTTGCATGGATTTGCGGGGGGATCTCAATGCCCGGCACTTCCTGCTGCAGGAAGGAGGCATGCCGCGCGGAAGCCAAGGGCAGGATGCCCGCCAATATTGGGAGCGGGAAGCGGCCGTAAACGCCTTCATAAACCGCCAGGAACTTCTCCATGGGTTCTGTGAAGTAGATGGGCTGCGTGAGCACATAATCGGCGCCGGCTTCGATCTTCTTATGGATGAGCTTGATCTCACGCTGCAGATCGGGAGCGCTCAGGTTGAGCGCACAGCTGACAAAAAAATTGGTTGGCTGGCCAATATCCGTGCCGGCATGGTCATGCCCGGCGTTGAAACCCTGTTTGATGAGCTTGATCAAACCGGAGGGCGCCAGGTCATAATTATCCATAGCGTCGGGGTAATCGCCGATGGCGGTAGGATCGCCCATCACAACGAACACGTTGCGCACGTCCAGCGCATGCGCCGCCAGCAGGTCGCCCTGCACGCGCAGCAGGTTGCGCCCGCGGGTGGGAAAATGCAGCACCGTTTCAATTTTGGCTTTTTTCTGCACCAGGCTGCAGACTGCCCAAGGGCTCATGCGCATGCGCGCCATCGGGCTGTCGGCCACGTCGATCACATCCGCACCGGCTTCTGCCAGCAGGCTGGCGCCGGCCAGCAGCTTATGGGTGGAAAGCCCGCGCGGGGGATCCATTTCTACCGCAAAGATGAATTTACCCTTGCTCAGCTTCTGCGCCAAGCGGGTTGGGCCCTGGGCAGCCTGGCTTTCTTCCTCAACTACCGCTTCAGTGAGGCTGATACCATTCATCGGAACCGTTTGCGTTTTTTCGAGAGCCTGCGCCATGGCAGAGATATGGGCGGGAGTGGTGCCGCAGCAGCCGCCGATCACATTGGCGCCCGCACGCCAAAATGCCAGCGCGTA
>CAYVJI010000037.1:2387-18261 GCA_964451805.1 uncultured Pelolinea sp. | reverse complement strand
CTGCCGCAAGTGATTTACCATTTGGAATCCTTTGATGCCTTGCTGGTGCGTTCCAGCTTGACGCATTATCTAGTGGCGCAGATGGCGGCTGACTATGTGCCAGCCGTTTTTTCAGGAGAGGGGGGCGATGAATTGTTTGCCGGGTATTCTTATTTGAAGAGAATACCTCAGGAAAAATTAAGCGAAGAATTGCTGGATATCACCCTCCGGTTGCACAATACTGCCCTGCAAAGGGTTGACCGTTGTACAAGCGCGCATGGTTTAATCGCACTGGTAGCTTTTTTAGATCCAGAAGTGGTCAGTTACGCGCTACGAATACCAAGCGCCTATAAATTACATCGCAATACAGAAAAGTGGATCTTGCGAAGGGCGCTTAAAGACTTGCTGCCAGAAGGAGTTGTTCAGCGTCCCAAGGCGAAATTCTGGGAGGGTGCTGGAGTGGGTGATATGTTGGAAGAATACGCAAATGAGCACATTCGCGATAAAGAATTTCTGCATGAACGCCACATCACCAGCAATATTATGCTCAACAGTAAAGAGGAGCTGATGTATTACCGGATTTTTCATGAGTATTTTGGCGATTTGCGTGATCTCTCCTGGGTTGGGCGCACAAAGGGTGCACCCAGCCAATAAACAAAATCAATCATCACAACTCTTCGGCATGTATTCGGCTGTTATACTTGCTGCGGAGGAACGAGGAGCTATGAAGTTTTCACTGGACTGTTATCCATGCGCCGTGAGGCACGCTTTGTGGGCAGTGCGCCGGGCAGGAATGAACGAGGAGATGCAGCAAAGAGCTTTGCGCCAAGTGCTGCAAGTATTGGTGGATATGGATGCGGGGGATGGTTCGCATAATATCATGATGCAGACGCATGCCATCATCCGTGAAATGACAGGCATTGAGGATATTTACCGCCAGGAAAAGGTCCAAGCTACTCAGGAAGCACTTAGTTTGTACGATCAATTGAAAGGCATGATCAGCCAATCTCGTGACCCTTTTGAGACAGCTGTGCGTTTAAGTATCGCGGGCAACATTATTGATTTTGGCGCGCTGGATGGCTACGACCTAAACGCCAGCATAGAACGTGTGCTGCAACAACCCTTTGCGCTGAACGATCTAGATGACCTGCGGGTGGCAGTGGAGCGTGCACAGGAGATCCTGTACCTGGCGGATAATGCCGGCGAGACCGTGTTCGACAGGTTGCTGATCGAAACCATTCAAAAGAAAGTGGTTTACGCGATAAAAGAAGCTCCTATCTTGAATGACGCCACGCATGAAGACGCGTTGGCGGCAGGATTGGGTAAAGTAGCGCAGATCATCTCGTGCGGAGCGCGTAGCCCTGGTACCTTATTGGAATACTGCTCACACGATTTTCGTAATCGTTTTGAGAACGCAGAACTGATTATTTCCAAAGGCATGGGCAATTATGAGGCATTAAGCGATATGCGTGCTCCTATTTTTTTCTTGCTGCAGGTTAAGTGCGATCTGGTAGCGGGCAACCTTGGAGTACCGAAGGGAAGCATCGTGGTTGCCAGGAATCCAAGATAATCTCAGTATCTTAGAACTACGCTCAATGAATAACTATCATTAGAATATAATTTAATATTTGGTATTGGAAACAAATCACAGAATTAGATCAATCAATGAAACAAGTTGACCAAAGGCATTATAAAGATTTTGAATTCAACTTGCGCGAATTAGCTGGCTCCATGGGAGATTTTGGCACCTTGTTCCCCTTGGCGGTTGGTTATATCGCCATCAACGGGCTCGATCCGGCTGGGTTGTTCATTATCCTTGGATTGACGAATATCGCACTGGGATTGATCTATCGTTTGCCAATGCCGTTGCAGCCTAAAAAGATCATCGCTGTCACTGCGATCACGCAGAAATGGTCGCCGCAAATGATCTATGCCTCCGGATTCGGCTTGGGAATTCTCTGGATCTTGTTGGCAGTCAGCGGACTGCTGCGAAAATTGATGGAGATCACCCCTGAATTTATCGTGCGCGGAATACAACTAGCTCTAGGCATCACCCTGGCGTGGCAGGCTTATAAATGGATGAGCCCATCGCCGCTGCTGGGAATCCTTGCGATCATTATCATACTGACCTTGCGAGAAAACCGTTACGCCCCTGCCGCGATCGTTATCATGATACTAGGAATCATCATAGTAGCCATTGAAGGAAACCTGCCAGAAAACTGGGATTTGAGGTTAACGCTGCCGCCTATCATTGTTCCAAGGTTAGATGAGATCTGGCAAACCATGCTTTTAGCAGGTTTTGCCCAAATACCGCTTTCCATTACAAACGCCATCATTGCCCCTGCAGCTCTCATTCGAGATTATTTCCCAGAGAAAGCCGTAAGTGAACGAAAGTTGATGCTGAATATGGGCGTGATGAATGTAGTCGGTTCCTTTTTTGCGGGTATGCCGATGTGCCATGGGGCAGGAGGTTTGGCTGGTCAGTATTATTTTGGGGCGCGGACGGGCGGTGCTTCCATGCTGGAAGGCTTGATCGAAGTATCAATAGGATTGTTTTTAAGCAAATCTATCGCGCAAATCATGGCGAATTTTCCCATGCCCTTGATTGCAGGTATGATGTTGTTGGTTGGTCTGCAATTATCCAAACCGGTATTGAAATTGAACGGATGGAGATTGGGTTTGGCTATGGTTACGGCAGTTTTATCTGTGGCTACCAACCTGGGCATTGGATTCATCATCGGCATTATCCTTGCCCAGTTGTTCAAGAATCAGATTGCGAAACAATCACTGATACCATAAGAAAAATTTCTAGATTTTCCAATTCTGCAGAAAGGCGTGTGTGCTGGCATGCTGTGGGGATTTCAGGAGCCTTTCAGCTGGAGCTTGTTCAACCAGTTTGCCCTGATCGAGGAAAAGGATTTCCTGCGCTAATCTGAGTGCTTGAGCGGGGGAATGGGTGGAAAGGATGATTGTGCAGCTGTTGGCAGAAGCATAATCCAGCAGGGCGCGTTCGATCTGATCGGTGCCGCGAATATCGGCTGCTGAAGTGGGTTCATCCAAGAGCAGCAGAGCATGTGGACGGGCAATCATGCGGGCGAAAGCCATGCGCTGGGTTTCACCGCCAGAGAGCCTATCCCCGCGGGCGTTGTGGAGATTGTGCATGCCGACGGCATGTAAGGCTTGCGCGGCATGCTGCGGTGCGTCAGGTGCATGCTTCAAGGCCATCTCCACATTCTTCTGCACGCTGAAACTGAAAGCATAGGGCACCTGCGGCAGATAACCCAGTTCAGATATTGGAACGCCGCGGCATTCTCCTACATCTGGCAGGAGCGTTCCGGCCAGAATGCGCAGCATAGTGGTTTTGCCGCAGCCATTCATGCCGATCAGGGCATAACGCCGGCTTTCAGAGAAGGAAACATACGGCATATCCAGCACGGTGCGATTGGCGTAATGCTTGCGAATATTGAGCAGCTCGATCATCGTGAATGTACCCCATCCATTTGATGCACTAAAACATTAATGGCAAACGCAATGCACAGCAACACAATTCCCAATGCGATCGCAAAATGGAAATGCCCCATGTTGGTCTGCATCATGATGGCGGTGGTCATAACGCGCGTCTTGTGTTGGATATTGCCGCCTACGATCTGCACTGCGCCGACTTCTGCAATGGCACGCCCAAAACCTGCCAGGATGGTGGATAAAAGCTGACTGCGGCATTCGTAGATCAGATATCCCATCTGCTGCAGGTGCGGAATGCCCATGCCTGCGGCGGTTTCTTTGATCTGCGGCGCGCGCAATGATATGATATTGGCGGTCAGCCCGGTGATGATGGGGGTGATCAGGATGACCTGGGCAATCACCATAGCTGTGACGGAATAGAGCAATTTCCATGTGCCCAGAGGCCCGCTGCGCGAAAGGAGCAGAAATACCGCCAAGCCCGCCACGACCGGTGGCAGACCCATCAGCGTGTTGGTGAAACGCTGCAGCCAGCGTTTGCTGCGGAATTCATATGACCCCAAACAGACTCCAAGAGGGATACCCAATAATGATGATATGGAAGTACTCATGAGCGACATGCGCAATGTGACGGCAATGATCTGGCGCAGCTCCGGATCCTGCCCAAAGAGCAATTGCAGGGCTTTGATCAGATCATCCATGGAAACGATAGAAGAAGCACACTTTTATGATGCCATTTAAAAAAAACTTTACTTGTTTTGAAAAAAACCAGGGGATAGAATCATCCCCTGGTTTTCGTAATTTAAAAACTCATTCCCTTATGGAGAAGAATAAACCCTCTCCATATTCGGCAACACCGAATTCATCAATGAGATCCAGCGCTTTTTCGGATGTCATCCATTCGATAAAGGCTAACGCACCTTCATAATTAGTGTCCGGCCACCGTTCTGAAGTGATGGCGATCATGGAATAGGTATTCTTCATATCGTCCGATTCTTCCTTCAGCAGGCTGAGAGTGTTCTCGTGCGCCAGGAAGGTGGCTTTGTCGGAGATTGTATAGGCTTGCTGTTCATCTGCGGCGGTCAGCGCCGCACCCATGCCAGCACCAATATTGATATACCAGTCCTGATCGGACGGATCGACACCAATGGTATCCCAAATCTTGAGTTCAGCCTTGTTGGTGCCGCTGTCATCGCCGCGCGTGATGAACTTGGCGCCTGCGTCGGAAATCGCCTGGAAGGCTTCGCCTGCGGTTGCAGCATCTTTGACGCCAGCAGGATCGTCCTCTGGTCCGACGATCACGAAGTAGTTGTACATGAAGGGCACGCGCACTTCACCAAAACCTTCGTTGCAAAACTCCTCTTCAGAAGCCTTGGCATGCACCAGCAGGCAATCCGCATCACCGGTGCGCGCTTTTTCGATGGCAGCACCTGTTCCAGCAGATGTGACCTCCAGCGTGTAGCCGGTGTCGGCTTCGAATACGGGCTGCAGGTAGGGCAACAAACCAGAATCATTAACAGATGTGGTGGTCGATAGACGAATGACCGGATTAGTGATTGCTGGTTCTTCTTCCGCAGGGGCTTCTGCAACAGCTTCCTCAACTACGGGTTCAGCGGGGGCAGCCGCCTCTGGAGCGGCTGGCTGGGCACATGCAGCCAAGCTGAAAAGCAGGGCGCAGGCACAGCATAATACGAAACACTTCTTCATTTCATTCTCCTTTCCTAACATGGGAGGCGCCGCTGTTTCCGGCGGCACCCTTGAGCTTGACCGGCGTTTGGGATTT
Source organism: uncultured Pelolinea sp. (assembly GCA_964451805.1). Lineage (GTDB taxonomy): Bacteria > Chloroflexota > Anaerolineae > Anaerolineales > Anaerolineaceae > Pelolinea. The sequence continues at coordinate 13,040 of CAYVJI010000037.1, read as the reverse complement.
ACCGGTCAGCTGCCGCTCGTCTACCCATGGGAAATCCCGCAGGGCAGCGAGTCGAAGAACGAAAAAATTATATAAGCAATCAACTATTCGGTCAATGCCAAGATGACAATCAATGACATTTATGTGCTGGAGCGAAGATTTCTGATGTGAATTTCGTTTAATCAAGCAGCCAAGTTATGCTGGTATCTTCATTTGCGTCCGCACTCATAAGCGTCCCCGCGCAGAGTTTCGACGGCATGCTGCATAGCCGGCAGTAAGACCTGTAAGCATTCGAGCGCGGCTTTGGGGCTGCCGGGCAGATTAATGATCAGCGTTCGGGCGCGTATGCCCGCCGCTGCTCGCGAGAGCATGGCGCGCGGTGTGATCTGCATGCTGGTGGCGCGCATGGCTTCAGGGATGCCGGGCACAGCACGTTGAATGACCGCAAGTGTAGCTTCGGGGGTTACGTCGCGCGGGGCGAGCCCGGTGCCGCCAGTGGTGAATATAATATCCGTCTTACCTGCATCGGCGATCTCCACCAGCGCAGACTTGATCTGTTCGAATTCATCTGGAACGATCAGCTGTGCTTGGATGTGAGCGTGTTCTTTCAAGGCGGCTGCGAGTGCCGGGCCGCTTTGGTCAGTACGCTGTCCCTGAAAACCCTTATCACTCACTGTGAGTATGGCGACCCGAATAGTTGGAATAATGATGATTTCATCTCCGCTGCGGATTGTACCCTCATGAATCACTTTGGCGAATATGCCCTCAGTGGGCATAACGCACATGCCGATCTGATGGAAGATCTGGCAGTGCTGATGGCATTCCTTGCCGATCTGCGTTACCTCCAGTAGTGCATGCCCGATCTGCAGGCGGGTGCCCACCGGCAGAGCTGCCAACTGGATGCCCCGGGTGGTGATATTTTCAGCGAACTTCCCTGGAGTAAGATCTTCAACTCCCAGCGCAATCATCTTATCCACACTTTCCTGCGCTAAGAGGCTGATCTGGCGATGCCAATCGCCGGCATGCGCGTCACCCTGCATGCCCAAATCGATCTTCAGGCAGGCTTGATCGATGGGATGCTTGACCGTGCCTTTTTTCTCACTGAGATTGACGGCAATGACGTGCGCCAAAGGTTCAACCTCCGATCCTGGCCATAATTTTTTCTGAGACAAAGCCGCGTTCAAAGTGATGACCGGCAGGCTTAGCCAAGATAGCTGAGCGGATGGTTTGAATGAGGTTATCGTCATTTTCTTGCAAGGCTGCTTTAAGCGAGATCTCCAGATTATCTCCCAGGCAAGGGCGCAGCATGCCGTCGCTCATGACGCGTATGCGGTTGCAGGATGCACAGAAACGGTGCGAGATGGGGCTGATGAAGCCCACCCGACCCTGAAAACCCTCAATTGTAAAGTCGCGGGAGGGTTGGCCGGTATAATGCGCTGCGGCGGGAATTAAGTAGGGGCGGGCGGTGATCAATTGACTGTTATCAACGCGCAAGGAATCGTCCTGACCCAATTCAGCCATGGGCATTAATTCAATCATGCGCACTTCAAGCGGCCGGTCTTTGGCCAGTTGGATGAAATGGTCCACCTCATCGTCATTCACGCCTTTAATTAAAACCACATTGATCTTTACTGGCAGCAATTGAGCTTCCAGCGCCTGATCAATACCGGCCAACACCGGGGTTAATTCTGCGTTGGTGATGCGCCGATACTTTTTAGGGTCCAGCGAATCGAGACTGATATTCACGCGCTTCAAGCCAGCACGTTTGAGGTCTTGCGCCTGGTCTGCCAGCATCTGCCCATTGGTAGTGGCGGAGAGGTCGAGCAATTTTGGAATGCTGGAGAGTTTTTGTACGATTTCCAGAATGTCCTTGCGCAGCAGCGGTTCGCCGCCGGTCAGGCGGATGCGATTGATCCCTAAAACTGCGCAGGCTTTGGCAATACGGAAGAAATCCTGCGCGGAAAGCTCCGCTTTTTTGGGGCATAATCCTTCCTCGGCGCGGCAATAAACACAGCGCAGGTGGCAGCGCTCCGTTATGGAAAGGCGCAGGTATTCGATGGAACGCCCAAATTGATCGATCATTTTCTTTGTTCTATTCTACCGCTGGTAAGTACCAGATTTGCCGCCGCTTTTTTTCAATAAGTGTACTGAAACGATCTGCATACCACGGTCTACCGCTTTGCACATATCGTAAATGGTCAGGGCTGCCAGGCTGGCAGCACAAAGCGCTTCCATTTCTATTCCCGTGCGCTCACGGCACTGGGCAGTGGCTATAATCTCAATCATATCCGGTTGAAGCGGCTGGAATTCCAGGTTGATGTGAGTGAGAGCCAAAGAGTGGCAAAGAGGGATCAGCTCTGCCGTGCGTTTGGCAGCCATAATTCCAGCGATGCGAGCGCAGGCGAACACATCTCCTTTGGCAATCTGATCGGAGAGAATTAAATCCAGCGTGGCGGGTTTCATTTTGACTGCTGCGTATGCCTGAGCTGTACGCTGGGTGGCTTTCTTATTGCTGACATCCACCATGCTGGCTCTACCATGATTATCGATATGCGTCAGTTGCATGGAATGATCCTTCCTGGATTTTTTAGCGTATACCCGCCCAATTTCTGCAGCCGGCTGGCGAACTCCTTAGTGATGAGGGTATCCAGCAGTCGCTTAAGGATTTCCATTTGCATGGCATCTTCCGCAATGAGCAGGTCATATTGCTCCTCGGCGATGGGAACAAAATCCAAATCGTAGATGCGAGCGGCGGAGAGGATGCCTAATCCTGCATCGGCAGTACCGGCGGCAATGGCAGCCGCAACCGCGGTGTGGGTAAACTCTTCGCGTTGATAGCCGCGCACGCCGGCGGTATCCAGACCAGTTTGCTTGGCGAGGAAATCGCATAGAATGCGCGTACCGCTGCCTTTTTGGCGATTGACGTATTCCAGTCCGGCCAGGTCGTTAAAATCTTGAATGCCCTTCGGATTGCCATGCGGCACCATCAAGCCCTGAACACGCTGCACGCATTCGACCAGCACTACCCCGCCTTCTGGAAAGTATTTTTGGATATATGGGACATTATAGGTACCGCTTTCTTCATCCAGCAGGTGAGTACCGCCCAAATGGGCTTCGCGGCGTTTGAGAGCCATAATTCCGCCCATGCTGCCAAGGTGCGAAGAAGCTATAATGCTATCTAGCCAGCGGCGGCGCAGAATATCGGCAATTTCATCGATCAAGGGGTCATGGCTGCCGGAGATGACCAGTGTGCGTTCGATTTCCTTTAAATTACGCAGCAAGCGTACGCGCACCTTATCGCCTGCTTCAACGCCTTCTGAATCCTGCGGTATATCAATGATGCCGTCGGCTTTGACAAATGAACTTACCACGCCAGCCCCGCGGTTGAGAGGAACGGCTACCATCTTGCCGCCCACCATGCCCAGGCGCGCACGAATGAATTCACGATACTTGAGTGGTGAATTCAAACGCCGGGAAACGGCAGCTTCGATCTCCAGCGGTTTCTCGGGCGGACGGCAGGTGAGGCGTTCCAGAACGGGCTTTAAAATCCAATCTAGAACCAGTATGCCGGAGACGGGGTAGCCAGGTACACCGAGGATAGGCACGCAGGCAGAATCGCTTGGGCGGCTGGCAAGCGCTAAAACAGCGGGTTTGCCGGGTTTGATGGCGATGCCATGCAGGACAATCTCTCCTAGAGTGCGGATGGCATCCGCACTGTAGTCCTGGCTGCCAGCTGACGAACCGGCATTGAGGATGATCGCGTCGCACTGTGCCAACGCTTGTTTTAGAGAGGCTTGAATCTGATCCAGGTCATCTGCCACGATCGGGAAGATTTTAGGGATGCAGCCCCATTCACGCAGCATGCCTGAAAAAATGGTGGAATTGAACTCAATGATATCTCCCTTGCCAGGCTGCTGGGTGGGAGCTACGATCTCATCCCCGCTGGGAATGATTGCGACCACGGGCGGTTTGATCACTTCGACCTGCAATACGCCGGCTGCCAGCATGGCACCTTGACAGGCGGGGGTGATGGGAGTGAATGAGGGAATGATCATATCGCCGGCGCTGATATCCTCGCCGATCTGGCGGATGTGTTGCCAGGGCACTGCGGTTGCATAGAGTGTATAGGCGCCGTTTTGTTCGATCACATCTTCAATCATCACAACTGCATCACAACCGGCTGGCAGCGGGTCGCCGGTATCCACCCGAATGAAATCAGATTCCTGCAACCTGAGCGGCGTGGTTTCGGTGGCTCCGAAAGTGATACGGGAATCCAGAGCAATGCCGTCCATGGCGCAGGCATTGTAATGCGGGGCACAGATGCGCGCGTACACTGCCTGGGCAGAGATGCGGTGCAGGGCATCTTGTGTGGAAACAAGCTCGCTCTGGGGAGTCAATCCATGCGCTGCGAGCGCATCTAAGTAGATTTGGATGGCTTCATCCAGGGAGGTATTGGTAAGGTATTGAAAAGGCATGTTTACCTCGGAAAGAGAATCACTTCAACTTGTTCGCTCTGCTTGAGTCCCTCACAATCGCGCGGGATGCGGATAAAACCTTGCGCGCTGGACAGGGTGGTGATCAAACCGGATTTACCGATAAGCGGATGGGCATTGCCATTCCGCAAGGATACGGGCAGCAGGTCTTCTCGCCCGTGATTGGATGAAACGGCATGCTCCAGCTGCGCTTGCACACTCAAATCATTGATGGCCCAGCCCAGCATGGACGCGATCAGGGGTCTAACCAGCAGCAGGAACATAAAATAGGCAGCCATGGGATTGCCAGGCAGCCCGATGACCGCTTTGCCGTCAATGCTGCCGAAGAGGGTGGGTTTGCCCGGTTTGGCAGCCACTCCATGTACGATCAATTCGCCCAGCTCGGCAATGGCAGCCGGGATGGCGTCTTTAACCCCGACCGAGGTGCCGCCGGATAAAATAAGCAGGTCGCATGCCGGGATAATCTTTTGGATGACTTTAGTAATTTCAGTTTGATTATCTCTGAAAATGCCCAAGAAATACGGCTGAGCGCCGCTTTCCAGCAGGGCGGCTTGCAGCATGGGAGCATTGACATCGTGAATCATGCCGGGCTGCAGCGCTTGATCGGCGGGCAGCAGTTCATCTCCGGTGGAAATTAATGCCACGTGCGGCATCCGCCTTACTTCCACTCGTGCTAAACCCAGCGCTGCCAGCGCTCCGATATCCGCGACATTGAGCCGTTTGCCGGCGGAAAAGAGCAAGTCGCCTGGCTTGACATCATCGCCGCGGAAGATTAGGTTAGCACCCGGCGCGACTGGTTTGTTGGCTGCGATCGTGCCATCCCCGAAGTCCTCGGCCTCCTCCAGCATCAACATGGCATCGGCACCCTGGGGAAGTTCGCCGCCGGTAGGCACATAGGCGCACTGCCCGCTTTGGATCGTCAGATCGGTAGGTACACCCATATGGACTTCACCGATATATTTCAACAGGGCAGGCATGGTTTCGCTGCAGCCAAAGACATCCGAGGCGCGCAGTGCATAGCCATCCACAGTGGAACGGTTGAAAGCCGGCACATGCTCGCCCGCGCGGATCTCCTGCGAAAGCACGCGCCGCATGGCATTCTGGATGGGCATCAACTCGCTCTGCGTGCGCAGGCTGCCAAAACGCGCCTGCACCAGCTGATTGACTTCAGCGATTGTCTTTACCTTGAGCATTGAAAAAACCAACCTGTTTTGCCAGGATTATAAAACAAGTAAAGGTGATTTTAATCGGAAAATTGGATAAATATTGTCTTCTTTAATATTCAAATCACCTTCTAAACCAACGCAAAAAACCTACACGAAAGAAGTGCAGATCAATTGCCACTAACCTATCAAAGAAATTTTATTATTAATAGTTTAGGTGACAAACATTGGTCATGACCGTTTCGCCGGGTTGCGGCCAAGAAAGGTCACCTTCATTGGATGCGACGATTGCCTGTAGCCAAAGCTCATTGGAAAAAGTTTCCAACAAAGAAAATTCAAATAAACCCTTACCATTACTATCAAGATAACCAACGCAAGTTCCAGTGCTGAAGGCGGGACAAAATGCATTATAAAGAGTAAGATTTAGATCACCAATGCGGAAGCCTTCTCTGCCAGCTGGATCAAAATTATCCGCAAAGACTCGCCAGACATGGTTGGCAGGTCCTAAAATCTCTACATAACCATACTCACCCTCAACCCAGCAATTAATAGAAACCTCACTGGTGGCAGGTGCTTCAGCAGGTACTTCAGGAACTATAATAGGTGTGTTGGTAGGAGTTAGGAAAGCGCTTTCATCCATATAAAATGACAATGAATATGGTTCGCTTTGGTTGCCCTGGTTGTCCACCAGAATCAAATCAATGGATAATTGGCCACCGTACTCAAGCTCCAGCCAGACTTCAAGAGTCTGATCATCTATGAAGTTTTCAGGAATAAGTTCGATTTCTTGGTATGAACCGCCATCAATGGATACCAACAACCAATTTGGATATGGGATATCACCGGTATCCTGAAATGAAGGTAGACTGCTTCGTTTGACACCCGAACTCATACCGATTATCTGTTTAAGGATTATTTTTATCTGTATTTGAATTTGCCGACCTTGCTGTTGAACGACGTTACCAGCGTTGATGAACCAGCGCATCACGGGTGGTAAGCAGATACCACCATCTGCGCCTGATGACCCTGCGGGCAGATGGATACCATAACCGCCTTTTCCTCCTTTACCACCGGATATCAATCCCTTCCCGCCATGCCCGCCAGAACCGGGTGAACCGAGAGCGGAACCGTCTGTGGCACGACCACCGGCATGGTTACGGCCGCCTTTCACAAGCTGGAAAGCATAAGCATCTCCGCCCACACCGCCATCCGAACCACTTCTCTGGTGGCAGCAGGTACCGCCCGTCCCGCCCAATCCCCCCCAGGCTTCAGAGTTTCCGCCATCACCACCAAAATAGAAGCCACGCAGAACAGGGATATCGGCAGTAGCATTGGCATCTCCACCCAAACCGCCTTGAGCGAATGCATAACCGCCTGCTGCAGCCTTGGCGCAGGCTTGATTAGTGCAATCCATGCCATTGGCCTGCATGGTATTACCGCCTGCGCCCCCCTGTGCGCTGGCACTACCTCCCTTACCAGCTAAGCCCATCTTGCCATTTCTGGCAGCATATATGATCTTAGATATTTTATCAAAGATGACATTACCGTAAATGCGTAGCTGATAATTGGTGCTGCCGCCTCGCCCGCCCCAGGCATAGGCTGAGCCGCCTTTGGTGGGTGTGGCGCAATCATTCTGACCAATGCCGCCAAACGCCTCGGCTTTTCCACCTGCTCCCCCATTGCCTGGAATAAAGACCAAATTCCCTTGCTGGATGATGACATCCCGCGCAGAATTCAGGATAATGCTACCAGGATTGCCGCCATTACCGGCATGGGCAAATGCATCCTTGCCGGGATGATCGGTATTATCCAGTTTAACATCTCCACCCGCGCCGCCATTGGCAGCCTCAAACTGCGCTCCACCGCATATAACCAGAACAGATTTTATGGGTTGGATAATAAGGGCAGATCCATTCTGACCATTAGATCCCTTTGCTTCCAGTACACCTTCTGTTCCTATTGCATCACCTGGCTTACCATCCTGCGCAAATAAACGCGCGTTTGCCCAAACGACGGTGGGAACAGAAAGGGAAGAGCGAAACTTCTGGGTCCCATCCACTTTTAACCATCCCGGTCCGCGAATATCATTGGCTGTCCCCAATGCAGGAGTGCATGAGTATTTAACCTGAGGTGGTTTGGCGCTCTTGGTTTGGATTTCAGTATCCAAGCTTGGATAGATATAGAACGAGGCAGAGGAGGAGCAAACAAGACCTGCTTCATTGGTCACCTGCAAATCTACACGATAAATGCCAGGATCTGAAAAAATAATTGCAGGCTGTTCGGAAGCGGTTTGGATTGAACCGGGAAATTGCCATAGGTAGGTCAGGTTCTCAAACTGAAAATCATCCGTTTCGGTAAAAAAACTGAGTTTGTCTCCAGCTTGCGCCATGATAGTGGAAGGTTCAACCCAGCAAGCTGGCGGCTGGTCTCTAGGAGGTTGCTCTTCCGGTATCAGACTCTCCACCAACACGTTCAGACTGGTTTGGCATTTTTCACCCTCATCGTCGCTTACCGTCAGCATAGCAGATTGTGTGCCGTCTTGTGAGAAGGTTTTTTCGATGACTTGCCCGTTGAGTGTGGTGCCGTCTGAAAAATTCCAATCGTATTGTAGTTCGCCGCCGTCCGGATCTAAGCCAAAGCCTTCAAATTCAAACAAAGCGCCACTATTAGTAGTAATGCCTTCTCGAATGGATCGAGAAATGGCGTAGCATACAGGTGACAATGAGCTATCAGAGCGCATGGAAGGTGGAAAATCATACTCCCACTCCTCCAGGATGGGTCCGGAATAGACGGTTAAATCACCAGACGAAAAAATGCCGCCCTGCGGATCAGCGGAGCCGATGCTCACCGTGCTATTCTGACTATGAATGTAAATATCGGCAGAAGAATCTGGCGTGGTACAAGAATTGTTGATATTCCCGCTCAAATTGATCATGCTGCCAGCGAGAATAGAAAGCGTTGCGCAATCGCCATGAATATCTCCTGCAATGCTCACTTCATTTTCAACAGTTAGGGTGAGATTTCCCTCAAGCGTGAGAGTCACTCCTTCCGGTACATTTACTGAAGGAACAGTATAGCTTCCATCTTTAATAATCTGGCTGTAAGTGGGTTGAAAAGGTTTGCCTTCAGCGATGCGGCGTGGAATGCGCTCGCGGAAATAGAAGAAATAAACCACCGCAGCAACAATCAGCAATACAATCACAACCAAGATGAAAACCGAAAATTTCTTCCCCGCAGGAGGCATGACTGAAGTGTTTTTATTGGTACTCATCTCTTCCCTCCAACTAACCAAACTATATCAATACCCTTTCCTGCCCGCGTAAAGAACGGCAAATTACCGGCGAAGGTTGCAGGGCTGCTGCGAATTCGTTGTGCAATTGTGGAAGGGGTGACGAAAATTAAGGGTGGAAAAAGTGCTTCTATTCGCTAGAACAAATTATAGCGATTTTGGAGTGGATTTTCAATTGGCTGTATTAGTTACAATGAATATTGGTTTAGCAAGGATAAATGCTGATTGGTCCTCTATTTGTGAATTTAATTTGAGCAAAAATGGTCATTGTTCCCAAAAAAAAAGAAAAAAAAGAATTGATATTTAATATTCACTGACAGAAAGTGCCTTATTGGATCACAGACAATGTAAAAAGTATTTGTTATCGCAATGTGAAAATATGGCACTGACCAGCTCTTGGATAACCAGCTCTAGTTGTTTATGTTCAGAATATTATTGTTACGCAAGATTCTGCGATTGACTTTGCAGAGGAAAAATCAATAGGACTTTATTTTTTTAAAATCCGGCTTTTTCTTGGAAAAAGGTTGGATCAACCAGAGAATCAGCACCATAGGCAATGCAATTCGTTTAAACGCGCTCAAAAAAAGGAAAGGAGCAAATTCTGTAAAATTTCCCATAAAAGTATCAGGTAGGGGGTGATGCAGCAACCAGATCTTCCAGAGCATCCACCAAAAGCCAGCCAGAAGAGGCGGGATCCAAAGCGGCAGGAACTGGAAAAGTATATAGAAAAATACGGCGATGAACACAATGCCGATCGTTTCCATGACCGCGGTGGTGTTGGTTGCAAGAAGATCCGCGCGGGTGGTGCTTTCTCCAGCCTGCAGTCCCAACATCTCAAACAGCAATGTGGCAAGTATGGGTGTAAGCAGCAAGTAGGTCAATGTGATGCCGCCAAAATCTGAAACCCTGGCTTTTCGCCGAACCATTAACAACAGCAATAATATTGCGCTGGCCGCGATTAAAGAATATTCAACAGTTAAAGCCAACGCATCAAAGCTGGTGTAAAAAGGCTCAATTTTTCGTAGAAAAATTCCGACGAAATCGAAAACCCCACGTTCATACAGATGAATCAAAGAAAAATTCACAATGAAAACCAGCCCCGCGCAGATTACTAAAATCTTGCGCCGGTGATTGACAATGACTGCCAACATGACGCCTAACCCTGTTAATGCGGAAAGGAGCATGACGGCGGCTGGATTGCCTGGTTGTTCCCAAGCAATTTGAGGGAAGAGAACACCAGCGATCCCGAATAGAATGATCATTGTGATCAGGCCTGTAATCTGAATGATTACTGCTCCACTTTCAACCCCCTCACTAGATGTGCGCTGCCAACCGATCCCCGATAATGCCAAGCCGAGCATCAAAACCACAACAGATGTAGCCAACGGGCGATAATCTGGCAACATATTGATTGTGGCAAACAAAGCAGTGGCTGCAACGAAAACTAACAGATTGCCCACAATGAGCAATACATTTCCTTTTCGTTTCTGCAAACCGCAGATCCCCCAGACAATGCTGGAAAAAAGCAATCCAACACCGATCCCCATGGGGCGAAGATCAAAGGACATAACGAATGAGCCGATGAAGAAAAAAATGCTGGCGATAAACAGAACAATCGCAAGGGGAATTTTTGATTTCATAGCGGACCTCTCCTCCTTTGTGCTGCTTACATGTTTCCGAGACCGCGCTATTTTTTCACTGCATCATGTTGATTTTCGCAGTTAAATGG
>CAYVJI010000037.1:0-2287 GCA_964451805.1 uncultured Pelolinea sp. | reverse complement strand
GAATGAATGTAGCGCACGCGCGAGAAATGTTCGGATAAGAAGGGGATAAGCGCGTCACAGAAGGAGTCGCGGAAGATCAGCGCAGCCGGCAGATCACTATGAGGGGTAGACGCGTCGATGCTGTTCTGAGAACCATCACGAATGCTTGCTTGTGATGTGAAGAGCGGCGTAAGGACGGGGATTTGCTCCACGAAGCGTTCATGCCGGGGCAAAAAACCTGCCAGGTCACCGCTGGAAGCTCGATATTCCAGGTGGTAATCACCCCGGGAGGGTGGGTTGATCAGAGGGAAATCGCTTTTGATTCTCGCGAGAATCTCGCGCGCGGCAATAAGTGCCCCAAGGGCATTCCAGTGCGTATCGGTGCGGTGATACACCTGTGCGGATTGGGCTTCACTGCGCAGGCGCTCGCGCAGATCCAGTACGCGCAATTGCGAAGAGTGTAGAGCTGCCATGACCTGGTCGATGCGGCAGGCATGGATGCCCGGCTGAATGCCTTCAGGCAGGTACTGCGGGTAGATGCTCTCCTTGTTAGGTGCAATGACGACGTAGAAGCGGATGCCGCGCTGCTGGAGTTGGTTGTGCCAGTCTTGCAGGTGCTGACGAATGGTGTCCAATTCGTCTTGCGTGAAGGGCAAATTGCATTCATAGTCGCGCAGGTTGTCTTCACCGGTATAGTAGAGCCAATCCTGTTGACCGATCAGCACGTTGGGAAAGCTGCGTTCGTGAAAAATATTGAAGCGCAGAGACTGGTAAAGATCCACCTGCTGCTGGTGAAAACGGTAATGGTCGCTGAAATATGCATCGAAGGCAGCGGGAAAATCCAAAAAAGACTTAACAACGCAAAGGGCAGATCCCCTTGCCTGTTTTGGACAAGCGGATTTCCAAAAGAGCTCTGGGTGCGGTAGTCCGCTTGAAATCGGTAGTACCAAAAAGAGGAATAAAGCTGCTAAAAGGAATAGGTGCGGTAATTTGCGCACCATCAAAACTCTCCATAGATAAAAGGCAGATAGCTGCTGCCTGCCTGAGCCGCGACAGCCAGTGCGAACAGCGCCAGTGCCAGCAAACTGCGCGCCCAGATTAATCCAGTGGGTTCTGCTGGATGATCGCTCTTAGCCAGGAGGGAACGCAGCCATTTGGGATGGGGCAGGCACAACCAAATCCCGCATAAGAGAACGATCCATCCCAGGTGCGTGACAGGCGGCGAGAGCGAGTAGGGCAACGTGGCAGCAGCGGACGATAAACCCAGCAGGGATTTGAAAAAAACCACAGCGTAGGTCAGGTTCGGTGAACGGAAAAAAACCCAGCCGACTAGAATGATGAACAGCGTATAGATATGCTGCAAGGGACGCCACAGTCGGCGCAGCCGATCTCCCAGAGGACTTTGTTCCAAGACTAGCGCAGCGCCATGCAGCAAGCCCCATACGATGAAGGGCGGGGTGAGTCCATGCCATAAACCCGTCAGCAGGAATACGATCAGGATATTCAGCGGCTGGCTTAGCAGTTGGCTTTGGGCGCGCCTGCGTTCCAACGGGAAGAAGATGTAATCGCGAAACCAATTGGAGAGCGTGATATGCCAGCGCCGCCAGAATTCAGTGATGGAGGTGGAAAGATAGGGTTGGTTGAAGTTTTCAGGTAATTGAAATCCAAGCGCCAATCCCAGCCCGATGGCCATATCGCTGTAAGCGGAGAAATCGAAATAGATCTGCAGGCTGAAGCTGAGCAGCACCAGCCAGGCGGTGCTGGTGGGGAGCAGCCTGGCTGGCAGAGCGAAGATGCCGTCTGAGCAGATCTGTGCCAATTGATCGGCGATGAGAACTTTTTTTGCGAAACCGAGCATAAAACGCCTTAGACCAGCAGCGATCACCGGAAGATGAGTTTCACGCTGTTTGAGACTTTTCAGCATGGCGGGCAGGCGCACCAGCGGACCGGCAATGATTTTAGGGAACATGAGCTGCACGAGCAGCGCATGTATGAATTTCAACGGCTGGGAAAGCGGCTGGCGGGAAATATCGACCAGCAGGCTGATGGCTTGGAAGGAGAGAAAAGAAAGACCAAGCGGCAGATGTGCCAGGCGCGACACAAAGGAAGAGAACCGCGCGAATACCGACACACCAGACTGCACCAACATTGCGCTTAGCGGCAGGCTGTAGGCGTTGAGGAGCTTGAAGAAAAGCAGGCACAAGATATTGAGCAGGATGCCAAAGGTGCGCAGATAAGTGCGCTGCGAAGACTCCGGCGGGCTGATCTGCAAGCGGCGTATGATTGCGGCATTTACCAGAGACAAAAA
>CAYVJI010000036.1:0-18321 GCA_964451805.1 uncultured Pelolinea sp. | reverse complement strand
CTGCCACGTACATTGCCAGCAAAATTGCAGCCGGGGAATTGATGGTCATACTGATTGATACTTTTTCCATCGGAATGCCTGCGAACAATTCCTGCATGTCCGCCAAGCACGAAACCGCCACTCCCACTTTGCCAACTTCCCCGGCAGCGATGTGGTCATCACTGTCATAGCCAATTTGCGTGGGTAGATCAAAAGCCACCGAGAGGCCGGTCTGCCCCTGGTCAAGCAGATAACGGTAACGGCGATTCGATTCCTGCGCATTGGCATAACCGGCATACTGCCGCATGGTCCACAGTCGTCCACGATACATGGTTGGCTGCACTCCCCGAGTGAAAGGATACTCTCCCGGAAAACCGAGCTCATCAATATAGTCACGTTCCTGCGGCAGCGCCACACGCGGGATCGGAATATCCGAAGTCGTATTAAATTCTTCTTTCCGTTCTGGAAACTTTTCAAGCTGTGGCTGCAGTGTTTGCGCCTGCCATTTTTTTATTGCAGATTGGATCTCTTTTGTCATAGCATCTCTGTTAGAGCTTTATTCAGTATATCGTATTCATCAATAGCATTTGCGGTGGTCAATCGGCGTGAAATAAAATCAGAGCTTCATCAGGCATTAAGTCTATTTCGTCGTTCAGTGCATTGCCGATAGAGCGTGATTGGCTGCTGAGACCCACAATCCATTTCTCATTTTTATCCTCAAGTATTATCTGTTTTGTGCTTTTGGTGAAATTCAATAATACTTGAGTCCGTTCTCGTTCATACTTGCGCTCATACCTCAATACACCATGTGCTGTATCCTGAATTTGTTGGTAAGAACCTGAGGTCAATTCTGAATGCGTTCGGCGCAAAGCAATAACCTGCTTATAAAAGTTCAACAAGGAAAAGCTATCCCTGGATTGATCAGCCACGTTTCTTTCTTGGAAATCCGGGTGGAACGGCAGCCAGGGTTTACATTGGCTGAAACCAGCAAATGGTAGATTGCCCTCCCACTGCATCGGTGCACGGCAGCCATCCCGCCCTTTGAAGAAAGGCCAGTAGTGTCTACCAATCGGATCAAGAATTTGCGATCGTTTAAGTCGTATATCGCGCATACCAATCTCTTCTCCATAATATAGAAAAGGCGTGCCACGCAAGGTCAACAACATGGCAGCAGCAATTTTTAAACGCTGATCTTCTTTGCCATTTGCATAGCGGGTAGCGGAGCGTACAGTATCATGGTTATTTAAAACATAATTCGGCCACTTCTCTTCCCCCAAGGCTGTTTCCCATTCATCAATCCTTTTGGCAAATTGCCATGCATTCCAACCGCATTGAGCAAACTCAAAGTTAAAAGCGGCATGCAGCCCGTCATTGCTGCAGTAGCTGGATGCCTTGCGTGGGGAGCTGTAAAAAGTCTCTCCCACTGCGTAAGTCTCCGGATAGTTATCCAGTACTTTACGGATGTCATACAATGCGCTCATCAGTTCAGGTTGATCGAAGTCAAATAAATGCAGTTGGCGATCAAAAGGACGGCGTCCGATCAGCTTGGTTGGATTGCTGCGCAGCAATGCATCTTTGAAATACACATTGAACACATCCAAGCGAAATCCTTGCACGCCTTTATCTGACCAGAAGCGGAACACATCCAACATTGCCTGGCGCACTTTTGGGTTGCGCCAGTTCAAATCAGGCTGCTGGCGATAGAACATGTGGTAATAGTATTGCTGCGTTAATTCATCCCAGTGCCAAGCCCTTCCGCCAAACACGGATTGCCAGTTATTGGGTGGTTTGCCGCGATTGCAGGGATCACTCCAGATATACCAGTCGCGATATGGGTTTTTGTGATAAGACCGCGATTGCTTGAACCAGTTATGCTGGTCGGAAGTATGATTGAGCACCAAATCCATCATCACACGAATGCCATTTTTCCGGGCTGCAAGAACCAGGCGTTCAAAATCTCGCATGGATCCAAATTTCGGATCAATGGCGCAATAGTCACTGACATCATACCCAAAATCCACGTCCGGTGAGGGATAGATCGGGGAAAGCCAAATTGCATCTACCCCCAGGTCTCTTAAATAATCCAGGCGTTCAAGAATCCCATTCAGATCGCCGATACCATTGCCTGTGGTATCTTGGAATGAACGTGGATAGATTTGATAAATAATTCCATCCCGCCACCATAAGAAATCTAAAGCCATTGTCGAAATATCTCTTTCGTGAGGAGGATTGTTTTGAAAGAATTTAAAGCAAATCGCAATTCGTGATATTCAAGAATTGTTTCCAAAAATCCAATTTGCTGAAATGCCGGCAACCCTGAACTTGATTTTAATTCACACTATTCAATTGTTTCCAGGAAAGTTTTTGCCATTTGACCGATATCATCGGCGGCTGAAATCCCTTTCCATATCTCACCTGACTGAACGATATTCGCTACCACAATATTGGCGCCATTGAAGATTGCGCTGCGGGCTTCTTTCACACCCACACCGCCGGCAGCGGAGATGAGCACCGGAAATTTGCTGCGGACGCGATTCACATGCCGGTATTGGATCAGTTTGCCGCGTGTATTCTCTTCATCGCGCCCAAGGTGCAACACAATCACATCCGGTGGTTTTTGAAGAGGGCGCAGGATCTCCAAGGGATCCTTAGCAGCGATCATATCCAGCATAGAAATCATTCCTGAATTACGGCATTCCTCAATGAAGATCTCCAAAGTCTCGCGTGGAGCATTCCCTAATGCGGTGATGGCATTCGCGCCTGCCGCGCGCGCCATGTGCACTTCTCCCTGCGCCCCATCTGCCACCTTCAGGTCTGCCACAATCATACCCGGCCACAAGCGTCGTATGAAGCGAATGCCAGCCATACCCTCTCTTTTTAAATAGGGGGTGCCTGCTTCAATCAAAATGCGATTGCTGTGCGGAATGCGCGGCAGCAGCCAGCCAGCCATGCGGGCATCATTATTGAAAGCTAGCTGCAGATAACGAATCTTATCGTTCAACATCTCATCAAGCGCGCTTGCGGGTCACAGCTTTGGTGACAGCTTCGCTGAATTCCGTCGGCATGAACATGATGATCTTTTCCGAGGGATCGGCAGCGATATCACGAATGGTCTGCAGTGTTCTCAGGTGCAGGGCACCGGCGCTCTTAGATAAGTTCTGGGCAGCCTGTCGCAAATTCTCAGAAGCTGACAGTTCTCCTTGTGAAGCGATGATGACCGCGCGGCGGTTGCGTTCGGCTTCTGCTTGTTTGGCCATGGCACGCTTCATTTCTGCAGGCAGCTCAATTTCTTGGATTTTGATGGACTCCACATCCAAACCCCATTCAGAGGTTTCTGAATCTACTATCTCTTTAATGCTGCCAGCAACTTTTTCGCGTTCTTGCAACACGAAATCCATGTCATTATTGCCGATCACATCACGCAGAGCCGCCTGAGTATATTGACGAATGGCAAAGACGTAATCCTCAATCTTGATTATGGCTGACTCGGGATTGATCACTTTAAAATAGACCACCGCGTTCACCAGAATGGGTATGTTATCCTTCGTAATCACCTCCTGACGAGGCACTTCAGCTGTCTTGATGCGCATGTCCACTTTGCGCATGCTCTGGATGATGGGAAAGATGAAGGTTAGTCCCGGTTCACGGATGTTGCTGAATTTTCCCAGGGTGAAAACCACACCGCGTTCATATTGGTACAGCATACGCAGTCCTGAAAAAATCAGGAAGATTATAAAGAGAATGAGTGGGATCAAACAATAGATAAAGCTCGGCATTTTTTCTCCTTTTCTTTATGAATAAATTTGCTCATTTCATTACAGATGTTCCTACTTTTATCATAGCTTAAACTCGGATAAATTCAATGCATAATTTTTTTATCCAAAATTATGAATAAAGCTGCATTTGCCATTTTTTTTTGATTTAGTTATAATAACCTCCTGCGGGCGGTTAGCTCAGCTGGTTAGAGCGTTGCGTTGACATCGCAAAGGTCGTAGGTTCGAGTCCTATACCGCCCATAAGTGAATATTAAAAAAGTGATGACCAGGACGAGTAACTGGTGCGCGTGCTGACAGAAAATGGAAGAATGCTGAGATTTCCAGCAGCACCAACCAGCCAAAACCACCTGCGAGCTTGATCCTGAAAAAGGCAGCGCTTTAATTAAGGAAAACGGCAGACTCCGTTACAGGTCCTCAGAGATGACTGGTTTGACTAGTCAAGCTGGGTGGAACCGCGCGAGTGACCCTCCCGCCCCAGAGTGGTGCGGGTTTTTTGTTTAATGTGATTGGAGGTTGTGATGGCAGAAAAAATAAAAGAGAAATATGAAGAAACAAAGCTGTACCGGCTGCGGCATTCCACTGCGCATGTGATGGCGCAGGCTGTGCTGGAAAAATTCCCTGATGCGAAGATCGCGATCGGGCCAGCCATTGAAGATGGTTTTTACTATGATTTCGACTTGCCCCGTCCATTGACACCAGATGATTTGAACGATATTGAAGAACGCATGCGGCAGATCATCAAGGGTAATTTCAAATTCCAGCGCGAGATCGTGGATGCGGTTAAAGCCCGGGAAATTTTCAAAGATCAACCCTTCAAGCTGGAACTGATCCGCGATCTGGAGACCGGCGCGCAAGACGAGCACGGCAATCCAATGCAGGAAAAAGCGGAATTATCTATCTATACGCATGATAAATTCGTCGATCTATGCCGCGGTCCGCACCTGGAAAGCACGGGTGAAATTCATCCAAAAGCATTCAAACTGCTGAATATCGCCGGAGCCTACTGGCGCGGTGATGAGAACAATCCCATGCTGCAGCGCATTTACGGGACCGTATGGGAGAAACCCGAAGAACTGCAAGCCTACCTGGAATTATTGGAAGAAGCCAAGAAACGCGACCACCGCAAGCTGGGCAAAGACCTGGACCTGTTCAGCAGCGTGGATGAAGTGGGCGCCGGATTGATCCTGTGGCATCCCAAGGGCGCCAAGATTCGAAAGCTGGCGGAAAATTTCTGGAGCGAAGAACACGATAAAGCGGGGTATGAGTTTGTTTACACCCCCCACATAGGGAAATCCAGTTTATGGGAGACCAGCGGTCACTTGGGATTCTACAAGGAGAATATGTACTCCCCGATTGATATTGAAGGCCAGCAGTATTATTTAAAACCGATGAACTGCCCCTTCCACCTGCATATCTACAACAGCCGCATTCGCTCGTATCGTGAACTGCCCATGCGCTTGGCAGAAATGGGCACTGTGTATCGTTATGAACGCAGCGGGGTGCTGCATGGTCTGCTGCGCGTACGTGGATTCACGCAGGATGACGCTCACCACTTCTGCACAAAAGAGCAGATGCCAGGAGAAATTGATTTCGTGCTGGATTTCTGCCTGCATATCCTGCGGTCATTCGGTTTTACGGACTTCAAAGCTTATCTCGGTACCCAGCCCAAGGATGCCATCGGTGAAGACGCGCAATGGCGCGAAGCAGAAGCCGCACTCAAATCCACTCTGGAACGATCCGGCTTGGATTTTGAAATCGACGCGGGTGGTGGAGCTTTCTATGGACCGAAAATCGATCTAAAGGTGAAAGACGCCATCGGCCGTGAATGGCAATTATCCACCAACCAGTTCGACTTCAATATGCCTGAACGTTTTGACCTGAAATACATCGGGGAAGATGGGCAGCAGCATCGCCCTTACATGGTGCACCGCGCTTTGATGGGCAGTATGGAGCGCTTTTTCGGCATTTTGATCGAGCATTACGGCGGAGCATTCCCGGTCTGGTTGGCGCCGGTGCAAGCCATTGCTATCCCAATCGCTGACCGGCATTTGGGATATGCCAAAGAAACCGTGGCAAAACTCAAAGAATCTGGCATCCGCGCCCTGTTGGATGACCGCAGTGAACGCATGAATGCCAAGATTCGTGATGCCCAAAATCAAAAGATCCCATACATGCTGGTGATCGGCGATCAGGAGATGGAAAGCGGTCAGGTAGCGCTGCGCTTGCGCTCCGGTGAAAATCCAGGTGCAATGCCGCTGGAAAGTTTTATAGAAAAGGCAAAACAGGATATCGTTAATAAAGCTTGATTTAGGTTTTTTTGCTTGGTTGAAAACCTCGCGAACATAAATTCATGTCCGCGAGGTTGTATCTTTTAGATCGCATCAGATTGCGTTCTTTTTTTATTGACTGTGCATTGCCATATATGGTAATATCAAAAAGATTTTAACCATAAGGAGTGTGCCATTAGTACATCAACGCAAGTAAATGCCAACCAGTATATTCGCGCCTCAAAAGTCCGCCTGATTGATCAGAATGGGGAGAATTTAGGCGTCGTACCCATCGAAAAAGCCCTGCAAATCGCCAAAGAAGCCAACCTGGATCTCATTGAGATAGCTGCCAATGCTGATCCTCCAGTATGCAAGGTACTCGATTTGGGAAAATACATTTTCGAGCAAAATAAAAAAGAACGCCTGGCTCGCAAAGCGCAAACCAAAATTGAAGTGAAAGAAATCCGTCTGCGCCCGAAAACGAACGAGCATCACCGCATGTTTAAAGTGCGGGATGCGCGCCGCTGGCTGGAAGACGGCATGAAGGTGAAAGTGACTATCCGTTTTCGCGGTCGCGAAGTGACCTATCCCGAAATCGCCCTGGAAGACCTGCGAGAGATAGCGGAAGAATTGCGCGATATTTCTACTATTGAGGTTGCACCTTCCATGGAAGGAAGATCGATGACATTGGTGCTTACTCCAGTAAAAGCTCCTGCCAAGAAGGCTGAAAAAACCGCTGAGAAAGAAAAAGAAGACATTACCAAAGATAGTTCTAAAGTCGTGAAGACAGCAAAAGCAAAAGACTCCGAATCGAAAGCGACAAAGACCAAACAGGTAGATAAAGAGAAAAAAGCGCAAGAGAAGTAATTAAAATTAATATTTCGATTAACTCCTTCATTGCAGATTATGGGACACAAGGCATGCTACCTTGTGTCTCTTTGTTGAACAATTCTGGTATAATTGCCCTTCGCTGATCAGGCGAATTTTCAATATTGGTAAAAGAAGAAGGAGAATTATCGTGCCGAGGAAGCAGACAACAGGCAAATTAAAGCTAAAAACCCATAAAGCGACTGCGAAACGCTTCAGGACAACCGGTTCCGGCATGTTGGTACGCACCAAAGGTGGAAAAAGCCACCTGCGCCGCAACCGATCAAGACGTACCAAAGCCTTGCTGGCTGAGATGGTACCTGTGGAAGGCGATAACATCGCCCAGCGCGTCAAACGACTGGCGCCCTATCTGGAAAAGAATAACTGAAAAAACAACGTGAACCGCGGCTGTTGGGTGTTCACAACTGGTAGTTTACCGGCGCCCAAGGGTACGCAAAGGAGTGTAATATGACCCGTGTAAAAGGTGGAACCGTCACCCATCTGCGACACAAAAAAGTAATTAAATATAATAAAGGAAACTTCGGCACACGCAGCCGTTTATTCCGGCGCGCGAATGAAACCATGCTCAAGAGCCTGTGGTATGCCTACCGCGACCGCCGCAACCGCAAACGCGACCTGCGCAAATTATGGATCGCACGCATCAATGCCGCTGCCCGCTTGAATGGTCTACCGTACAGCAAATTTGTTTACGCCATGCGCAAAGCGGATATCCAGCTAAATCGCAAAGTGCTGGCGGATTTGGCTGTGCGCGACCCGCAGGCTTTTACCAGCGTGGTGGAAAAGGCAAAAGCGGCCTAATAAAATCGCAATTTATAAGCCTGATTAAGTAGAAAAAGGAAAGCGGCAGTGAAAACAGCCGCTTTTTTCATGGGTGCATCGGATCATTTCTTCCCCAAATGATCGCTGACCATTACATACTACTGAAATTTTTATAATACAATCATTGAAACAACGCAAACAAGTTCAAAAAACTATTTTCTGATGACACACGCACCAATCAGTCTAATCATGATCTTAGGATTGTCAGCAATATTCTTTGGGTATCTGGCTGCTTGGACCCAGCTCCAATCCAAGATCCACGGGGCACGCGAGTTCTTCTGGACCTTGCTGGCATCAGCCTGCTATTCGCTGGGATACGCCATCGAGATTTCACGCACAGATCTGCAGGATGTCCTGTATGCAATCCGCCTGGAATATCTTGGATTGGCATTTATTCCCACTTTGATGCTTCTGTTTGCTTTGCGCTTTATCCGCAAAAAACCACTTGGCATTTTTCCAACCTGCCTTCTACTGACCGTCCCATGCATCACCCTGGCAATGGTTTACAGCATGCCCCAGCACTCCTTTTATTACATCAATCCTCAAGTGATCCAAGGCGAATTCTTCCCAGTGCTAGTCTTTGAAAGAGGCATCTGGTACTACATCGCGTATCTTTACCTTTTTCTGTCCGGATTCCTGTCAATGCTGCTATTGGTCATCCATGCGCTGAAATCCAATATTCGTACCCAAAAACAGGTAGCTGCCTTGGCTGTTGGAACCTCATTGCCGCTGTTGGCAGCTATCTTAAGAATATTCGATTTAATACCAGGAGAAATTGACCCCACTCCCTTTTCTTTGGTTTTCACCAGCGTCATCTTTGCTTTAGCGTTTTTCAGACTGGGTCTATTTGAATTAGTACCCGCAGCACGTGAATTGGCGCTGGATTCTATTGCGGAAGGTTTTTTGGTGATCGATCAACATGGCAGGCTGCAGGATTATAACAAAGCCATTCAACAATTCCCGGGTGCTATTAATCTCATTCTGGGTGAAATGCTGCCGCAGCAGAATGAACTTGTGGTCCACCTTATACCCCTCATCCAGAAACAATCCGAGAGTGTTCGTTTTGCTGTAAAAGATCAGAACAAACGAACGCATCATTACACTGCCAAAGCCCAACCCATCTTCGCCGAAAGAACCAAGTTAAATGGTTTGGCGATCCTCATCAGCGATATCACCGAGTCGGTCAACTTGATGGAAGAATTGAGCATACAAGCGAATATCGACGATCTCACCGGCTTGTTCAACCGCCGTCAATTACTCCTGCTTGGCAATCAAATCTTGACCAGGGCATTCCACCAACAAACCGCATTAGGGATTGTGTTGATCGACTTGGATAATTTTAAAGACATTAATGATCAGCATGGGCATATCGCCGGCGATGAGGTCTTGAAAAAAGTAGCTGTATGCCTGCGCAGGGGAATCCGTCAAGGGGATGTTCTCGGTCGTTATGGCGGTGATGAATTCGCCTTGTTCATGCCCAATGCAGACCTGAAAACAAGCATCCAAGTCACAGAACGTTTGCATCAGCAATTAGAGGATCTTGAAATTAGTGTTAAAAAACAAAAGACGGTCATAAAAGCCAGTTTTGGCATCCATGCCCTTCAACCCGAAAAGAATACCAAGATCGAAAGCGTTCTACATGTCGCTGACCAGGCTTTATACCAAGCAAAAGCAACGGGCGGTAATCGCTGGTTTAGCTCATCCTCTCTATAAGAAAAACCTTCAAAGCAGTATAAAAACGAGCCAGTAACAAGATATTTGCTTTTTTTTCTATGAGCTATTTCTATTACAATACATAAAAGGATTCTTTAGTCGATGGATGTTGGAAAAATCCGTTTACCTGGCAATCGGAAGTTGGAAATCTATCAAGGAGACATTACTGATGCGCAAGTTGACGCCATTGTCAACGCTGCCAATGCCCAATTGATGCACGGCGGGGGTGTGGCTGCGGCTATCGTCCGCAAAGGTGGAAGTACCATCCAGCATGAAAGCAATGCCTGGGTTCGGCAACATGGCGCGGTAAAACACGATCAACCAGCAGTAACTTCAGGAGGAGACTTGCCCTGCCGATATGTGATTCATGCGGTCGGACCAATCTGGGGTGAAGGGATTGAAGAAGACAAATTGAAATCTGCTATTCTGGGCAGCCTACAGCGAGCAGACGAATTAAATCTGCGGTCAATCGCTTTCCCTGCCATTTCCACCGGGATTTACGGTTTCCCGCAGAAATTAGCCGCCGCAGTATTTGCGCAGAGCATACCAATTTACTTTGAGAAGCGATCTTCATCTGACTTGCGCGAGATTAAAATCGTGTTATTCGATAGGGCAAGTTTGACCATTTTTCAAGAAGCCTTCTCAAGTTTGCCCTTGCAGGATTCCAAGTGATCACCTCAGCAAGAAACCCAAAAATTCAAATAGTGCGCAACCTGCTGGACCGTAGAAAAAAGCGAGATGATTCGCAGTCTTTCATTATTGAAGGAATCCGCTTGGCTGAGGAAGCCTTAACAGCAGGCATGCATATTGATGTGGCACTCTTCAGTGCCAACCTATCTTCACGCGGAAAGCAAATTATTGATAAGCTGGAATCTAAAAAGATACCTATCGAGGAAGTGGAGCCACGCATACTGGAGGGATTGTCAGATACTCAAACCTGCCAGGGATTAATTCTGTTGTGTAAAAAGCCAGCTGTATCTGAAGATCAATTTAAAGAACCTCTTTTAGTTCTGGATCAAGTGCGCGACCCAGGCAACCTGGGCACCATTCTGCGCTCTGCGTTGGCATTTGGCTTCGGCAATGTTCTGTTGACGCAGGGCAGCGTTGATCCTTTCTCGCCAAAAGTCCTGCGGGCAGCTATGGGCGCACAATTCAACCTGCCAATCGCATTCCAGACTCCTCATGATATCCATACCATCTGCAAAATCCTCATCAAACCTCCATTGCAGGTCATGCTGGCGGACGCGCACGCAGAACAGGTATGCTGGGAGGTAGATCTTTGCACGCCGCTCTGCCTGGTCATTGGAGGAGAAGCTTTTGGTGCCAGCCCCGCAATGGACGCCATCACCAATACAAGAGTATCCATACCCATGCAGTCAGGCAGTGAGTCGTTAAATGCCGCCATGGCTGCCAATATTCTCATGTATGAAATTTTTCGGCAAAGGAAGACTTCATGAAAATCCGTTCAATCACCTGTTTCTATAATCCCAATTCGGAAGATCTTTCCAAGCATATGCAGTCTCTTAATGGTCTGCAAAATTTTTGCAGGGAAGAATTTGAAAAGATCGGCTGGGAAGTGCAAACCGTCCGGCTGGCTACTCCCCCTTTTGGAACCTATACCAGTCAAAAAAAAGCCTTATCGAAGATTGCTGAATTGGAGGGCATCAGCATCCAGAATGGATTTAGCTATCTTTCCATTGGACCAGCCAGGATTTCGTATTTGGATGAGTATGCACTTATCCCTGAGATTCTGGCAGCCACTGAAAATGTCTTCTGCAGCGGTATCATGACCCATCCCCAACGGGGAATAGCCATTGCGGCTGTAAAGGCCTGCGCTGAGGTGATCAAGCATTCTGCCGGCATTAAACCAGATGGCTTTGCCAATCTGCGCTTCTGCGCAATCAGCCACGTCAGCCCATTCACGCCCTTCTTCCCCGCTTCCTACAGTTATGGCACCCAACCAGCATTTTCACTTGCCATGCAGTGTGCAGATGCAGCCTTGGATGTTTTCAATGAGGTTGAAAACGCGAAACAAGGCTGCCTGCGTTTACTGGAAGCTCTGAACAATGCGGCGAATACTCTGCTCCCCATCATCAAGACCGCTGCAAAGAAATTTGAGATCTCTTTCAAAGGATTTGATTTCTCCTTGGCGCCCTTCCCTGAGGATTGGTGTTCAATTGGTAAGGCGCTGGAGAAAATGGGCCTTGAAAACCTAGGCTGCGTGGGATCGCTGGCTGCCGCCGCACTGTTGACAGATACACTTGATCGCGGATCTTGGCAGCACGTAGGATTCAACGGGCTAATGCTCCCAGTCTTGGAAGACAACACCCTGGCGGCTCGTACGGAAAACAGCACATTCACGATTAAAGATTTAGTTATGTATTCAGCTGTATGCGGCACTGGATTAGATACAGTACCATTGCCAGGTGATATCAGTACTGAAAAAATCACCGCATTGCTGATGGATATCAGCGCCTTATCCCTGCGGCTGCGCAAACCCTTAACCGCCAGGCTAATGCCAGTGCCCGGTCTGCAGAGCGGTCAGCGCACCCAGTTTGATTTCGGTTTTTTCTGCAATGGCAATGTAATGGACTACCCCGCTGCTGCATTGGGAGGACTGCTTTCCAACTCACAGTGGCTGGAAATACGCAAACGCGAAAAAATCGCTTAGTCTTCAAATTTTCAGGAATTCAAGATCATAGAAATTGATCAGTGTGGTTTCGCATGCAGCTGTCCACCGACCACACCCCCTGGGTGATTCTTTGCATAATCCGCTTCCGTCAATCCGCGTGCTGCCGACACCGCCAATGCTAGTGCATCACACATCGCCATGCTCAGTATTGTGCTGGTGGATCCGGCAAATTTAAACGGCCCAGCTTCTTGCTTGAATCCGGTGTACAGCGCAACATCGCATTGTTGGGCTAATGAGGAATGTGGATTGCCCACAATG
Source organism: uncultured Pelolinea sp. (assembly GCA_964451805.1). Lineage (GTDB taxonomy): Bacteria > Chloroflexota > Anaerolineae > Anaerolineales > Anaerolineaceae > Pelolinea. Next base: position 5,929 of record CAYVJI010000036.1, on the reverse strand, counting down.
GCAATCGTGCCAGCTCCTACTTCAAAAATGCGAGGCAGAATGGTCAGCAGTTCCTGAGTTTCTCCGCTATTTGAAATGAGAATCACAACATCCTCGGCAGCCACCACTCCCAATTCGCCATGCACCGCCTCGGCAGCGTGTAGAAAAATTGATGGGGTACCCAAACTGGATAAACTGGAAGCAGCTTTAGCTGCCACATGACCGGAATGTCCAATTCCGGAAAAGATGATGCGTCCCTTACAGTCATTGATCAATTTACACGCAGCTACAAAGCCATCATCGATCATCATGTCCATATGCTGCAGAGCCCAGGTTTCATCCTGCAGAACTTGATGAGCGATTCCGGAGAAATCAAAAGTGTTTTTCTTCATTTATTCCTCAAGGGAATAGGAATATCAATCAATCACGAAGCGAATCAATAGATTTCAATGCTGGCCAGCGCACGCTGTTCCTCCAGCCACTTTTCCAAAGTTAGGTGTTGTTGGTTCAGCAACGCATCTGGGGAGAGGGCGTGGTCAACCTCACGCGCGATGACCTCAATCAAATGGTAACCATAAGAGGTTTGGATGATCCCGCTGTAACTGCCCGCTTCCAGGCTGAAAGCTGTTTGTTCCACCTCTGGCTGCAGCAGATAGCCGCGAGGAAACCAACCAAGTTCACCGCCAGTCAAAGGATCGAACTGATAAGCTAATTCTTCAAAGGAAACCCCTGCTTGAAGTTGACGTAGGATTTCTTCGGCTCTGGATTGACTCTCGACAAGAATCTGGCGGGCGTGTACTTGTTCTATTTGTAATGGCACTGCAGCGATGATTTGGTCGCGCATCCAGGCAGCCGCCAGATTGCGTTTCAGGGCAAGTTTGAAGCTTTCTGGAGAATAAAAATTCTCATTCATCCATGTCTGTAATTTCTCCACTCCACCGATGGCATCTGTCAATTCATCCAACCTGATTTGAACGGCAGTTTCATCCAGAATGAAGTTTTGCTGCGCAGCAGCCTGCGCCAATAAAGTTTGGTTGATCAATTCATCCAAAACAGTCTGCTTGGCCAACAATTCATCAATCACCTGCCCCGTTTGCAGTGATGCCGCCTGATAGCGCTGCAGCTCCGCTTGAAACTCTGAGAGCAATATGCCTTCGCTATTAACGCGGGCGGTCATGGGCGCTTCGGTGGGAGTTATGGTCAGTTCAGGCAAAGGTGTACCGCTCTCCGAAATGCTCGTTCTTGGAGCGCAGGCTGCCAGCAACAACACCCACAGTGCTATTGACACATAATAATGTAGAAATTTTCTCTTTATTTGCACGCGCAAATTATACCTGAAGCATGCAAAAGCAATCATGGTTGGAAGCAACTTGCTTAAAAAAAACCAATCATAAAACCTAGCATGATCGGATTTAAACCATCATTGACAATGGGAACAGTAATGATTTCCACAGATGATGATTTAAAAAAGAAAGCTCTTTTTCTCAAGTCATCGGAAATTAAAAAGGCTGCCCTTCATTTCAGGCAGCCTTTTGAAATCAAATCAGCTGTATTTTAGTACTCCGGCATGGGTGGAGGAGCTGGTTTTTCCTTTTCGGGGACATCGGTGATCAATGCCTCAGTGGTCAGGATCATGGCCGCGATGGAGGTAGCATTTTCCAGCGCGCCGCGCGTTACTTTAGCGGGATCGATCACACCACTTTTAACCATATCGGTATATTTTTCTTCCAGGATATCAAAACCGACTTTGTTATTTTTTTCTTTTGACTGCGCCTGGCGGACATTTTCTACCACCACAGAGCCATCAAAACCGGCGTTCTCTGAAATGCGGCGCATGGGCACTTCCAACGCCTTGCGCACAATGTTGATGCCAGTCTTGGCATCATCATTATCCAGCTTGACCTCATCCAGTGCGGACATGGCATTAAGCAGAGCCACACCGCCACCGGGGACGATACCTTCTTCCACAGCTGCGCGCGTAGCTGAAAGCGCATCTTCCACGCGGTGTTTCTTTTCCTTCAACTCGGTCTCGGTGGCAGCGCCAACACGAATGATGGCAACACCGCCGGAGAGTTTGGCTAAGCGTTCCTGCAGCTTTTCGCGATCGTAATCGCTGGTGGTTTTTTCAATTTCAACGCGGATCTGTTCAATGCGGCCTTTGATAGCCTTGGAATCACCCTTGCCGCCGATGATGGTGGTATTGTCTTTATCGGCAACTACTTTTTCGGCACGGCCGAGATCAGCCACTACAGCCGTATCGAGCTTTCGTCCGGTTTCTTCTGAGATCAGAGCCGCACCGGTCAGGATTGCAATATCCTGCAGCATGGCTTTGCGGCGATCGCCGAATCCAGGTGCTTTGACAGCCAGCACGTTCAGCGTGCCGCGCAGTTTGTTCAGCACCATGGTTGCCAGTGCTTCACCGTCAACATCCTCAGCAAGGATAACCAAATCGCGTTTGCCGACCTGCACCAATTTTTCCAGCAGTGGCAACAGGTCCTGAGCAGCTGAGACCTTTTTATCATATACCAGGATATAAGGTTCTTCAATCACGGCCTCCATGTGGTCGGAATCGGTGATGAAATAGGAGGAAATATAACCGCGGTCAAACTGCATGCCTTCCACATATTCCTGTTCGAATTCCAAACCTTTGGATTCCTCAACCGTGATCACACCATCTTTACCAACCTTGTCCATCACTTCCGAGATCAGGTCGCCGATCTGACGGTCCTGGGCAGAAATGGTGGCTACATTTGCGATTTCTTCCTTGGTAGAAATCTCAATGGATTGGGCTTTGATCGCATCCGCAACGCTCTTGGAAGCAGCTTCGATACCGCGCTTGAGCAGCATGGGGTTTGCACCTGCAGCCAAGGTTTTAAGACCTTCCTTGACCATAGCATGTGCTAAAACTGTGGAGGTGGTGGTGCCATCTCCAGCGATATCATTGGTCTTTGTTGCGGCTTCCTTTAATAACTGGGCGCCCATATTCTCAAAGGGATCTTCCAGTTCAATTTCCTTTGCGACGGTAACGCCATCGTGAGTGATGGTGGGGGAACCAAATTTGCGGTCGAGTGCTACATTGCGTCCTTTTGGACCCAAGGTTGTGGCAACCGCTTCTGCCACAATATCGATGCCATTTCGCAGTTTTCTGCGGGCTTCTTCACCAAAAACTAATTGTTTAGCTGCCATATGAATCTCCTTCAGATTATTCCTTATTTATTCTTCCTCGCTTATCCTTCAACGATCGCCAGGATATCGCTTTCCTTCAAGATCAAGAGTTTTTTCTGGTCCATCTTGATCTCGGTGCCGGAATATTTGGCAAACAACACCGTATCACCGGCTTTGACGTCCATTGGAATGCGTTTGCCTTCATCGTCACGATCGCCGGGACCAATGGAAATGACTTTGCCTTTCTGCGGTTTTTCTTTGGCCGTTTCGGGCAGAACAATGCCGGAAGCTGTTACATCTTCCTGTTCAATTGGTTCTACAACCAAGCGGCTTCCTAATGGTTTGAGATTTAGAGCCATATAATCCTCCGTCAAATTGAATTGTGAGTTTTTTAGCACTCATATACTATGAGTGCTAATCACTTGTATCTTAATCTTCTTTTTTTTGTAAGTCAAGGAAAATAGGAAAAATCTTATAAATTATTAATACAGGATTTAAGAATACCCGTAACTCCGGCAGATGCTCTCGCTTTCACTGAGAGTTTGCATGATGATCTCGTCATTGCGAAATTCTTCTCGCACCATGCGCAAGATGCGCATGCCTTCTTCGCAGTATCCATTGGAAGAGCGGTGCATGCCAGCCAGCACAGAGCCATAAGTCAGGTAATAATCCACAGTGGTATTGCTGAGCGGTAATCCTTCCACTGGCACCATTCCATCCACCTCGGAATCGCACTGGCGGACTTCGCAGCTTTCTTCCGCCGTGCAGCCGCTGATAGCGCATTTGAAAGCCGGAATCGCGCCCTCATAGTTGCGGGAGCGATGATAAATGATCCCCAGCCGGCCAAACGCATCTGCATTATCGGGGTCAAAATTTAAACCCTTGCGCGCATTTGTTCCGGCCAGCAGAAATTGACCCATTTGGGTGTATGTTGTTGCGATAGAAAAGTACGGGATCGAATCATTCACGCCCAATTGTTCATTGATGGTGGCAGCTTTGTCGAAATATTCCAGAGCATTTTCGTACTGTTCCAATTCGCGATAGTTCGCGCCAATGCGGAGATAAATAAACGTCAGGTTTGGATTGATATGAATGGCTTCTTTGTATTCACTGATCGCCTGTCCGTAATTGCCAACCGATTCCATCATGTATCCATTGATGCGGCGCACATCCATGGAATTCGGATCACGCGTGACAGCTTCACGGATATTCTGCTCTGCCTGTACCCACTTCATTTGATCCACCAGAATTTCAGCATAATACGCCAGCGCCAGCGTGTTGGTGCTATCCAGTTGAAGCGCCTGCACAACCTGCTGTTCCGCTTCTGTCAGCAGCGCATCCCGATTTCCTGCGGCGATGTTCGGGTCAGAGAGCCAGTCCAGCACAAAAGCTTTCACGGCATGCGCGGTGCTGTTTTCCAGATCAAGTTCGATAGCTTCATTGATCGTCGCCAACGCATCATTCAAGCGGGTGATTTTCTCTTCATCGATCGTCAACTGGGTAGAGGAGTAAACCTGGATGCGTGCCAATTCAGCCCTAAGATCAACATTATTTGGGTCCAACCTTAAAGCCTGTTGGTAAGCTTCAATTGCGCGTTCCAGGTCACCCGCCACAAAATAGGTTTCGCCTTCTTCTGCGTATGAACTGAATGTACGGGTGGGTGTTGCGGTCGGCAGAAAGAATGGGGTTATGGCGCCGCTGTCCATATTACGCAGCACAAGCACCAGCAGCAAGAGGATCGCCAGCAAGATTGCAATGCGGTACGGATTCGATTCATGCTTGGGTTTGCGGAAAAGCGGCTTTTTTTCAGGAATATACATGCTTTTCTAAGGTTGGAGGGTTGCGGTCACTTCGGGCGTCGGCGGGCGGGTGGGTGTTGAGGTTGGCTGGGGAGTCCAAGTAGGGATCATGGTAGCAGTCGGCAGTTTCAACAATTGCATCTGATTCATTTTTTCATAGCAATTATTAATGATGTAATTGGCATTATCCACAGAGATTTCATCTTCGCTTACCGTCTGCAGAAGTGCTTGGGCAGTTGACACCGCCTCATCACAATAACCGAGCTCCATTAAAGCCAAACCATAATTATAGTAATACTCTGCGATACGCCCGTATGCCAGCGGCAAACCCTCCACTTCCACACCATTTGGGTTCAATCCTCCGCGAATAGCCAGCTGCAGCATCAGGATGGCATCTCCCAATTGATAATTCTGTTTGTACATCACGCCCAGATTCCCATACATATAGGCGTCCTCGGGGGCATCATTGACAGCCTGCTGCGCATATTGAATGGCTTTACCGAATTCGCCAATATTGGCGTATGTGCGGGCGATAAGCGTTTCGGGGTAGGCGCTGGTTGGATTGAGCGCATTGGCGCGCGTGTATTCCTCCACAGCCAGATCATTGCGCCCGAGAGAACGGTAATTCCTTCCCAAGGTAACATGCAATTCTGCGATATTTGAATTGATAGTTATCGCTTTTTCTAATTCAGCAGCCGCTTCCTCGTAATTGGCTGTGATCTCCAGAACGCTGCCGCGCGCCCAATGTGATTCCAGGGATTCAGCAGAGATGGCCAGGGCATTGCGCGAAGCTTCAATCGCACGATCCAGATCTCCCAATACTTCCGCGCCTAACAGAATCTTTTGCGACAGGATAATGGAAAAATACGCATATGCCGCAGCATTGCTGGGGTCCAACTCAATGGCGCGATTTAAGCTGCCCTCAGCATCTAGATAATCTCCCAGCATGCCCTGGGCGAATCCTTTGAGAGCTTCCCCCATGCTGC
>CAYVJI010000035.1:0-18452 GCA_964451805.1 uncultured Pelolinea sp. | reverse complement strand
CTCCGCAAGCTTTTGATGAATGGAAGGAATTCATGATGCGGGCTGATCTTTATCAAGCAGACCTTTGGTTTCTGGCAATCTGTGAAGATGAAATTGTGGGCACCTGTTTATGTTTTCCGTATGAGAATATGGGTTGGGTGCGTCAGTTGGCAGTGGCAGAAAGTTTTCGCAGGCGTGGATTAGGCAGCGCCCTGCTAAGGCATGCTTTCCGTGAATTCCAGATACGTAGTTTTCAAAAAGTCGGGCTGGCGGTGGAAAGCTCCAACGAGAACGCCTATCGGTTATATGAGAAGGTGGGAATGAAAAAGGTCATCCACCTGGATGAGTATCAAAAAAAACTAGAAATAAAAGCGAAGCAATGAAAAATGGACGAGAATTTTCCCGTCCATTCGGTTTACTTCGTTAGAGTGACCTCGTTGGGTGATTCGATGAGGTCTTTGAGGAATTGAAGAAATTTTGCCGCTGGCGCTCCATCCACCACGCGGTGATCAAAAACCAAGGATAAAACCAGCATCTTGCGGATCAGGATTTCATTGTCCTTGACAATTGGTTTGGGAGTAATGCGGCCAACACCAAGAATGGCAGCTTCGGGCAGATTGATGACCGGTGTGAACCCATCGATATCAAACATACCCAAATTTGTGATAGTGAATGTTCCGCCGCTGAGGTTTTCGGGCAGGATCTTGTTGTTGCGGATCTCTTCAACTCGTTGGCGGAATTCCTTTCCCAATGCCCTAAGGTCTTTTTGGTCAGCCTCCTTGATGACGGGAACAAATAAACCCCGTTCAGCATCCACGGCAATGCCAATATTCACTTGGGAGAGATGTTCGATAACGTCTCCATTGATTCGCGCATTCATGTAAGGAAAGCGCCTGAGTGCGCAAGCACAAGCCTTGGCAAGTAGTTCGTTGTAACCAGGGGCAAATCCCCATTCACTTTCTACCTGGGCTTTCAATTTTTCACGCAGATTAACAAATTTAGTGGCATCAACCTCAATGAAAAGCGTTACCCTTGCAGTGGTGTGCACACTGGCTCCCATTCGTTCCGCAATCAAGCCACGCACTCCTTTCAGCGCAACCCGATTGGAAACCGGTATTTCCGCCAGTGGCATTGATTGTGTTGACGAGGAGGAGGGTATTGAAACACTGCTTCTTAACGCGTTTTCCACGTCGGTTTTGGTGATTTCACCACGCTCCCCGCTGCCTGAAATTTTCATAAGATCTAAACCAGCATCCGCTGCCATGCGTTTTGCCAAAGGGCTGGCTTTGATCTCGTGGTGCAGATAATCCAATACATCTTTTTCCCGAATCCTAATCCCCTGCCCGCCGCTTGGCTTGATCAGAGCAAGGTCAATACCTTTTTGTTTTGCCAATTTGCGAGCGCGCGGGGAGGCAAAGAGTTTTTTGGTTTCACGCAAATCAGGTTGTGATGCTTCAACTTTGGTTTCTTGAATAGGCGGGGCGGGGGATTGGGCTGCGTTAACGGTTTCAGTTTGGGCGGATATTGAAGGCGCGGTGAAGACTTCATCCTTTTCGCCGATGATACCAACCACTGTGAGGACAGGCACCGTATCGCCTGCTTTATAGGGTCCAAGATGAACAAAACCGCTATCCGGCGCTTCAACATTGAAGACTGCCTTATCTGTTTCTACCTCCAATACCTCTTGTCCCTGTTCAACTTTGTCCCCTTCTTTCACTAACCAATTGATCAGGGTAACTTCTTCGACGGTTTGTCCTAATTTGGGAATGAAAAGCTCCTCTGCCATTAACTGACCACCTTTCTGCAAGCCTGCATAATGCGGTTCACATTAGGGATAGCCAGGTCTTCTAAGATTTCCGCGCGCGGAACGGGAACATTGGCGGCAGCCACACGCAGCATGGGCGCGTCCAGATAATCGAACGCTAAGTCATTGACCTGTGCCATGACTTCATTAATAAAACTGGTATTTTCATACGCTTCCGTCAGACCCACAAAACGACCTGTTTTCTGAACTGAAGCGATGATCGTATCAACGTCTAACGGTTTGAGGGTACGCAAATCAATGACCTCAACATCGATGCCTTCTTCTGCCAATAATTTCGCGGCTTCCAGCGCATTTAAGACTTGGCGCGAATACGTGATCAGAGTAATGTCCTTGCCAGGTCGTTTGATATCCGCAATTCCAAAGGGGATGATATATTCCTCTTGTGGAACTCTTCCCTTTTCTTTGTAAAGCATTTTATGTTCAATGAACATCACCGGATTGTCATCGCGGATGGCAGCTTTTAACAGACCTTTGACATCATAAGGCGTGGATGGCATTACAACATATATACCAGGGAAGTGGGTCCAGAGCGATTCGAGGCTTTGCGAATGGTGCGCGGCGATGGCTCGTCCAGCCCCACCTTCAGTGCGGATGACCATCGGGACGCTGGTTTTGCCGCCAAACATATAACGATTTTTCCCACCCTGATTGGCGACCTGATCCATGGCCAATGGAGTGAAGTCAACATACATAATCTCGGCAATTGGCCGCATGCCAGCCATGGCAGCGCCGACAGCCGCGCCACCGATCGTGGCTTCTGAAATTGGTGTATCGATCACGCGCCATTGACCAAATTCGTTGAATAAATTCCGTGTGGCACCATAAGCGCCGCCATATAAGCCGACGTCTTCACCCATCACGAACACGCGTTCATCCCGCAGCATCTCCTCTCGCAACGCTTCCTGAATGGCTTCCGCGTAGGAAATCTCTCGCATGCTTTTTTCCTGCCGGATTCGCTCACGCAGCTGAGCTTCTGTTTCGATATCATGGACCGTGAATTGTGATGGAGCGAAGACATCCGTTTCCAAATCTTCAGTATTCGGCTCAGATGAAGATTCGCTGTATTGCATGGCTGAATTCATCTTCGCTTTGACAGATTTGTTCATGCTTTCAAATTCAGTTTCAGACAACAAACCTACTGCCTGAAGAGCTTCATTCAATTTTTTGATCGGGTCTCGATCTTTGTAATCTTGCTCTTCCTCTTTGGTGCGATAGGCACGCGGATCAGAATGGCTGTGTCCGAAATAGCGGTATGTTTTGGCTTCCACCAAGCTGGGTCCTTTGCCCTTCCGGGCAAGTTCTACGGCTTTTCGAACAGCCCCGCGAACGGCCAGCACATCCATACCGTCCACGACAGAACCTGGAATTCCATATGCACATGCCCGATCGGCAACATTGGTCAGTTTGCTTACTTTTGCCCAGGGAACTGACATGCCATACATATTATTCTCAACCACAAAAACCACTGGCAAGTCCCAGATGCTGGCCATATTTAGTGCTTCATGAAAATTTCCTGTATTCGATGCCCCGTCCCCGAAAAAGCAGAGCACAACCCTATCTGTTTTTTGAAGCTTCTGCGCTAATGCTGCTCCAACTGCCACTGGTATATTGCCACCCACAATGCCGGTGGCACCCAAGTTGCCGTGGTCGACATCCGCGATATGCATCGAGCCGCCTTTTCCTTTGCAGTATCCACCGGATTTTCCTAAAACCTCTGCCATCATTTTGTTGAAATGTGCTTGTTTCTCAGCTTCGGTCTTGGCAGCTTTGTCGCCATGCGCGTGAGCGTGGCCATGACCACGGTGCGTGCTTGTGATCAGGTCATCGTCTCGCAGCGCTCCAATGGCGCCTACCGCAACAGCTTCTTCGCCTGCATATAGGTGAGAGGCACCTTTTAGGACGGCTTTCCCCAGAAGGGTTGAGATGTTATTTTCTAGTGCCCGAATTTCCATAGCTTGTCGAAGATAGGTCAGCAATTCCTCTTTCGTCAGAGCTTGTTCTTCGATCATTGCGCTGATCCGTTCGATCAGCTCTTTCTTCTCATTGTTTGACATTTAATAAAAACCTCCAAAATGAATTTTTTAAAAGGGAGTACTGTTGCGCCGACGAATGTATATTTCATCAACAGCACAGCGATCTGGCAGACTTAATAAAAACAACACAGTATGGGCGATATCCTGTGGTTGCATGAGATCAGAACGATCCAGATCAGGCCGGGCATCACCAGCTAAATTGGTATCTACCCCGCCAGGGTGGATAAGGCTGACGCGAATATTATTTTTTTGTACCTCCCTTGCCAACGCCTTTGTCATGCCTACCAAAGCATGTTTGCTGGCAGTGTAGGCGCTCTGATTAATATACCCTTTAAAACCAACAACGCTTGAAATGTTGATGATTGTTCCGCTTTCCCGCAATACCATCAAATGCATCGCTTCCTGGCAGCAAATGTATGCCCCGCGAAAATTGACTGCCAGCATCTTGTCCAGGTTTTCCAATGGGAAAGATTCCATTGGACCATACAAACCGATAGCAGCGTTATTGATTAGAATATCCAGTTTTCCAAAATCTTGCTGAATCTCATTGAAGAGCTGTTTAATTTGAAGCTCGTCTGCCATATCACAAGGATATGCTTTGGCTTTTCCACCTTTTTCGATGATGTCTCTTTCAACCGCTTGAATTTCGCTTTTTGTTCTGGCAGCGATTGCTACAGTGGCACCACATGCACCCAAAGCAAGGCAAATGGCTTTTCCAATGCCACGCCCGCCGCCTGTTACAATGGCTACTTGGCCTTCAAGATTAGGAAGGTAAACAGGCTTCATTAGTGCATTTCCTGGCCACCGGTTACATTGATCGCCTGTCCGGTCATATAACTTGCCTGGTCAGAAGCCAGGAATACCAGCACATTACAGACGTCATCATAGGTGCATGCGCGTTTCATGGGTACCTGCCCAATGTAATAATCACGAATTTCCGCCTCACTCATTGAACGATTTTGTGCATATTGTTTAAAGAGCGAGTCCACCCAAAGCGGAGAATCCAGCAGATTGCCTGGGCATATGGCATTCACGCGTACGCCAAACTCAGCCAGTTCTAAAGCGATGCTTTGGGTTAATCCAATTCCCCCGAATTTCGAAGCTGCATAAGCGGAATTCTTGTAGCTGCCTTTCTTCCCGGATTTCGAGTTGATCTGGATGATCACTCCACTCCGTTGTGCTTTCATGACGCGGGCTGCGTGTTTTGCGCATAAAAAATAGCCATAAAGATTTACATCCAATACCTTTTTCCACTTTTCTGCGGAAAAATCTTCAATCGCGTCTGCGATAAGCACACCGGCATTTGAGACCATAATATCCAATTTTCCAAAAGTTGAAATGGCGGTATCAACCAAACCGGACACTTCTTTTTCTTTCGTCACATCTGCAATACAACCCTGGGCTCTGGCTTTGGAAATTTTTTGAATTTGTGCCAACGTTTTATCAATTCCATCTTGAGCAATATCGCCAATTACTACATGGCAGCCCTCTTGCGCTAAGCGAAGGCTTATGGCTTGACCCAAACCCTGACCGCCGCCAGTGACAATCGCAACTTTTTCTGAGAGAGTGTTCAACATTGGTTTTATTCTCCCGCTTCATTTAACATTAGATTTAACAATTCGTTTTCAGCTGCTCTTGTCCATTCGCCTTGTTTTCCAAGCTTCGCGTAAACGCTGGGTAAGCGATGCTGCAATTCCTTAAGACTGGTAAGCGGCAAATCCTTTAGGTGGGGGAAAATTACCACCTTGCCAGGATAAACCGCATCTATCAATGCCTGCATCCCATCTTTGGCTGCGGAGAGTGAACCGATCGCTGCAACAGAGCGGTTGGTGGACAACCTTTTATTTTCCACCTCATTGAGCATCATGATCATATCATCGATGCTTGACGCTGAATGACCAATTATGCGAACATCTCTTTGCGTGATTTCATTTAAATCCAATTCCGCGAACGTTCCCCTGGCGACACCCGCAAAAATATTCATAACCCCTTGTTGTGCCAACAGCGCGGCAGATTCTGAGATGATCGCTGGAATAGGAGCAAGCATGACAATATCATCGAATCCTCCTGCGCCATAGCTTTCAAGAGTTTGCTGATAATCTTCTGTGGTATTGGGGTTAATACAGATCAATTTTCTTCCCTTTGCTTCCGCTTCATCAATAAAAGACGATTTTAGATCTGCCAAGCGTTCATCGCTCACATCCGAACACACAATAATCTCTGGCCCTGGATCAGATTCAATGGCATGCTGCACATGCATGCGTCCCATTGGTCCACCTGCTCCAACAAAAAGCGCTTTGCCGTTTGGCTTTAGAGCCGATCGGATCGGATTGTGTTGATATAGACGGGCGATATCATGATCCAACCCGCCAATGTATGCCCAGCGGTTGTAATGAATTCGACCTACATCAACCTGCACTTTTCGATCAATTTTCGATTTACCGAATAGAGCCAGGACTCCCTGATAATTTAAAAATGGGCTGACTGTTTCGATGATATTCGCACTAGGGGACAAGAGGATAATATCGTCAAACAAATTGTTATTTTCGTTCTCATCCAATGAATCTGGGATTTTCTCTATTTCAGTGAGTTTTATACCCAATTCTTTGGCTTGCTGTCTCAGAAAATTTCCCAACTCCCCATTCATGTTTGTCAGGCGAATTTCTTCAGGATGTGAATCGGGTTGAATACCAGTGCTCACCGAAAAAGGTTCACTGCTTTCCGGTCCGATAAACCAGCATTTGCCTTCAGGTTTTATTGAGGTTCGATAATTTAGGTGATAGGCGGCAATCACACAAGCCCATGGTTCTACTAAAGCGGATTCCGCATAACCCGTATCCGGTTTTACCGGGATGAGGTAATTACCGTGATCGCCGTTGAGAATGCGCTGGTCAATGATATTGTATTGAGATAGCCCCCCTTGAATCTCGTATCCGTAAGCATAACCTATTCCGTCGACGAAAATATCCGCTTGCAGCGTGAAACGATCGCCAGGTTTATACTGCGAGGTGAGGTTTTTTCCGACTCCTACGATAGTGAATGATACTTCATGCCCCATGACAACCGGATTTTCGCGCATGTTGCGGTGTATCCTTGGATGATTCTCTCCTAATTTTATGATCTTGATGTCAGAAAAACAGAGACCGCAAGCATCGTGCCTCACTAATAGTTCATCGTCTCCAAGGGATGGCATCAATTTTTCAATCATATGACCCTTAAAACCAAAATTCTCCATTCCGGCACCATACAATGGCCATACATATTGTTTCTTGGTTTTCGGCATTTGAGCTCTACGGTATGTCTCAAGTTTGCCCATCTCATGCTCCTGTATTTTTTTGTTGGTTTGAATTGCTTGAAAAGAGATCTAAATCCAATAGGTTGATAAATTTTGAATCCTTGAGCGATCGTTAGCCTGTACAGACAAGTAAACAGGTATAATATAGCATATTTGGAATGCTCCGTCAATGAAGTAGAGGAAGAACTAGCTGTATTTTGCTAAAAAAACATTCGTGCTAATAGTGATTGAGGAAAGATGCTTGAACCTGCCATAAATCCACGCAGAATCGATAAGGATTTACCCATCCCTTACTACTATCAAATCGTGCAAGTTCTCAGAGAGTCAATTGCTGATATAGAAGATGTGGAAGATCAAGAAAAAATTACACTACCTTCCGAATCAGAATTATGCGAAATGTTCTCGGTCAATCGAGGAACAATACGGCATGCATTGGATTTATTGGAACGCGAGGGTTTGATTTATCGAGAAAAGGGACGTGGAACTTTCGTTCGCAGAAGGAGAGTCGAGGTAGATCTTTCATATCTCTGTTCAACAACGGAAGATTTAAGGAATCGAGGTTGGGAGCCGGGCACTGAGGTGATCAGTATCAACCAAGTCTCTCCACGCAGTCACATACAAAATAGTCTGCGATTGGCAGATCACGACAAAGTGTGGGAAATCTATCGTTTGCGTTTAGCAAATGGCGAACCGATAAGTCTGCAGCGGGCATTCTTCCCGGTGACCATGATGCCGGATCTGGTTAAGCTGGATCTCACCCAATCCTTTTTTTCAATATGGCGCGATATTTATCATATCGAACCACGCGATGCAGAACAAACTATCCGAACACGTAATGCAACGAAAGAAGAAGCAGACCGTCTGTCCATTTCGGATTCAGCGCCAATTTTTGAAATAACGCGGGTAACATACAATATCAATGATCAACCTTTTGAATACCTTATCTCAATTTGGCGAGGGGATCGTTATGATTTTTATGTAAGGCTTTCTTCACGAAAACTTGATCTGTAAAGAGCTTGAATTAAATCACCAAAGATAAATCATAGGATCTTCTATTTGGTTAGTCGATTAAATAGTTGAATTGTCTGATCAGAAGGATCAGTATTTAAATCCTCTTCAAGGATTTTCCGACAGATCTCAAATTGTTTTAAGAGCGAGGCTTTATTCCCCAGTAAAGCATAGATCTGCATGCTCAATCGATAAATCTCTTCATTATAAGTATCCGTTTTTAATGCTTGTTGGCAATAGGCTAATCCTTCATTAAATTCCTTATTTCTCATGCAGATTCTAATCAAATCAAGGATTGTATTCATGTATAGATCGAGATATTTCTGCCTATCTGTCTCTGCCCATATATCTTCGATATCCGGTAGATAAGGACCTTTGTATAGATCCATTGTTTTCAACAAAATCTTTTTCTTTTTTGCTTCGTTTTTTTCATGTTTTGCGCGTTCTATTTCGGCGAGAAAATTCTGAACATCGTATTCATAATCAATTGAACGATTGAACTGATAGAAGTCATCCCGAAAAATCACTACTTCTGACCCTATGGCATGCCGCATGCGATAAATAGCATTCTTAAAACGAAGTTTCAATTCAGCGGGTGAAGAATCAGGCCAAAAAATGAGTCCTACCTCTTCTTTCGATAATCCTTCTGGGTGTGCCAGGAACAAGAAAAAGAGATCGCGCGAAGTCTGGGTTTTCCAATCTGAGATAGCGAGAACACGATTCTGTATTGCTACTTCAGCTTTTCCAAATGCTCGAATGTCCAGCCGGGCGGGAGCGAAGGGTATGAGTGTGGCTTGTTTGCGAATTTTTCTGCGATATTTTTGGGTAAGTACTTGGTATTCTACAAGCAGCGTTTTCAGTTGAGAGTAAAAAGAATGCAATTGAGCATTCTCCTGTAAGATTTCTAAACCGTCTTTTATTTCACCTAAAACCGATAGGCTTGGAATATGCCTGTCGGAATCTGATATATGATTGAGAAAATTCCCAATAATCTTGGCTGCCTTTTTTTCTTGACCGCAGTGCACCAAACTGAGAGACAACAGTACATCAGAACGGATACTGTCTTCAATTATGCCTGCCTGTTTGAAATATTCACTCGTGATCGTTAATCTTTCAAGTGCTTCAGCAAACCTTTTTCGCGCAAAATCCAAGGCGGCATGCTCCAGCTGACACCGATGGATCTCAAAAGGGGATCCACTGTTTTTTACTAAGGATTGGACAGAACGAATTTGGTTTTCAGCTTTTTGCAGGTCATTGGAAAGCAAATGCATTCTTGCCTTTGCCATTTTCAAGTAAAAGATCAGATATTGGTCTTCAACTTGTTGAGCTAATATGAAAGCTTGCTGATAAGCGTCCATGGCTTCTTGGCTTGCATCGAGGTCTTTATATAAATCAGCGATGCTAGCCAATGAATATCCTTCCATGCGTCGGTTACCGGTTATCTGTGCATAGTGCATGGCCTTTTCGAAATTCAAGAATGAATTTGCGAAATCACCGCATAAATGTTGAACTACTCCCAGGTTGTTTAGAATTGTTGGCTGCCAAATAGAATCACCGATAGAATGCCAATAAGCAATTGATTTTCGATATGCGTTTTCAGCCAAAGAATATTTTCCCAAGCGCTCAAAAACAGCTCCCATCTCAACCAATATGCGAGCAGTATCTTCTTCCCGATCATTCTTTTGAGAGATTTCTAGGGCTTGATTGTAGAATTCAAGTGCATCATTCAAGCAGCCTGTTTGCAGCAAATTGGCAGCTTTTGCGCGCAAGGCTTCGGAATATTGAGCAGTTTTTTGCGGCTCAGTTCCAAGGATTTTTATGGCTGCATCTGCATCTTCCATGGCGGATGGATATTGCCCTAAGATCCTTAGCGCTGCTGATCTGCGAATCAGGTTATCGGCTAAAGCGAGTGTTTCGTGATGATTCTGCTGAATATGAATTACCTTATCCAGTAAATCCTTGCCCTCCTGCAGACTTCCCTGAATAACCGCAATACTCGCTTTTATGGAAAGAATATTCGGGTTGGTATAAATGATATTTTCTGGCAAGGTACTAAGCCATTCTGCCAGCTTATTAATCTTCCCTTTTGAAATAAAAGTGGATCCGACATTCTCGATCAACTGGACAATAGCTTCCTTATCCCCCAGAGCAGAATAAATTTCAAAAGCGCGTTCCCATTCCTGTTTCTCACCGAAATAGATCGCCAATTGCCGCTTGATCTTTTGCGCATCATGCGGGCGTTCTTTTTGCAAGGTGGATTGCAGAAAATCACGGAATAAATGATGGAATCGAACCCATGTATAGTTATCATCTACTGGCAAGACAAACAGATTATTCTGAATAGTGAGGTTTATGAGTTCCTGCCAGTTTTCTTTCTGATTTATAGCAGAACCAATCACTTGGGCACACATGGATGCATTGAATTCTTCAAGAAGAGAGGTATTTAATAGAAAATCACGCAACCGCGCTGGCTGTTGATCCAGCACCTGCTGGGTTAAATACTCATATAATCCTATGCCTGAAGCGCGAGCTACCTTTACTTGTTCGCCTAATCCGGGCTTGAGCATTTGTGAAGTAAGCAGCAGACCAGTAATCCAACCCTCGGTTTGAGCCGCTAAATCTTCCGCTTGTGCATTATTGATAGGCGTTTCGAAGATATACTCAAACAGCTCTTGAATTTCCTCAGGCAAGAAGGCTAATTCCTCCACAGATAGTCCACCAACTTGTGATCGGGCTACCATTAAGGGAAGATCTGGCAGGGTGAGCAATTTTCGCGATGTGATGACAATATGGCAATTTTCATCTGCTCTCTGTATGAAATCGCTCAGGAACTGATCTATCTGAGAGTTGGTTTTTAGAAAGTGATAATCATCTAATACCACCACAAAATGTTCCGCGATATTTTCATAAATATCATTTGTAATGGTCGAGATCAGGTAATCAGCATTAATTTGATCAACAGGACTGGCAAACAACGCTTGAAGTGAAGATTCGCCAAATTCAGGAAACTTCTGTTTGATTGAATAGATTAAATGAGTGAGAAAACGATAAATATCTTGGTCAAGTGGATCCAGGGCATACCAGCAAATAGGCCACTCGAAATGAGATGCGAAATCGATCATCAATGACGTTTTGCCATAACCGGCTGGTGCGGCAAGGATAATTAATCGGAAATCCAAGAGATCGCTTAATAAATCTAACAAGCGTGGGCGGGAAAGAAGTTCCTTGCGACGCTGCGGGACGATCAGTTTTGTTAGAGCTACCGGTTGTTTTTCAACCATTCGATAATTTTATCAGTATGGTTTGTGTGCAGAACAAGCGGATGGCGAATAGATCGGTATGAGTGGTTAAAAAGCCTGGCAAACAATTTATGATAGAATTTTTGAAATTAATGAAAATCATGCACATAATTGGGGCAAGGCCTCAATTTGTCAAAGCTGCGATGGTTTCGAGATCGTGGAACAATCGCGGCGAGGAGTTTTTTCTTCATACTGGGCAGCATTACAGCGAGAATATGTCCCAGTTATTTTTTGTCGAATTGAGCCTGCCTGAACCTGATATCAACCTCGAGATCGGAAGCGGCAGCCATGCCGAACAAACTGCCGGAATGCTGATGGGAATTGATCATTATCTCGAAAAAAAACCACCAGATTGGGTGATCATCTATGGAGATACCAATTCCACATTGGCTGGAGCGTTGTCTGCCTCAAAACGCGGTCTGCCCTTGGCACATGTAGAGGCGGGTTTACGTTCCTTTAATCGCAGCATGCCGGAGGAAATCAATCGGATTGTTGGTGATGCCCTCTCAATGGTTCTATTCTGTCCAACGAAACAAGCTGTAGATAATCTCAAAAAAGAGAGAACAACGAGGGGGATTTACCAAGTGGGGGACGTGATGGCAGATGCATTATTCTTCTTCTTGGAAAAAGCCAGACAAAAATCAAACATTCTTGACAAGCTTGGAATTTTGCCTAAACAATACGCCTTGGTGACCATGCACCGCAGCGGCAATGTGGATGACCGTGACAATTTGATTGGCATTCTGAATGGATTGGCAGAAATACAAACCAATTTGATTTTCCCCATTCACCCGCGCACCCAAAAAATGATAGGACAATTTGGATTGAGAATCCCCTCAAATATCCGCATGATCGAACCGGTGGGATACCTGGATATGCTGGTATTGGAAGAAAACGCGGAGTGCATCCTGACCGATTCGGGCGGCATCCAGAAAGAAGCCTATCTTCTGGGGGTACGCTGCATTACCATGCGGGAGGAGACTGAATGGGTGGAGACAGTAGAGGCAGGTTGGAATTGTCTGGCTGGTGTGGACAGCAAAAAAATTAAAGAACGATATGATAATTTTCACCCCAATGGCGAACGCGCCCAGATCTATGGCGATGGCCATGCTGCTGATAAAATCATACAAGTATTGTTGGAAAACTAACAAGGAGGTAGCCTGTGACAGCATATATACATCCAACAGCGGATGTGGCTGAGGATGCCCAAATTGGTGATGGCAGCAAAGTCTGGCATCAGGGTCAAATTCGACCGGGCGCAAAAATTGGCCGGAATTGCATTTTAGGGAAGGGTGTTTTCATTGACGCGGACGTCCAAATTGGCGACAATGTAAAGATCCAAAACTACGTTTCGGTATACCATGGCGTAAGCATTGAAGATGGCGTGTTTGTGGGACCGCATGCCTGCTTCACCAATGACATGCGACCGCGTGCGATCAACGTAGATGGATCGCCGAAATCGGCGGATGACTGGGAGCTTTCTAAAACGCTCGTCAAGGTTGGAGCGGCAATTGGCGCGAATTCGACCATCCGCTGCGGCATCACCTTAGGAATGTGGGCAATGGTGGGTTCAGGCAGCGTGGTCACGCGGGATGTACCGGATTATGGTTTGGTGT
Source organism: uncultured Pelolinea sp. (assembly GCA_964451805.1). GTDB lineage: Bacteria > Chloroflexota > Anaerolineae > Anaerolineales > Anaerolineaceae > Pelolinea. The sequence continues at coordinate 5,397 of CAYVJI010000035.1, read as the reverse complement.
TCGGCAACCCCGCTCGCTTGCATGGATTTGTCTGCCCATGCGGGGAAAAACTCAACCTTTTCGAAGAAAGCGCTCAGATGGTGATTGCGCAATGCCCAAGGTGCGCACAAAAAATTGAAATCGAAAAAAGAATATGGATGGAAGCAAAATGATACCAATGGCTAAACCCCTTATCGGTGAAGAAGAAAAACAAGCGGTTCTGCAAGTGCTGGATTCCGGAATATTGGCACAAGGACCGCGCGTAGCTGCCTTTGAAAAGGCATTCGCAGAAGCTTGCGGAGTTCAACACGCGATCGCCACCAGTTCCGGCACAACTGCCCTGCATGTGGCTTTGCTGGCGCACGGAATTGGGGAGGGAGACGAGGTAATCACCTCTCCTTTTACCTTCATCGCCTCGGCAAATTCCGTTCTGTATGTGGGCGCAAAACCTGTATTTGTGGATATTGACGCGCGCACATTCAACTTGGATGCGAGCCAGATTGAAGCAGCGATAACACCCAAGACAAAGGCGATCCTGCCGATTCATCTCTACGGCTTATGCGCGGACATGGACGCGATCATGGCAATTGCTGAAAAACATCACTTAATCGTCATCGAAGATGCCTGCCAAGCGCATACCGCCAAGATCAACGGCAAATGCGCCGGTTCTTTTGGAACAGGCACCTTCAGCTTGTATCCCACCAAGAACATGACTAGCGCTGAAGGCGGCATGATTACCAGCAACGATGACGCCATTGCCGAAAAATGCCGCGTGCTGCGCAACCATGGCATGCGCAGGCGCTACTATCATGACGAATTGGGGTATAACCTGCGCATGACCGATGTGCACGCAGCCATCGGGCACGCGCAATTATTGAAGCTGGCCAAGTTCAACCAAGCGCGGGCGAAAAACGCGGCCTATTATGATACCAACCTAAAAGGGGTTGTTACGCCTTATGTCCCTGAAAACTGCGAACATATCTATCACCAATACACGCTGCGAGTGCCGCATGGGAAACGTGATGGATTGCGGGAATTCCTGACGAAAAATGAAATTGGCAGCGAGATTTATTATCCCCTGCCGATCCACCAACAGGGCTTCTATCGAGAAATGCTGGGCGAGATGAGTTTTCCGGTTGCAGAACAAGCGGCTGCCGAAGTACTTTCCATTCCCGTTCATCCCTCCCTGACGCAAACCGACCTGGAGTTCGTAGCCGGGAAGATCAACGAGTATATGGGGTAATCGCAGATGCGAGTAGCGGTCATTGGCGTAGGTTCAATGGGTTTCAACCATCTACGGGTTTATTCCGAGCTGGAAGATGTGCAGATTGCCGGCATTGCAGATGTCAGTAAGGAGCGGCTGGCTGCATTGGGGACGCGCTTTGGTGTTCCTACGTATACCGATTATCGAGAATTGTTGGAAAAGGAAGAACCTGAAGCGGTATCGATCACCGTACCGACAGCCGACCACGAACAAGCAGCTTCTATTGCATTGAAGGCTGGCGCGCATGTGCTGGTGGAGAAACCTATTGCAGCGACTGTTGAAGAAGGTCAGAGTTTGATCGACCTGGCAAAAGAACGACAACGCCAGTTGATGGTAGGGCACATCATTCGCTTCAACCCTGCCATGCAAGCACTCAAAGCGCGCTTGGAAGCAGGCGAGCTGGGCAAGATCTTTCAGATTTTCTGCCGGCGGGCGGGGCCTTTCCCGGCACGCATCCGGGATGTGGGAGTGGTGGTGGATCTGGCGCCGCACGATGTGGATATCATGCGTTTTCTGACAGGCCTGGATCCGCTGCGCGTGTATGCGGAAACCGAACAGCGCATCCATACCGAGCATGAAGACATGCTGTTTGGATTGCTGCGATTTCCGCAGGGCATTACCGCAGCGCTGGAGATCAATTGGCTGACACCCACCAAGCTGCGCGAAACGCTGGTGTTGGGAGAAAAAGGCATGTTCCGTGTGGATGATCTCTTGCAGGATTTGTATTTCTATGAGAATTCGCAAGCCAGCGCTGACCTGTGGACGCCCTTGAAGACCATCCGCGGGGTGAGCGAAGGCAAAATGATCCGATATGATCTAAAACGGCAAGAGCCTCTAAAAGCCGAGCTTCAGGCTTTTTTAGACGCTGTGCGAACGGGGAATCCGGTGCCGACCAGCGGTGAAGATGGCTTGAAGGCGCTCAGGCTGGCATTGGCGCTGGTTGAATCGGGTGAGACGCACCGCGTGATCGAGGTTTAATATGACCCTGGCTGACCTGCGCATTAAAATTGAGCAACATACCGCACAAATCGCTGTCATCGGGTTGGGATATGTTGGGCTGCCTGTGGCAGCTCTCTTTGCCGAACAGGGATATTCCGTCATCGGAGTTGATATCAAGAGCGAACGGGTGCAGCGCATCAATCAGGGCGTCAGCCCAATCGAAGGCAAAGAGCCGGGTTTAGCGGAACTGATAGGGCGCGTTATCCGGCAGGGCAGCCTGCAAGCTACGGATGAATATGCGAAAATCAATGCATGCGACGTGATCCTGGTGGATGTTGAAACGCCGGTGAACAGCGCCCATATTCCGGAATACCAGGCTCTGCGCTCTGCTTTGAAATCACTGGCGGGAGTGCTGAAGAAAGGAGCATTGGTGGTGATCGAATCCACCATCATGCCTGGTACCATGCAAAATATCGCGCTGCCGATTTTAGAAGAGAATTCCAAAGGCAAATGCGGGGTGGATTTCTACCTTGGCAACTGCCCTGAAAGGGTGATGCCGGGCAAATTGCTGCAGAACCTGACCAGCATGAGCCGCGTGGTGGGCGGGGACACCCCCGAAACGGCTGCGGTTATGCAGGCATTGTACCGGCAGATCGTGCAAGCTGATGTTGACACCGCCGATTGGATCACGGCTGAACTGGTCAAAACGATGGAAAATACCTATCGTGATGTGCAGATCGCGTTTGCGAATGAAATGGCGCTGATCTGTGAAGCATTGGGGGCGGATGTGTGGCGGGTGCGCGAATTGGTGCGCAAATCACCCGGGCGCGAGATGCTGCTGCCTGGGGCAGGGGTGGGCGGTCACTGCATCCCCAAGGATCCCTGGCTGCTGGCCAGCAGCGTGAAGGGATTGGATGTGAAAGTGCGCCTGATCCCGGCTGCGCGCGATATCAACAGCGGCATGCCCGGGCATGTGCTCAGCTTATTGAAGGGGCGTTTGAATGACCTGCAGGGCAAACGGATTCTGATTCTCGGCTATGCTTACCTCGAAGATTCGGATGACACGCGCGATGCTCCCAGCCAGTATTTCTTGCGTGCGCTAGAAGCGGAAGGAGCCATTGGAGTGGTTCACGATCCTTTTGTCGCAGAGTACGCGGGGGATGTGTACAGCAAGGCGCAAGGCTGCCACGCGGCGGTATTGATGACTGCCCATTCAGAGTACCGAACTATCGATTTTCACCAACTTAAACAAGCCATGCAGCATGCGTTGATCATTGATGGACGCAATCTGTGGGATAAGCACGCTGCGAACAGTGCCGGATTTGATGTGGTGCGCTTGGGTGATTTCAGCCTTTAGGAAATTGAAATGATCTGGATCATGCTGCCTGCATATAACGAACAAACGGATCTGCCAAGCCTGCTGGACAAGATCAAAACAACTTTGGGAGATGAACCTTATCGCTTGGTAGTCATCAACGATGGCAGCACGGACGAGACTGCCAGTATTCTCAAGAAACATCAGGGTCACCTAAGCTTGGATATTTTAGAACATCCCATCAATCGCGGTTTGGGCGAAACGGAACGCGATGGATTTGAGTATGTTGCCTGGCATGCAGCGCGCAATGATTACCTGGTGCGAATTGAGGGGGATGATACCCACGAACCGAAATACCTTTTTAATATGATCGAGAAACTTAAAGAGGGTTTCGACGTGGTCAACACATCGCGTTTCCAACCCGGGGGCGGGCAAATGGGGGTGAATGCCTATCGGGCGTTGATCAGCCGGGCAGCCAATCTGTTCATGCGGCTTGTATTCGGCGTGCGCGGTGTTCGGGATTATTCCTGCGGATTCCGCGCGTATCGGGTTGCCGTGATCCAAGATGCCTTGAAGATCTATGGCAATCACCTGATTCAAATGCGCGGATTGGGTTTTACTTCTACATTGGAAATCATTGTCAAATTGAACTTAATGGGCTGCCGTTTTGCTGAAGTGCCTTTCGTCCTGCGTTATGATCAAAAGAAAGGCGGCAGCAAGATGATCGGCAGTATCACCATGCTGGGTTATCTGATCATGGGCATGCTGTATTGGTGGCCTTTAAGCGGATGGCGCAGTCAATATCGCGGACTGCGCGAGTTGTACCGAAAAGACCCGCAAAAGGCGGTTGAGGCTTATCGTTTGAGCAATCTAAAGAAACATCACACCATATCACGAATCAACTTCTAAGGATGTGAGCATGTGCGGCATATGCGGAATCTATCATTTTGATCCAGCGCGCAAAGTGGATGGCGCCGTGCTGCGGCGGATGACCGCCAGCATACAGCATCGCGGACCAGACGACCACGGATACCTTGAAGATGGCAACTTGGGGCTGGGTCACCTGCGCCTGAGCATCATCGATCTTTCGCAGGCCGCTCACCAGCCCATGCGCGATGAAAGCGGGCGTTATTGGATCATTTACAACGGGGAAATCTACAATTATGTAGAACTGCGCCAATCGTTGATCGAACAAGGGCAATCCTTATTCTCGAATTCGGACACTGAGGCGATCTTGCGACTTTATATACAACATGGCCCGCAAGTCGTCCATAAATTGAATGGGATGTTCGCTTTTGTGATCTGGGATCAGCAGGAGCGGCGATTGTTCGCCGCCCGCGATCGCTTGGGCATCAAACCCTTTTATTACTTCAAAGATGGCGAGAGCTTTGTGTTCGCTTCGGAAATCAAAGCGATCCTTCAGTCGGGATTGGTGCGAGCTGAGATGAATCCGCACGGCATGGCAGACTACCTGACCTTCCAGTTTTGTCTTAATGACAAAACGCTCTTTAAAGATATCCACAAACTTGAACCAGGCAGCTGGATGGAAATTAATGCGGATGGCAGGCAGCACATAGAAAAATACTGGAAACCGGACTTCACGGTAGATACTGACCATACCGCAGAGTACTTTGAAACCCAGCTAAAGCAATTATTGGAGGATGCAGTCCGGATCCAATTGCGCGCGGATGTTGCGGTGGGAGCGCACTTGAGCGGCGGATTGGATTCGTCGACAGTAACCTGCTTGGCAGCCTCATTGCTGGAACAACCCATCCATACCTTTTCCGGCGGATTCAGAGAAAACGCGCGCTACGATGAGACACGCTACGCGCGCCTGGCAGCAGAACAAGCGGGCAGCATTCACCATGAGATCTTTCCAGACGAGAATGACTTCATCAAC